>JAILQS010000075.1 GCA_024698865.1 Lachnospiraceae bacterium | reverse complement strand
AAGAATGGATGTTGATCACGACGGAGCATCTTGGCAAAAGCAACACAATGACTGCTTCCTGGGGCGGTATGGGAGTTATGTGGAATAAGAATGTAGTTTATATTTTTGTTCGAGAAAGTCGTTATACCAGAGAAATGTTAGATGCTGCGGATACTTTTTCACTTTCCTTTATGGGCGAGGGAAGTCGTGGAACGCTCAAATATCTCGGCGCAGTATCCGGAAGAAATGAGGATAAGATTCACAACGCCAGACTAGATGTAAGCTATCATCAGGGAGTGCCTTTTATTGATGAGTCCGACGCTGTTATTATCTGTAAGAAGTTATCCAAGCACACACTGACTGAAGATGGCTTCTGTGATCCGTCGATTGCAGAGAATTTTTATAAAGACGGTGACTATCACAATATGTATATTGGCGAGATTACTGAGCTTATGGCTCGCTAGAGTATACATGCACGCTGGAGTATATGGTTCTTCATAATCGAGACTAAGCTACACGGGTCCCGGCTTTATGCCTGAACCCTTTTCTTGTTGCGTTGGTTTTTCGGCTTTCCAAAACACGCATATCCGGTGGTAAACTCGAAAAGCCAAGCCGAGAAAAGACCACCTATCTTGCTCAAAATCGCGTATCCGGTGGTAAATTCGAAAAGCTAAACCGAGAAAAGACCACCTATCTTGCCGAAAAACTTGCTTTCGGTGGTAAATCTGGAAGGTCAGGCAAAGAAAAGACCACCAAATCAACTTCGAACAGCCAATTTGGTGGTAAATTCAAGACACTGGAAACCCTTTTCCAATTCTATTTGATTACACGTACTTTAAGTACTCCGTCGATTCCCTCGATTGCCTTCTTAACATCATCGGTATCTGTAGTTGCAGCATCGATAATACAGTAAGCATAGTCTCCACGGGATTTGTTAATCATGTTGTCGATATTTACATTCTTGTCTGAAAGTGCAGATGTAAACTGTGTTAACATGTTAGGAATGTTCTTGTGACAAATGGTAATACGGCTTGCAGCTTCGCAAACTCCTGCATCGCAGTTTGGATAGTTTACAGAGTTTTTGATATTTCCGTTCTCGATGTAATCCATGATTTCATCTACTGCCATTACTGCACAGTTGTCCTCGGATTCTTCTGTAGAAGCTCCAAGATGAGGGAAGGCAATAACGCCGTCCATTTTGGCTGTTTTGGCATTTGGGAAGTCTGTTACATATTTTGCAACTTTTCCGGATGCAAGCGCCTGTTCCATGTCATCATCATTTACCAGAAGGTCACGTGCAAAGTTTAAGATGATTGCGCCGTCTTTCATCATTGCCATTGTGTCTTTGTTGATCATTTCTCTTGTGTCGTCCAAAAGTGGAACGTGAACGGAAATGTAATCACAGGTTTTGAAGATTTCTTCGTTGGATTTGACGAGTTTTACTTTTCTGGAAAGTCCAAGTGCATGATTGATGGAAATGTATGGGTCGCATCCGTATACTTCCATACCAAGTGCCTGACCTGCGTTTGCTACTAAAACACCGATTGCTCCAAGTCCGATAACACCAAGCTTTTTGCCTTTTGCTTCACGTCCTGCAAAGTTTTTCTTTGCTTTTTCCATTGTCTTGTTAATGTTTTCATCTTCTTTGTTCTCTTCAATCCATTTCATACCGCCTGCAAGGTCACGGGAAGCAAGCATAATACCTGCTACTACCATTTCTTTTACACCGTTGGCATTGGCACCCGGTGTGTTAAATACAACAATACCTTTGTCTGCGCATTTGTCTAATGGAATGTTGTTTACTCCGGCTCCTGCTCTGGCAATTGCCACAAGAGAATCCGGAAGATCAAGGTCATGCATAGCAGCACTTCGTACTAAAACTGCATCTGCCTCATCATAATTATCTGTAATTGTATAGTTGTCTGTTAAGTTGTTAAGTCCAAGTTCGGAAATTGGATTTAAACATTTAATCTTTGCCATGATACTCCTCCTAATATGTAATCGAAAAGTTTTCAATCGAAATGCTTTCGACCGAAATACTTTCGATTTAAATATTTTTTATTGTCACTGCATATTTTTGCTGATTATGCATTTTCTGCTTCGAATTTTTTCATGAATTCTACGAGTTTTTCTACTCCTTCTTTTGGCATAGCATTGTAGATGCTGGCTCTCATACCACCAACGGTTCTGTGTCCCTTTAAGTTCTCAAAACCTGCTTCTTTTGCTTCTTTTACAAACTTCGCATCTAATTCTTCATTACCGGTTACGAAAGGTACATTCATAAGGGAACGATCTTTGGCAACTACAGTACCTTTGAAGAGTTTGCTTTCATCTAAGAAATCATAAAGAATCTTAGCTTTTTCTTCATTTCTCTTCTTCATAGCATCTAAGCCGCCCATTTTCTTCAACCATTTGAATACTTTTCCGCAAATGTAAATTCCGTATGCAGGTGGTGTGTTGTAAAGAGACTGTGCATCTGCATGGATTTTGTATTTTAACATGGTTGGTGTTCCAGGAAGGGTATCCTCTGTAATCAGGTCCTCACGAATGATTACGATAACAACACCTGCCGGTCCGATGTTTTTCTGAACACCACCGTAGATTACGCCATATTTGGATACGTCTACCGGTTCAGAAAGGAAGCAGGAAGAAACGTCTGCTACTAAAGTGTGTCCCTTTGTATTTGGAAGTTCTTTGAACTTTGTACCGTAAATAGTGTTATTCTCACAAATGTAAACATAGTCTGCATCTTCCGGAATATCCAGATCAGAGCAGTCCGGAATGTAGCTGAAGGTTTTGTCTTCGGAAGAAGCAACTTTCACTGCATCTCCATAAATCTGTGCTTCCTGGAAAGCTTTCTTTGCCCACTGTCCGGTTACGATGTAAGCAGCTTTTTTGTTTTTCATAAGGTTCATTGGAATCATTGCAAACTGCTGTGAAGCTCCACCCTGTAAGAATAATACTTTGTAGTTATCCGGAATATTCATTAAATCTCTTAAATCCTGTTCCGCTTCTTTGATAATCTGGTCGTATGCTTTGGAACGGTGACTCATTTCCATTACGGACATACCGGTTCCACGATAATCCATCATTTCATCTGCTGCTTCTTTTAATACTTCTTCCGGTAATACAGCCGGACCTGCTGAAAAGTTGTACACTCTACTCATTTTTTCTAAATCCTCATTTCTTTTATTTATTTGACACAGGCGTTATGTTAGCTGCGCCTGTGAATGTGTCTCATGGTTACGTGATTATTTCTGTTCGAGATCCTTGTCATCGAAACATTCATTGATTGCTGCTCCCGGCGCAACCATTGGCCATACTTTTTCATCTTCCGGAATCAGACATTCGATTACGACCGGTCCTTTGGCTTCCAATGCCTTCTTAATTGCCGGTGCAACTTCTTCTTTCTTTGCTACTTTGATCGCAGTAGCTCCCATCGCTTCACTAATCTTTGTAAAATCTGTTCCATCATCCAGAACGGTCTGTGAATATCTCTGTCCATAGAACAACGTCTGCCACTGACGAACCATTCCAAGAACCTGATTGTTCAGTACTACCTGAATAATTGGTACGTTGTATCTTACTGCGGTCAGAATTTCATTCATATTCATACGGAAACATCCATCTCCTGCAATGTTGAATACCGGTTTGTCCGGCACACCAACTTTGGCTCCAATCGCTGCTCCAAGACCATATCCCATCGTACCAAGTCCACCGGAAGTAATAAGTGTTCTTGGTTTCTGGTATTTGTAATACTGTGCTGCCCACATTTGATGCTGTCCTACATCTGTTGCTACAATGGCATCTCCTTTGGTTGCCTTATAAATCTCCTCGATTACATAAGGTCCGGTTAAGATGTCTTCTCGATATGTAAGCGGATTGGCAGCTTTTCTTTCTAATACATGCTGCATCCACTCATCATGATTTAACTGTTCTAATTCCTCATTCACAAGCGCCAGTGAGTCTTTCAAATCACCAATCACTTCATGATTTACCACGATGTTTTTATTAACCTCTGCCGGATCCACGTCAAACTGTACGATTTTGGCTTTTTTCGCAAATTTGGAGGAATTACCGGTTACACGGTCTGAAAATCTTGCTCCAAGTACAACAAGCAAATCACACTCAGTAACGGTGAGGTTCGCAGTCTTAGTACCGTGCATACCAAGCATACCAAGGTATCTTTCGCATTCTCCGCTAAATGCACCTTTTCCCATAAGAGAATCTACCACCGGTGCATCCAGTTTGTTGGCAAGTGCTGCAATTTCTTCATTTGCTCCGGAAATAACTCCGCCACCACCGACAAAAATAACCGGTCTCTTGGCTTTTTTCATCATGGAAACGGCTTTGGTTACTGCTTCCGGTTTGATTGGTTTTTTAGCTTTATCGGTAATATCAATTTCTTTCTTTTTGAAGCTTGTTTTGGCAGCGGTCACGTCTTTTGTAATATCTACAAGTACCGGTCCAGGTCTTCCGCTTCTTGCAATTTCAAATGCTCTACGAATGGTAGAAGCAAGCTTCTTAACATCCTTTACAATGTAGCTGTGTTTTGTAATCGGCATAACTACGCCGGCAATATCTACTTCCTGGAAACTGTCTTTTCCAAGAAGACTTGTTCCTACATTGGCTGTAATCGCTACCATAGGAACGGAATCCATATATGCTGTAGCGATTCCGGTAACAAGATTGGTTGCTCCCGGTCCGCTCGTTGCCATACATACACCAACTTTTCCGGTTGCTCTTGCATATCCGTCTGCTGCATGGGATGCTCCCTGCTCATGCGATGTAAGGATGTGATTAATTTCATCACTGTGTTTGTACAGTTCATCGTATACATTGAGAATTGCTCCCCCCGGATAACCGAATACAGTATCAACGCCCTGTTCTTTCAAACACTCTATAATAATCTGTGATCCATTTAATTCCATAAATCTATTCCTCCTATTTGCGAGTTTCCAAAATAGCTCCTCTGTTACCTGAAGTAACCATAGACGCATATCTTGCAAGATATCCGGTTGTTACTTTTGGTTCTCTTGGCTGCCATTTTGCTTTTCTTGCCTGCATTTCTTCCTCTGAAATGTCCAGATTGATTGTTTTGTCCGGGATATTAATCTTGATGATATCTCCCTCTTCTACTAATGCGATTGGTCCGCCGACTGCTGCCTCCGGTGAAACGTGTCCAATGGAAGCTCCTCTGGATGCTCCGGAAAATCTTCCGTCTGTAATCAGGGCAACCGTAGAACCAAGTCCCATACCTGCAATTGCAGAAGTAGGATTCAACATTTCTCTCATACCCGGACCACCTTTTGGTCCTTCGTAACGGATAACAACAACGTCACCGTCTACAATCTTTCCACCTTTAATTGCCGCAATTGCATCTTCTTCACAATCAAATACTCTTGCCGGTCCTTCGTGTACCATCATTTCAGGTACAACTGCAGACTGCTTTACAACACTTCCGTCCGGCGCAAGATTTCCTGTAAGTACTGCAAGACCACCTTTTGCGCTGTAAGGATTGTCGAGTGGACGGATAACCTCCGGATTACGGTTAATGGCACCTTCTACATTTTCTTTGACGGTTTTACCGGTAACTGTCATACAATCCAGATTCAGTAAACCTGCCTCTGCGAGCTCTGCCATTACGGCACGAACACCACCTGCTTCATTCAGATCTTCCATATAAGTAGGACCTGCCGGCGCAAGGTGACAGAGGTTTGGTGTTTTTTCATTGATTTCATTGGCAAATGTAATATCAAAATCAAATCCGACTTCGTGTGCGATTGCCGGTAAATGTAACATACTGTTAGTAGAACATCCAAGTGCCATATCTACCGTCAATGCGTTAAGAATCGCATCTTTTGTCATAATATCTCTTGGACGGATATTTTTACGATACATTTCCATAACCTGCATACCTGCGTGTTTGGCAAGTTTTAATCTGTCAGAGTATACTGCAGGGATTGTTCCGTTACCCGGAAGTCCCATTCCAAGTGCCTCTGTAAGACAGTTCATAGAGTTTGCGGTGTACATTCCGGAACATGAACCACAGGTTGGACATGCATGACATACATAATCATCTACTTCTTCTTCCGTCATTTTACCGGCTGCGTGTGCTCCTACCGCCTCAAACATGCTGGAAAGACTGGTTTTGTGTCCCTGTACATGTCCGGCAAGCATTGGACCTCCGCTGACAAATACAGTAGGAACATTCACTCTGGCTGCTGCCATCAAAAGTCCCGGTACGTTTTTATCACAGTTTGGCACCATAACAAGTGCGTCAAATGCATGTGCCGTAGCCATACATTCTGTGGAATCTGCAATCAAATCTCGTGTTACAAGTGAGTATTTCATTCCGACGTGTCCCATCGCAATACCATCGCAAACTGCAATTGCCGGGAATACAATCGGGGTACCGCCTGCCATGGCAACTCCCATTTTGACGGCTTCTACAATCTTATCTATATTCATATGTCCAGGGACGATTTCGTTATACGAGCTGACGATTCCGACCAATGGACGCTCCAATTCTTCTTTTGTAAGTCCCAGCGCATTAAACAGTGAGCGCTGTGGTGCTGTCTGCATACCTTTTTTTACTGCATCACTTTTCATTTTTATTACCTCCTACGAAATACGTTCTGCGATCAAATCGCCCATTTTCTTTGTTCCTACCTGTGTCTTGCCTTCCGACATGATATCAATGGTACGATATCCATCTTCCAACACTTTTTTCACTGCCGCTTCAATGGCATCTGCTGCCTTATCCTGGTCAAGTGAAAATCTCAGAAGCATTGCTGCAGAAAGAATTGTTGCAATTGGATTGGCAATATCCTGTCCTGCGATATCCGGTGCGGAACCATGACTTGGTTCATATAAACCAAACTTTGTCTCATTCAGACTTGCACTTGCAAGCATTCCGATGGAACCTGTCACCATACTTGCCTCATCTGATAATATATCTCCAAACATGTTCTCTGTAAGAATTACGTCGAACTGTTTTGGGTCTCTTACTAACTGCATTGCACAGTTATCCACAAGCATATGCTCATAAGTAACTTCCGGATAATCCTTTGCCACCTCCTCGACAACCTGTCTCCAGAGTCTGGATGAATCCAATACATTTGCCTTATCTACGCTTGTGACCTTCTTATTACGTTTCATTGCAATATCGAAGCCACGTTTTGCAATTCTACGAATCTCATTTTCATCGTAGGTGAGAGAATCATACGCTTTCTTCACACCATTCTCTTCCACGGTCTTTCTTTCACCAAAGTAAAGACCTCCTGTGAGTTCTCTCATAATCATCATATCAAAACCATCGCCGATGATTTCATCTCTAAGTGGGCATGCACCCTTTAATTGTTCATATAATACCGCCGGACGAAGGTTAGCAAATAAGTTGAGTGCTTTACGAAGTGCCAGAAGTCCTGCCTCCGGTCTCTTGGACGGCTCTAATTTATACCATGGAGAAGTGCTTGTATTTCCTCCGATGGAGCCCATAAGAACAGCATCGCTTTTCTTACATATCTCGATGGCTTCGTCTGTCAAAGGAACTCCATGAACATCAATGGAAGCGCCTCCCATCAGAACATCTGTATAGTCCAGGGTGAATCCAAATTTCTCGCCTGCTTTGTCTAAAACCTTTCTCGCCTCTGCGACGATCTCCGGTCCAATTCCATCTCCTGCAATTGCTGCAATTTTGTAGTTCATTTCATTCCCTCCATTTTATCGGTTTTATATAATAAAAAGCGCCCTAAGCTTATACGCACTCTAAAAGCACGTACGCTTAGGGCGAACATAGTCCGTGGTACCACCTAAATTCAAAGAACTTCTTTGCTCTCATTCGTTCCTGTAACGTGGAACAGACGTTGAAGTCTACTTAAGATTACTCTTGTTCATTCCAAAGCTCCGAGGCTACTCTTCCATATAATCTCCCGAAGATTCTCACCAACCATCTTCTCTCTGTGCGTTCAAAATATATGTACTCTTCCTCTTCTAAGCCGATGTAATATTGTTCTGCTTTAATTCGCTAAATTATAACTAGTATATACGCAACCAAATATCAATGTCAAGGACAAAATTTTTTATTTTTCGGAAAGATTATATTCCTCTATAAAATCCAGGAATAACCGCACTGCTTTCGCCTGTTTCTCTTTTTCGCCAAAGGCAAAGCCGACTCTTCGCTCTCCCATTCGCTCATCAAGTTCCAGTTCTATCAGTTCCCCTTTATTAAGTTCCTCTTTTACAAATTCCTTGATGACACAGGCGACGCCAAGTCCGATTTTGGCAAATTCAATCAGAAGCTCCATATTGGAAACCTCCAGAATCTGATTTTTGATAATACCCATTTGCTCCATATAGTGATCTACGTATCTTCTTGTGATATTGCTCTCATCCAACAGCATAAGGTTCGCATTTTCCAGGATCATCGCCGTACTCGTAATCTCTTCTTCCATCCTCAGTCGCAAATGATCCAGATACGAAGGCTGGCACACAAAAATATCTTCTATATTTTTTACATCGCGAAAATCAAAACCGGTCAGCCGGTCCGTATACCCAATGAGACCAACATCAAGTTTTCCTTCCTCTAACTGCTTTGCCGTCTGGAAAGTCGACTGGCAGACGATATTAATCTTAATGTGTGGATAGAGATTTACAAACTTTTTCAGATACGGCAGCAGCAAGTACTTACATAATGTTGCACTTACACCAATTCGAAGCTGCCCGATATTGTAATCCCTTATTCTCTGGATTTTGAGTTCTCCTGCAAAAATACTTTCAAACGCTGTGTCAATATGCTCATACAACACCTGACCGGCTTCGGTAAGCGTCACCCCGCGCGAGCTTCGGTGGAAGAGTTTGGTCTTGAGACTCTCCTCCAGGCGGTTGATGGACTTACTTACAGCCGGCTGGCTGATATACAGTTCCTTAGCAGCACGTGAGATATTTCCCTTTTGTGCTACCACATAAAAAATTCGGTACTCCGATAAATTTACTTTCATTTGTATTTTCCTTTACATCTTACGCATCATTTGTAATCTAGACTATAGTTTAAAAAATGTAACCGTATACGTCACAGTGCCGGTCGGTATGCCGGTGATTTTTACTTTAAACTTGTTGCCGGATTTGTATTTGATATTTTTTGGACGGAATATAATACATCCGGTCTGACCATAATTAGCATTGTCTACATTAAAATATCCGGATTTACTTTTGGCGCTGAACGTCCATTTCTTCTTATCTGACAAACGGGTCATTGTAACCTTGATTTTTTTCTTATCAAGTATCTGCCCCGTAGAAACGCTCCAAGGATCATTGTTGTCGAAATACGCAAGCGGCATCGTCTGTGCCGGCCAATACACCATCGACTGTGTACCCTTTCCCGACTGATCAAAGGCATACATTGCCATATATCTGTTTACAGCACCAAAACCAACTTTTGCGAGCGGCGGATTCAATACCCATCTTCTATGTCCAACTCTGTCAATATTATAACTGTCACCATCTGACATCCATCCATTTACCAGTGCATCATTCAGATTATCAAATCCCATGGCAATATTGCTGGAGCCGGCACCTTCGTACCCGGTCTCGTACAAGGACTCGCTCATCTTAGAAGGTTTGCCCGGAAAATGAGACAGCTCGTTATTAGCTGCATTTACAAGAGATGCCGCCTGCGCAAGTTTTGTATACTTACTGTCCAGTTTCACATTTGCATCAAGCCCTGCAATATAACGGATATTATTCATCATTTTCAACGCACTCTTCTGTGTTTTGGCAGATAACTCCCCTGCCTTGTACGGATAGGACGCCTTTGGTTTTTTCTTGTAAGAAACCTTTGCCTTTGTCGTTACTTTGCTTTTTTTGATAAATGCTCTGATTTGCTTTTTCGTACGTTTTTTTACTTTCGTTCCGGTAACCGTAACGGTTAGTTTTGAGGAAAATGTATGATTAGCAAAATCACTTATTTTAATCGTAATATGTGTTGTTCCTACGCTAAGTGCTTTCAATTTAAGACTGGAGTCGTCCCCGGCAAACTCCGCCTTGACTATGCCGGTAGAATCTATACTCCATGAGGATACATAATACTCTGCTCCCGCCGGTTTTACGTTTATCGCAACATTAACTGTTTTTCCGACCTGCACTGTCACCTTGTCACTTGCAAAAGAGGCACTTTGAAGATTGTTTGCAGCGCTTACTTTCCTTTGCACCCCTAACATAATAAACAAACAACACAAAGTCACAACTCTTACCATATTCTTTTTTAAACTCATATCATTGCCATGCTTCATTTCCAAACCTCCTTTGATAGGTTTATTATCGCATCCCAAGTTATATTTTTCAACACTATTATAACTACAGATTATAATAAATATATATAATCCATATTTTACGCGGATAATCTGCTGTGTTAAAATATAGACAAATTTTAGATTTAGGAGGTTTTTCGTTATGGGAATGACTATGACACAAAAAATACTGGCTGCCCATGCCGGATTAGAATCCGTATCCGCCGGTCAGTTAATTGAAGCGGATCTGGATATGGTGCTCGCTAATGACATCACCGGTCCGGTAGCTATTCACGAGGTTGCAAAACTCAATAAAAAAACAGTTTTTGATAAAGATAAAATTGCTTTGGTTCCGGATCATTTTACTCCGAACAAAGACATCAAATCTGCAGAGCATTGCAAATGCGTCAGAGAATATGCAAAGGAACATGATATTACCAACTACTTTGAAGTTGGAGAAATGGGTATTGAGCATGCGCTCCTACCTGAAAAAGGATTGATCGTTGCCGGAGAAACCTGCATCGGCGCAGACTCCCATACCTGTACCTACGGAGCACTCGGTGCTTTCTCTACCGGTGTTGGAAGTACGGACATGGGTGCCGGCATGATTACCGGTAAAGCATGGTTTAAAGTACCGTCTGCCATCAAGTTTGTATTAACCGGCAAACCTAACAAATGGGTAAGCGGTAAAGATATCATCTTACATATCATCGGAATGATTGGTGTGGACGGCGCACTGTACCGCTCTATGGAATTTACCGGTGACGGTATCCAGTACCTTTCTATGGATGACCGTTTTTCTATCTCTAATATGGCGATTGAAGCCGGCGCAAAAAATGGTATCTTTCCGGTAGACGAAAAAACCATCGCATATATGGAAGAACATTCCGTAAAAAAATACACGGTTTACGAAGCAGACGAAGATGCGGAATATGATGAAACTATCACAATTGATTTAAGCAAGCTTGAACCAACGGTTGCATTCCCTCATTTGCCGGAGAACACCAAAACCGTATCTGAGGCAGGCGAGGTTAAAATTGATCAGGTTGTTATCGGCTCCTGCACCAACGGTCGAATCGAAGACTTAAGATGTGCAGCTAAGGTTCTCGAAGGAAGACACATTGCCAAGGGAATCCGTTGCATCATTTTCCCGGCAACACAGAGCATTTACCTGCAGGCAATTGAAGAAGGATTGATTCAGACATTCATCAAAGCAGGCGCTGTTGTAAGCACTCCTACCTGTGGTCCATGTCTTGGTGGTCATATGGGAATCCTTGCTGCAGGCGAGCGTGCGGTTTCCACTACCAACCGTAACTTTGTTGGAAGAATGGGACACATCGATTCTGAAGTTTATCTTGCAAGCCCGGCAGTAGCTGCTGCAAGCGCTGTAACCGGTAAGATTAGCGAGCCGGCTGAACTTGGACTGTAGGCACATTTGATAATCTAATCGATACGAAGCAGATTTCGTATCCATCTATTTTTAAATACAATAACTCTTGGAGGTAAAAATTATGAAAGCTTGTGGAACTGTACACAAATATGGTGACAATGTAGATACCGACGTAATCATTCCGGCAAGATATCTCAATTCCTCTGACGGAAATGAGCTTGCAAAATACTGTATGGAAGATATCGATAAAGAATTTGCAACCCGCGTAAAGAAAGGCGACATCATGGTAGCCAATAAAAACTTCGGCTGTGGTTCTTCCAGAGAGCATGCCCCTTTGGCAATTAAATGTGCCGGCATCAGCTGTGTAATTGCTGAGACTTTCGCACGTATCTTCTATCGTAACGCCATCAACATCGGACTTCCTATCATAGAATGTCCCGAGGCAGCCAAAGAAATCAATGCCGGAGATACCGTATCCATTGACTTTGACAGTGGTGTGATTACCGATGAAACCACCGGTAAATCTTATCAGGGACAGGCGTTCCCACCATTTATGCAAAAAATCATCAAAGCAGAAGGACTGATGAATTATATCAACGAAAATAATCAGTAAGTAGAAGCAAAATGACCGTCAGCGACGAATATCTAATGTTTTGATATCCGCCACCGACGGTCGTTTTTTTTATTGTTTTTATTCTCTGTTTAACATTTCTTTTATATTCAGCTGTCCCCAGCCCTGTCTTCTGTGTGAAAACCCGAGATCTGATGCGCTGTTTTTGAGCCGTATCTTCACTTCTCTCGGAGACATATCCGGATAAACGGATAATAACAGCGCCACCGCGCCTGATACTACAGGTGTAGACATTGAAGTACCGCTCTTTACGGTATAAAACGCATTCCATCGGTTTGAAAAATAGTGCATTCCACGTACCGCCGGAAAAAAAGCATTACAACTGACCACGCTGCTTCCCGGTGCTACGATATCCGGTTTCTTAATACATTCGAGGGTTGGTCCTCTCCCGGAATAATTTTTCAATACTTCATTTCGTCTGATATACGCTACTTCATCATCCGAAGCCCCGACGGTAATTACTTTTCTGGAGTTTCCCGGTGCTGCGATTGAATAGGGCTTAGGACCGTTATTCCCGGCCGCCACAGTGACAACTATGCCCTGGTTCCACACATATTCTACCCCTTCCACCAAAGCAACATTTTCCATGCATTCTTCTTCGCAGGGGGTACCAATGGATATATTTACAATTCGGATATTGTACCTGTGACGATTGCGTACGCACCAATCCAAAGCCCGCAATACATCTTCTGTATCTCCATTTCCCTGTGCATCCAGTACTTTCAGTGAAATCAAGGAAGCTTCCGGTGCAATGCCCCGATACACATCATCAAAGCAATACCCATCGCCTCCCAGAATCCCTGCCACGTGCGTTCCATGTCCGTTATCATCATAAATACCGTTTCTACCGGAAACAAAATCCACAAATGCTGCGATCCGGTTTCTTCTATATAAAAAATCAGGATGACCGGCGATTCCGGTATCCAGTATTGCTACGCCAACTCCTTTTCCGAAGATTCCATTTTGATGTGCATATTCTGCATGCACCAAATGAGAAACCCGGTTCACAATAACTCCTGTTTTTTATATTAGTATATTCTCTACCAAAGAAAACGATTATAATGTTTTGGCTCTGTCACGAATATTCTTATCGAAATTCATTACCTTATGTTCGTATTCCGTATCCATAAACTTGGATGTGATCATAAAATCCGCGGTTGCTTTATTGTTGGCAATCGGAATATCGTACACCTGTGCAATTCGAAGCAACGCTTTTACATCCGGGTCGTGTGGCTGTGCCGCTAACGGATCCGAAAAGAAAATAACAAAGTCGACTTTGCCTTCCACAATCTTGGCACCAATCTGCTGGTCTCCACCGAGCGGACCGCTATTGTATCCTCTAACCGGAAGCCCTGTCTTTTCTGTAATCATACGCGCAGTCGTTCCTGTTCCGCAAAGAAAATGATTCTTGAGTATGTCTTTATTATCTTCGCACCACTCAATCAATGCCTGCTTCTTGCTGTCGTGTGCGATAAGTGCAATATTCTTCTGTTTCTGAATCTGTAATGTAATAAAATCTTCCTGTAACATAATGATATCCTCCAATCTTTCGTTTCTCGCAAACAGTTTAACACTTATTCCGGGAAAATTCCATATCACTTCCACAATTTATTATTTTGCATTTGAACCAAATACGCCTTAACCGCATATGATGTAATGTAAAATGAATTAGGAGGAACTCTCTATGAGCGATTTAGCAGCAACCAACTGTGGCGGATGTGGTGATGGCGGCAACAACTGTTGTCTGATTCTTATCCTCTTACTTTGCTGTGGCGGATTTGGCGATCGCGGCAACGGCATCTTTGGTTCCGGCTGTGGAAACGGATCTGACTGTGGAAGTTTGATTCTCATTCTTTTGCTTCTTTCCTGCTGTGGCCAGAATTCCATCTTCTAACAGATGAATTCGAAAAAAAACCAACTTAAATCATAAAAAAATCAACTTGTATACACTTCGACAAAAAAATATATACTTTTTTCGAAAAAAACTCACGTTGACACTTTTCCCTGTTTCTATTATTTTATATATAGGATGAATATTTCCTAAAATCTTAATAGGTCATTTTGGACAGTGCGGTGCGAACCGATAGGCCTCTGTACAATTTGCAGACTATTAGTTTTTCAATCAAAACAGCCACTCCTTCAGGTCCTTAGGAAGTGGCTGTTTTTTTATTCTGTTTTCTTTTTTGTACCATGCATTCTGTATCAATTTCATATACAGACGTTTCATCTATATAAAGTTCGCGCATATCTTTGGAATATTCTCTAAAGTTACGTTCTGTGTTTCTCCGGGACATATGTTCTTTGGCCGGCTCTTTCATCGTATCAAATACCCGCGCCGATTGCTGATTCCTCTCATACTTACTCATACATTTTCCTGTAACTTACTGCTATTTACTACATTATATGATGCCTTTGCGACATCGTTCACTCTCTATCGACAATTTAGATGATAACTTGCGTTTCCCACTTTTTTCTTCTATAATGGTACAAAAATGTTTATAAACTGTGGAGGTTACTTATGGCTGGTTCTACATTTGGCACTAATTTTACAATCACTACCTGGGGAGAATCCCACGGCAAAGGTCTGGGTGTAGTGGTTGACGGTTGTCCTGCCGGACTTCCTATTAGCGAAGAAATCATTCAAACATATTTAAATAGAAGAAAACCCGGTGGTATCAAGTACTCAACACCTAGAAAAGAGGCCGATAAGGTGCAGATTTTATCCGGAACAATGGACGGTCTTACAACCGGCACTCCAATTTCTATGGTTGTTATGAACGAGACACAGCGTTCCAAAGACTATTCCGAAATTGCATCTTACTATCGTCCGGGACATGCAGACTACACTTTCGATGCCAAATACGGTTTTCGAGATTACCGCGGAGGCGGACGTTCCTCCGGTCGTGAAACCATCGGTCGTGTAGCCGGCGGTGCAATCGCTATCGAGATTTTAAAAACTCTTGGCATTCAGGTTTCTGCTTATACATACTCTATTGGTGACATAGAGATTAATTATAACCGCTGTCAAAAGGAAAATATTCTTGAAAGTCCTGTATACATGCCGGATCCGGAAGCATCTTTGAAAGCCGCCAAATATCTTGACGATCAGATTCGTAATCAGGACTCCGTTGGCGGTATCGTGGAGTGTGTCGTAACCGGAATGCCTGCCGGCATTGGAGAACCGGTCTTTGACAAACTGGATGCACAACTTGGCAAAGCAATTATGTCTATTGGTGCAGTAAAAGGGTTTGAAATCGGTAGTGGATTTATGGCATCCAAAATGAACGGTTCTGCGAATAATGATGCCTTCTTTATGAATGAAGACCACGAGATTGAGAAGATGTCCAATAACGCCGGTGGCGTTCTTGGTGGTATCAGCGATGGTTCCAAGTTAATTCTTCGTGCGGCTTTTAAACCGACACCATCCATCGCACGAACACAGGAAACGGTCAACAAGGACGGTGAAAACATTTCCATTAATATCAAAGGAAGGCACGATCCGATTATCGTGCCAAGAGCTGTTGTTGTGGTGGAAGCCATGACTGCAACCACAATACTTGATTTACTGATTGCCAATATGTCTTCCCGTATGGATTATTTAAAGGATTTCTATATGAAATAAGCGCTTTATTACGAAAATCGAGTAGGCTGAGTCCTACTCGATTTTGTATCGTTATCACTATTTTGTTGCTTTGATTATAAGATGTTTACACCTTTCTCAGCTGCGTATGCAACCACATCTTCCGGCCAGAGAGAAGACTGAACCTCTCCAATATGTGCTTTTCTCAAAAAGAACATACAGATACGTGACTGTCCGATTCCACCACCGATGGTATATGGAAGTTCTTTATTGAGAAGTGCTTTCTGGAAAGGAAGTTCCTTTCTTTCTTCACATCCCGCTTTCTTAAGTTGTTCCAAAAGAGAATCCTCGTCTACACGAATTCCCATAGATGAAAGTTCCAATGCAATATCTGTCACCGGATAATACACAATAATATCACCGTTTAATGCCCAGTCATCATAGTCCGGCGCTCTACCGTCATGCTTCTGTCCGGAAGCAAGCTTGTCACCAATCTGCATGATAAATACTGCACCTTTTAATTTGGCAATCTTGTATTCTCTTTCCTTTGGTGTACAGTCCGGATACATATCTTCCAGTTCCTGACTTGTAATAAAACTAATCTCCTCCGGAAGAATCTCTTTGATTTCATCGATATGAAGTCCGGCAATATATTTTTCTGTTTTACGAAGTGCTTTATATACAGAACGGACAGTTTCCTTTAACGTTTCTATATTACGATCACTCTTCTCGATGATTTTCTCCCAATCCCACTGATCTACATAGATGGAATGGATGTTATCGGTTTCCTCATCTCTTCGAATCGCACTCATATCGGTATATAATCCTTCACCTACGTTAAATTCGTATCTGCTCAAAGCAAAACGTTTCCACTTGGCAAGTGAGTGTACAATCTCTGCCTGTGCGTCATTCTGCTCTTTAATTCCGAATGCTACAGGTCTTTCCACACCATTTAAATTGTCGTTAAGTCCCGATTCCGGACGAACAAACAACGGTGCTGAAACACGCGTAAGATTCAAGTTCTCTGCCAATACTCTCTCAAAATAGTCTTTTACTTCTTTGATAGCGATCTCGGTCTCTTTGATGGACCAACAACTTTTGTACCCTTCAGGTATGGTTATACTACTCATCTTATCCCTCTTTCCTCATACAAAATAAATTTTCAACGTCCATTATATATCCTTTTTTTTTCATTTACAAGAATTTTATTGACACCTTAAGACACACAAATTATAATGACTTTTGGAGTTTAGTTTCACTAAACTTTAGGTTTATTATTACTAATTATAACTACAATTAATTTTCGGGAGTGAAACCTATCATGAATATTGGAAAAAGGCTAAAGGAGCTTCGCATCAAAAACGGACTGACCCAGGAAGAACTGGCGGACCGTGCCGAACTTACGAAGGGATTTATTTCGCAGGTGGAACGCGAACACACTTCTCCCTCAATTGCGACGCTGATTGATATTTTACAGTGTCTTGGCACCACGCCGGAGATGTTCTTTGCGAATTCTTCCAAGGAACAGATTGTTTTTGGAGAGGCGGATTACTTTGAAAAGAAAGATGAGGCAGATGGTAATACAATTGAATGGATTATTCCCAATGCCCAGAAAAATGCGATGGAACCGATTCGGGTTACACTGGAACCCGGTGGACAGAGTCTGCCGGACAATCCGCACGAAGGGGAGGAATTCGGTTATGTAATCTCAGGATCCATTTCCATACATATCGGAACTTCATCTTTTAAAGCAAAAGCAGGGGAATCTTTTTATTTTATTCCCGATAAACAACATTATATAAAAGCAGAGGGGAAGCGAAAAGCGGTGGTAATTTGGGTATCCACACCGCCAAGCTTCTAGATTGGAGGATATATGGCTAATAAATTAATTGAACTTTGTGGAATTTCCAAGTCCTACGGTTCCAACCAGATTCTTGATGATATGAATCTTTATTTTAATGAGAATAGATTTTTAACACTGCTTGGTCCAAGTGGTTGTGGCAAGACCACTACACTTCGCATCATGGCCGGCTTTGAAACGCCGGATACCGGCAAAGTATTGTTTGATGGAGTGGACATCACAAATATGCCTCCAAACAAACGACCGCTCAATACCGTATTCCAGAAATATGCCCTGTTTACGCATATGAATATTGCCGAAAATATTGCCTTCGGCTTGAAAATCAAAAACAAATCAAAGGCTTATATCGACGACAAAATCAAGTATGCGCTGAAACTGGTGAATCTGGATGGTTACGAGAAACGTATGCCGGACTCTTTAAGTGGTGGTCAGCAACAGCGTATTGCCATTGCCCGTGCTATTGTAAATGAACCAAAAGTGCTTCTTTTGGACGAACCGTTAGGCGCACTCGATTTGAAACTTCGCCAAAGCATGCAGTATGAACTAATCCGTCTGAAAAACGAGCTTGGTATTACATTTGTTTACGTTACTCACGATCAGGAGGAAGCGCTTACGATGTCAGATACCATCGTTGTAATGAACCAGGGATACATTCAGCAGATTGGAACTCCGGAAGACATTTATAACGAACCGGAAAATGCGTTTGTTGCCGACTTTATCGGTGAAAGCAATATCATTTCTTCTACAATGGTAGAAGATAAACTGGTGAATATTCTCGGTACCAATTTCAAATGCGTGGACGTTGGATTTGGTCAGAACCGACCGGTTGACGTGGTTATACGACCGGAGGACATTGAGCTTTTGTCACCGGAAAAAGGAATTATTACCGGACGCGTTACCTCTGTGTTATTTAAGGGTGTTCATTACGAAATGGAAGTTATGGCAAACGGGCGAGAATGGCTCGTACACAGTACAGTAATGAAAAATGTCAGCGATGAAGTCGGTCTTTATGTCGATCCTTTTAACATCCAGATTATGAACAAACCGGAATCCGAAGATGAGGAGGCTGTAAAAATAGATGCGTAATTCACTCTTTAAAAAGCTGCTGTCCGGTCCATACATTTTTTGGATTGTTGGCTTTACCGTCTTACCTTTGCTGGTAATTGCGTACTACGCTTTCACCCAAAACGGACAGTTTACCCTGGCAAATATCACAGCCATCACGCAATATGCGCATTGGAAAGCACTTGCAATCTCTCTTGTGCTGGCATTGCTTTGCACTTTTGTATGTCTGCTCATCAGTTTTCCACTCGCACTCGTTCTTCGCAATCTTTCCCTTGCAAAAGGGCATCTTGCCAGAGGACGCAACAATATGATTGTAATGCTGTTTATCCTTCCTATGTGGATTAATTTTCTGCTTCGCTCCTATGCCTGGCAAATGATTTTATCCCGGAACGGACTTCTCAACGGTTTTTTGAGCCTGTTGCATTTACCTAAACTTCATATATACAACACACCTTGGGCAATCCTTCTTGGTATGATTTATGATTTCCTGCCGTTTATGATTTTGCCGGTATACAATGCCATGATCAAAATCGATCAGGATGTCATCAACGCTGCCTATGACCTGGGTGCCACCAAACAAACAACGCTTCGGAAAATCATATTTCCACTGAGCCTTCCGGGCATCATCAGTGGCATTACTATGGTTTTTGTTCCATCCATTTCCGAATTTGCGATTGCCAATCTGCTGGGTGGCGGTAAAATTCTTCTGATTGGAAACATCATTGAACAGGAATTCTCGGAGGGTAACAACTGGAACCTTGGCTCCGGTCTTTCACTTATCCTGATGATTTTCATTATTATTTCCATGCTGTTTACCGCAAAATACGACAAAAACGGGGAAGGAGGTACCTTATTATGAAAAGATTCATCAAACAGTTTTACGTAGGATTGATTTTCTTCTTCCTTTATGTACCTATCGCGGTTTTATTCGTGCTTTCCTTTAACGATTCTTTATCACGTGTTCACTGGGGTGGTTTTACCCTCAAGTGGTATACGGAGCTGGTAGAAAATGCACCTTTAATGGACGCACTGGTAAATACGCTTTTACTTGCCGTCGCATCTGCCGGCATTGCAACAATACTCGGGCTTGCCGCCTGCATCGGTATGACCGCCATGAAACACAGTTCCCGACAGGTTCTTACCATGATTGCGCAAATTCCGATGTTAAACGCTGATGTTGTTACCGGTATCGCTCTCATGCTGTTACTGGCAAGATTTATGAACTTAAGTTTTGGCTCCGTGCTCATTGCACATATTACTTTTAACCTGCCTTACGTCATACTTAACATTTTGCCGAAACTCAAGCAAATCGGAACAAGCACCTACGAAGCTGCATTAGACCTTGGTGCCTCACCGGCCTATGCATTTTTCAAAATTGTGTTGCCGGAGATTTTCCCGGGTGTACTGACCGGATTTTTGCTGGCATTTACCATGTCACTGGATGATTTCTCCGTGACCTACTTCACCAAGGGACCGGGCTTTGAAACCTTGTCCACTACCATTTACGGTGAGCTTCGAAAAGGTATCAAGCCTCAGATGTATGCCCTTTCTACCCTTATGTTTCTGGTGGTGCTACTGATTCTGTTTATTATTAACCGACAGTCCGTAAAAGAAGAACGCAAAATCAAGCAGCAAAAGAAGAAACACTCTCTTTCCCGTACTGCTTTGTGCCTTATGCTTTTCCTTCTTCCGGTTACCCTCAGCGGTTGCGGCAAACAGAAAGAGAACTATCAAAACGAAATTACGGTGTTTAACTACAGTGAATATATTGATCCCGAAGTGTTGGAGATTTTTGAAGAGGAAACCGGTATCCATGTTAATTACGAGGAATTTGCCACCAACGAGGCTATGTATGCAAAGCTTTCCTCTGACGCGGTTTCCTATGATTTGCTTGGCCCTTCCGACTACATGATTGAAAAACTGATGAAGGAGGGTCGTCTTCAGAAAATTGATAAAAGCAAGATTCCAAACTTGAAGAACCTGAAGAAAAATTGTCTGGAAAGCTGCGAAAGCTTCGACCCCGGCAACGAATACGCGGTGCCGGAGTTTTGGGGTACACTTGGACTTTTATACAATACGAAGATGATTTCTGAGACGGAAGTTTCTTCCTGGGACTGCCTCTTTGATGAAAAAAACAAAGGCAACATCATTATGAGTAACGACATGCGTAACTCCATTGGGATTGCACTTAAGAAACTTGGATATTCCATTAATTCTTCCAATCCAAAAGAAATCAAAGAAGCAACCGACTTACTCATCCGGCAAAAGCCTTTGGTACAGGCATATCTCACCGACGAGACCCGCGATGAGCTGGTTGCTGAAAATGCTGCGATTGGTGTTATTTATTCCGGCGAAGCATATCTTGCAATGGAATATAACGAAGATCTCGCCTACTCTGTTCCGGAGGAAGGCAGTAACGTATGGTTTGACTGTTTCGTTATGCCAAAGGATGCTCCAAATAAAGAAGGGGCACTTAAATTCCTGAACTTTATGCTTCGTGAAGATATCGCTTCCATGAATTTTGAGTATGTTTACTATACCACGCCAAACCAGGCGGTAATCGATAGCCAGCCGGATGACATCAAATATGATGATTGTATTTTCCCTACAGACGAAATGGTGTCGCGCGGTGAACCGTTTACCTACCTGGGGGCAAAGGGTGAGAAACTCTACAGTGAGTCCTGGAAACGCTTGAAGTCCAGGTGACCGTGATAGTAAGAATGATGAAACCAGATTGGTATGAAATATGACGAAACAAACGGGCTGTCAGAATTTGACAGCCCGTCGTTTTAAGAAAGAATGCTAACCGATGCCCCCTTAGAATCATCATGCCACACGTCATCTTGCCAGAGTTCATACTTGTACACATAATTAAGGAATAAATTTATTATTCGTCAACACGTTCACATACTCCTCATTATCCTTCAAAAAAACATCATATCCGCCTTCAGGCATTCCATAATAACCTTTATAATCTGCATCATCTGTCAAATCACGAATGCAGATATAATAATCATTTCCCTGCTCCAATTCATAATAAGCTTCATTTGATATCATGATCATTTTTTTCGCATCTTTTTTTGATAAATTTTTTGTATTCGTTTTTTCTTTGGTATCCTCATCTAAAGTATTAGCGTACTCCTCCATAGATACCACTCCTCCATTCACAGCTAGTTTTATATTTTTGGGCAGTGATACATTTTTCGGAGAAACAACATCAATAATTTTTACATTATAAACACTGTTAGGCATAATCGTATTTTTCACAAAATATTTTGTCTTCTCTTTGGTTTTCACATGAACCTTGACAAAATAATCCGTATTTTCCATAACAGCTTGAGGGTCAGTTACATCAAACGCCCAAGAACATTCAGCTGAAACATACTCGTCGATTTTTACTTTTTCTTTTGCCTCAGTAACAGTTGTATTATGCTTTGTTTCCAGTGTTTGAGTTATGTTTTTTTTGCTCACATTACAACCAGTACCTATAAGCAGTACTGTTAGAATAATACAAGATAATTTAAATGTTTTCATTTCAAAATCCTCCCCGAATATTATCATTTATATACCTTATTTTCAATAATTACTACCTCAATATGAAAAAACAAGGCTGTCGGTTTTGACAGCCTGGTTTTTATATGTTATTCCTATTCTCCTATTGGTATATAAACTATTTCTTCGATCTCATCCGGATCTTCTAAACCATATTTTTCTGCAATCCTCCGGACATCTTCCGGATTGCCAAATACCACCTTATGATGATAGTTGCTAAGGCAAATCTCGCCCTCTTCCTGCTTGGTCTTTTCTGCCGGTTTCGTTGCTTTCGTAGTGTGAATCGCGTTGTACATTACGGACAACATACTGCACGCCAAAACTACCGCAATTAGATATCTTTTTCTAAAAAACATATGCTCCCCCTATTAAACATCTTCGCTTCCTATGACATCTTCCTTTGTACTTCTGCTTCTATCTCATCTACGTTCGCAGCTTCCATCTCTACCATGGCAAGTGTTTTCTCCACTACATCGCATATCTCTTTCTGCGTAAAAGGTTTTACAATAAAATTGAGCGCTCCAGCCTTAATTGCAGCGATTATTTTCCGTTGCTGTCCCATAGCGGAACACATGATAATCTTGGCTGTCCGATCATACTCACGAATCCCCTCCACAGCAAGTATACCATTCATATCCGGCATTGTGATATCCATAATTACAAGATCCGGTTTGCATTTCTTGTATTCGCGAATACCTTCTCTTCCGGTTGACGCCTCAAAATATGTATGCTCTTCTCCAAGAGATTTTCTAATGTGCATTCTCATAAAGATTGCATCATCCACCAATAAAATCCTTGCCATAACATCACCACTTTTCTATAATTAGCGAATTTTTTCGGTTAAACCAACTTTCTTCTGTACTTTGCGCAATGTTTTATTAGCAAAATACTGTGCTTTCTCGTCATTTTCCTTGATGCATGAATTAATATACTCTTTGTCTTTCAAGAGTTCATTGTAACGTTCCTGAAGCGGACGTAATACGTCTACCACGGCTTCTCCAACTGCCATCTTAAAATCACCGTAGCCTTTGCCATCAAACTCTTTTTCGATCTCTGCTACTGTCTTACCGGTTGCTGCGCTGTAAATATCAATCAGGTTACTAATACCCGGTTTCTCCTCTGCATAGCGGATTTCGTTGTCAGAGTCTGTTACTGCACGTTTGAACTTGCGTAAAACTGCATCCAAATCATCCAGTAAGTATATACTTGCATTCGGATTCTCATCTGACTTGGACATTTTCTTCGTTGCATCCTGTAAACTCATAATACGTGCACCGGTCTTGCCAATGTATGGTTCCGGAACGGTAAATACATCTCCGTAGATTCCATTGAAACGCTCTGCAATATCTCGCGTAATCTCAAGGTGCTGCTTCTGGTCAGCTCCTACCGGCACCACATCTGACTGATACAATAAAATATCTGCTGCCATCAAAACAGGATATGTATAAAGTCCTGCATTGATATTATCCGCATGTCTCGCAGACTTGTCCTTAAACTGCGTCATACGGTTTAATTCTCCCATGTATGTAAAACAATTTAAAATCCAGCTAAGTTCTGCATGTCCGGATACGTGAGACTGATAATAAATACAATTCTTCTTAGGATCTAATCCTGCTGCCACATACAATGCATATAAAGAGCGGGCTCTTTGACGAAACTCCGTTGGGTTCTGACGAACCGTTAAGGAGTGCAAATCCATTACCCCGTAAAAACACTCATATTCTTCATTTAAAGTAACCCAGTTCTGCAATGCTCCAAAATAGTTACCGATTGTAAGATTACCTGTTGCCTGCATTCCACTGTATAATACTTTTTTACCATCTAACATTTACTTGTTCCTCTTTTCATTAAATTACCTTATTACATTTTATTGTAACCTAACTACCCTTATATTTCAAGGAATTGCGTAGATATTTGTTTCACCGGAAAAAGGCACCGATTGTACATTTCTGCATAAACTAATAAAAAACAGGTTTGGTTAACCGCATGGAATATATGGATCAATCCAATGAAAATCATACACTCAAACTTCTGAAAACCGCCCTTCCCTATATGAATTCCACCCTGAAAAACCCTGCTGAAATCATCGTAAAATCTACCGAACTGACTACCCTGTTTCAAAATCTCAGGAATCCTCCGCACCCTCCGTTATCACATCAGTCTTCTTCTGTAAATTCTGACAACTCCCTACAAGATACCCTGCCACGTGAAAACACACTTCGTGCCGCATCTCTGGAACCCGGTCCGGACGCCACGGAACAGATGCTATCAAAGCTACGCGGTGTTGCTACCAACAGCGAAAAGGAATTAATTGATACCTATATGAATATGATGAAAATGCGCCACTTTTACATTGCCTACCGGAATTTTCTCAAAGAAAAGCAGAAAAATTCATCGGAGGACACATCCAATGCTTTCTCCAATGAAAATCTGATGGAGTTCCTATTCTCCCGATTGAGTGGTTCCGATGCCGAAACATTTCAGATTCTGCAGCAGGCAATGGCAATGCAAAACAGTGTCAACAATGACCAAAAATAAAACATTAGAAAGGAATATCATACTATGGAATCAAATCAACGAAACGATGCCTGGATACATAACCCGGAGCTCAAAAAACTTCATCCAAAGAAAATCGAGATTATCTCAGAACTCATTGAAAACTGCCAAGACAAACCCATTGCACAGTCCATTTCGTATCTCATAAAAGCGAATGCGCGGTTAAAGGCCGCCGGACTCTCCTTCTCCGAGGACGAAACAACAATGTTGATGAGGATTATGTCGAAAGATGAGAAGACAAGAGAGGAAATGCAGCATGCACTCGATTATCTGAAAAAACATGTTTGACACAGTCGAATGATTGCCGTTATTTCTTACGACCGGCAAATGGATTTGCGAAACCTTCACTGAAAGGCTATAATTATACAAGGTATTAAGCATTTTGAATGTACACTATCAGAAAGGATTTTCTTATGTTAAACAGTACGGTCATCAACAGAAATACTCCACATTTGAATACTGCAACCTCTCAAGTAGGCAGCCGTTCCATTGGTTCGATCAATGGCAACGGGGGCGGTAGCGTGCGCCAGCTTACAACCGGCGAGGTGATTAAGGGTGAGGTTTCCGACCTTAGAAATAATCAGGTGGAAGTAACGTTAGAAGACAATACAAAGGTTGCTGCTTATCTGGAAAATGCAAGCGATATCGCCATTGGTGATACTGCTGCCTTTCGTGTAGAATCCATTGATGCCAACGGCATTACACTAAAGCTCATTCCAAAGACACAGGAATTATTGCAGAACGACACGATTAACCGCGCTTTGACGGAAGCCGGTCTTCCGAAAAACGAGACCAATGTATCTGTCGTTCGCGAACTGATTGAGAATCAAATGCCGATTAACAAGAAAATGATTCAGCAGATTCTTGTACATTCTTATAACAATAAAGATGTCAGTATAAACACTCTGGTGCTGATGACCAAACATAACATACCGGTTACCGGTGTGAATGCTTCACAGTTTCAGGAATACCGCAACTATGAGCACCGTCTTGTCAAAGAGGTGGACACCCTGACAGACAGTATTCCGACTCTGATGGAACATCTCTCACAGGAGAACCCATCAGAAGTTGTCGTATCCTTTTTGGATCATTTGTTGGATATCCTCCCTATGCAGGAGTCTGCCGATGCCAACGAGATAGTCTTTCCAACGGTTAGAAGCATTCTCTCTGATGAGCAACGTCAGGAACTTGTAGAACATCTCGAGAATTTCAATATTCCGGAAGCAACCAAACAGGCAATTTTGGACGGTTCTCTTTCACTGAAAGAAGCCTACACTTTAATGGAGCATTTGCAAAAAGAAGCGATGGCAGTTGATCAGAATAATGCACTGCAGATTCAGGAAAATTTCTTGGAGGAAGCGGCAACTGCCGGTGAAACTCCGAACATGGAATTGTTAGAACAGGAACTGATGGAAACCGAGAAGGTTGCCGATCAGTTGAGCCACCCGATCCTGGACTCTCTTATGGAGGAATACAGTCTTCTCAGACAGGATCAGGGCCTTTTGTCCTCTTTTATGGAAGACGATGCATTGTTCAACTTAAAAAACATGTTAACAGAGGCGGGTTTTGCACAGGAGCTTATTGATAGCGTAGACCCCGAGTTAAACGGTGGAAATATTTCCTCTGTTCAGTTTTTAAATGCTTTTAAGAAAGCTCTTCCGGAAGCAAAAAGTGATATTGCCGGTTTTCTGTTACAAAGCCGGGAATTTAAAGATGTATTCAAAGCTGCCCTTATGTCCAACTGGACACTGCGTCCTTCCATGTTAAAGGATCCGGAAAGCATACCAAGACTTTACGACACACTTACTTCCCAGATGAAGTCTTTGCACTCTTTGATGGAGCAGGCGCTTAGTGGAGAAGATGCTGCCAAGATCAGTCAGCAGAGCAGTCATCTGAATAACAATATTGATTTTATGAACACGTTGAATCAGTTCTTTCCGTATTTGCAGCTCCCAATGCGTCTTCACAACCAGACGCTCCACAGTGAGCTCTATGTATACACCAAACGTGACCAACTTAGAAACGATCCAAACCATGTCAGTGTACTGTTACATCTGGATATGGATTATCTTGGTCCATTGGATATTCACATCAAAATGGACGAGAAAAATGTAAATGCCCGTTTTTCCACCACGAGCGATGAAATCAAAACCCTGCTGAATGCAAACCTTCCGTTTTTAGCAGAAACACTGCAAAACAGAGGCTATACATTTAACGGTGAGGCCGTCGCTGAAGATGAATCCGTAGATATCGTCAAAGACTTTATGGAAGCCGGAGTAAAGGATACCGGGATGAAGCGCTATTCTTTTGATATTCGTGCATAAGCCTTTCATCCTATTTCACGTCAAAAGACGCTTGCGCTTGGATTTATTGTATTATTATAATATACCCTGCGGTCTGCATCATTCCAAACACAGCACGCTCTCGCTTGGATTTATATTTGATGGCATACTGGCTTAACGTACCCCGCGGTCTGCATCATTCCAAACACGGCACGCTCTCGCTTGGATTTATTGTATTATTATAATATACCCTGCAGTCTGCATCATTCCAAACACGGCACGCTCTCGCTTGGATTTATTGTGTTATTATAATATACCCTGCGGTCTGCATCATTCCAAACATGGCACGCTCTCGCTTGGATTTATATGTAGCGGATACTAACGCAGCAAAAAACGCTGCGAAGTACCGACATATAAATAACAGCCTTTGTTTGAAACGATGCAGACCGCAGGCTACATTTTAGCCTGATTCACAATAATAAATCCAAGCGCTTTGTTTGTGATTATCGCTCGTGTTTGAAACGATGCAAGCCGCAGGGTATTTTTAGCCCGATTCACACTAATAAATCCAAGCGCTTTGTATGTAATTATCGCTCGTGTTTGAATCGATGCAGACCGCAGGGTATTTTTAGCCTGATTCATAATAGTAAATCCAAGCGCTTTGTATATGTGACTTGAATGAGATTCAGAAAGCTTCACACTAACTAAAAGCCACGCTCGCTTCCTGTTTCACAAAGAGAGTGTTATGTGTCAATCGGCACTTAGCGAGAACTCAGTTCGAGCTTAGTACCGCTATTAGACACATCCAAGCGAAAGC
>JAILQS010000065.1 GCA_024698865.1 Lachnospiraceae bacterium | reverse complement strand
GATAGAACGTTTGTTGTCATTCTGCCGGACACCGCGCACAAGAAAAGAAATCTGTGAATATCTGGAGTTGTCATCAGTTACTTACGCGATACAAACGTATGTAATGCCTTTAGTTGAAAGCGGGAAGTTAAAAATGGCAATGCCCGAAAAGCCAAGGAGTCCAAAACAATTATTCTACAGTGAATGAAAGTCTTAAATGAGCAGTTTTATTCATACCTCGAAAGAGTCAGACATACAATGTATAAAGATTCTTTCGAGGTATTTTTTTGAGAAAATATATAGAAGAGCGGGCGTTAGAGGTTGCGCAGTACATAATTGTTCAAAACACAACGGTAAGACAGGCGGCAAAACATTTTGGTATAAGCAAGTCCACCGTACATAAGGACGTAACTGAACGGCTGGAGGAAATAAACCCGGGCAAAGCCGGAGAAGTTCGACAGGTGCTTAATATAAATAAGGCAGAACGACATATTCGGGGCGGACTTGCTACAAAAGAAAAATATTTGCATCAAAAAATTACGTAACGTAAAGATGACGAAAAAAATACACAAAGTATGAAACAAACGTAAAATAATTAACGTGGTGTAGTAAAAATTTCATTTTTAGAAAAGAGGGCTTGAAATTATAACCAAAAAAAGGTATTCTATAAGTAAACTCACATAAGAGGGTAAGGTGTATAAGTAGCGACTATAAACTGAACCAAAAAGAACATGTGACAAAATAAAAGATATACGAGAAAGGAGGAGCACAGTCGAATCGACGATTGTGTGAATTGGCATGAACAAAAAAGGATTAAAGAAATTATGTGCCCTTTTCCTTGCGGTAGCAATGGTATTTACAAGCATTGCAGTGAATCCGGCAGGAGCAGAGGCAGCAAGCAAGAAACCAACCAAGATGACACTTTCTAAGACGAAAGCAACCATCTATGTAGGAAAGACAGTTACGATTAAGGTTAAGGCAGTAACACCTAAGAAGGCAAGTAAAGCAGTTAAATGGACTACCAGCAACAAGAAGGTAGCAACCGTTTCTTCTAAGGGAGTAGTTAAAGGTAAAAAAGCAGGTAAAGCAACAATCACTGCTACATCTAAGAAGAATAAGAAATTAAAGAAAAAATGTAAAATTACAGTTAAGGCAAAACCGGTAGCAACACCAAAGCCAACGGTAGCACCAACAGTAAAACCAACGGTAGCACCAACAGTAAAACCAACAGTAAAACCAACAGTGAAACCGACAGCAACACCAACGGTGAAACCGACAGCAACACCAACAGCAACACCAACAGCAACACCGACAGCAACACCGACAGCAACACCATCAGTAGCACCATCAGTTGAGCCATCGGTAGCGCCTTCGGTTGAACCTTCTGTAGAGCCATCAATCGAGCCATCAATCGAGCCATCAATCGAGCCATCAGAAGAGCCATCTGCAGCACCTACATGGCATAAGATGGAAGCAGTAGATGATGGTTACAACTATACATATACTTATAGTGAAGGAGCTACAAAAGTAAAAGCGGTATGCAAAGGCGAGTCTGTTGCAATTGCAGTAGATGATATTGGAAATGCAATCGAAAAAGCATTCAACTTAGATATTAAAGAACTTGTAGGTAAAGTTACAAACTGGAATACCACTACATATTATGCAAAAGACATGGGCGTTTCAAGCGTAGTAGTGGAAGGCGCAGGAAGCCAAAAGAGTATTACCGTTACGGATGCAGAAGGAACCAAGACAGGAACTATCAAAGTTGAAACTACAGCAAACAGCAAGGTTCACGAAGCAACAATCGTATTAGACGGTAAGACAAGATACGCATACGTAGTTGATGATACTGCCCCATTTTCAACTGATACTTGCGGCGTATTCTTCAGCAAATCAAAAGTAACAGTAAGCGCAGACTCATTGGACAACATTGTTAGTCTTGACGGAGCTTATTGGCATTTATACAGCAAATGTGTAAATATCGAAGGTCATACGTATATGCTTGATATGGATGAAGATATTTTACGAATCTATGGAAGCAGAGTAGTTGGTGGAGATTTACAGTATTACACAATCGGTTCTGTATATGAAGAAAATGGAGTATACAAATTCTTCATCGAAAAAGCTCCATATGACTCTTTAAGTACAGATGTAGGTGGAATCGAATTCTACGAATTCAAATAATTAATTCAAAACTATAATGTAATGCCCCGGGTAATATTTATCTGGGGCATTCTTTAAAGAAAAGGTTCGAAGGTAATATGAAGAAAAACGCAGTAAAACGAATACATAAGACGATATGGATTTTGATTGGTGCGCTGTTGATTGTTTGGAGCGTGTCAAGTACCACGTATGCAGCAAAAGCGCGCAAAATGACCGTAACACTAAATAAGAAAACAATTACCCTGATGGAAGGGAAAAAATATAGATTAAAAGGAACCATTAAAAACAAGAAAAAGGGAGCAAAGCTTGTATGGAAAAGCTCCAATAAAAAAATAGCGAGTGTGAGCAAGAAAGGGGTTGTGACTGCCAAGAAGGGAAGCACATCGAAGGTTACCATCACCGCTACAATTAAAGGGACAAGCAAAAAAGCCAAATGTAAGGTAAAAGTAAATTCATATATAGAAACAATGAAAGTCACGAATGCGGAGACGATAATTCTAAACTTAGGACAGTCCACGAAACTGAATACGCAAGTGACACCGGAAAGTGCATATACGAAAGAAGTGACCTATGCAGTTACGAGTGACCGTATCCGTATAAGCAAGGACGGAACAGTAACAGCATTAAAACCGGGGAACACGAGAATAACCATAACGACAAAAGGAAAGACGAAGAGCGGGCAGAAGTTAAGTGAAACAAGGATGATTATTGTGTTCGACCTGATACCGGTGCCGACACCTCCGGCGCCAACGCAAAAACCGTCGACATCACCTACGCCAACGACGTCACCGGGAAGCGAGCCGACAACGAGTCCGACCGTAGAACCAAGCACTTCACCGACAGCGCAGCCAACCGACGACCCGAATAGCGACTATGACTACTATGGTGTATGGAAAGAGGACAAGATTCCGGATAACGTGCTGTTAGCGGGTACCAGAGTATTTAACTATGAGGGAGATACCTGTACGGCATATATCGTGAACAAATCATATAACGGAAGTATTACGGTAGATTTTAAAGGAAAGAAAATGACCAAAAGCGGCGGAGTTGCCGAGATGGTAGAGATGTTGCAGAATGAGTATGCAGGGAAATATTTTGACACCCAGAAAATATACTATATCCGCAGATATGGAGAAACGTGGGGCAAAGTATTCCTGGACATAGAAACAGAGGTTGATAGCGAGAATAACTATACGTATCACTATAAAGGAAAGAAATTGACCTACAGTGAGTTAAATGTAGAGATGCCGGATGTTTACATCCAGGCAAATAAATCCGATGTATACTTTAACAAATATTCTTCTAAATACGGATTTATCGTCACCTTTGGTGACACCACCAGCGAGGTTACCGTAGAGTAACGGCAACCACAGAAAAAGGAGATTAAGATTAGAATGAACATCAGAAACAAAGTCATCCCGCTCATGTTGATGTGTGGATGCATCGCGTTGATAGGGAACGCTAAACCGGCGAGTGCCGGAAGTATCAATGGGCCTGAGTCGAGCGTAATCGGCGTGGCACAGGGAGGATTTGAATACAACGGAAAGACTTACGTAGCGCAACAGTCTTACATCAATCAGCTGTATGGAAAACTTGCCGCAGATGATGTGGATTTGACGCAGGCACAGGCAAATGAAGCGATTGCCAACATTTACTCCAACGTGGAAAAGGGCGTGAAGGAAGGCTATCTTGTGCCGGTAGGCGGCGACGATTCCGGAGATGATGCGGGCGATTCCGGCGATTCGGACAAGAAGCCCAAAGCGAGCAAGAAACCAAAAGCAAGCGCGACACCGGACAAATCGGACAAACAGGCGACACCGTCACCAACAAATCCAAGTAAAGAGAATGAGAACCCGGAGGAACAGACCGGTGAGAACCAGCATATCAATAAAAACACAGATCCTTCGAACAATGCAGTGACCTTTACGAACGATGAGGGCAAGGTGCTTTTGAAAGAGAAAAAAATAATTAAAAACACCGGATTTACAACGGGTATCACCAAGGGGATACTTACAATCGGCGCAATTGTACTTGGGATTGCATTGATTGCGTGTGTGATGATTATTGTCAAAGAAAACCGCAAAGAATAATGCGGCATTGCAAAAACGAAGATGGAGAGAAACATGAGAAGACACAGTGAAGGGAAAATAGCGTACATAGCAGCCCCGATTGTGATTACTGTGCTTGCAGCAGGTATCGCATATATTGGTACGAAAGAGCCGTTAAGATATGCATCGGATGTAGTAAGTATGGTAGTGGAAAAGGGAGCTGTTGTGACCGGATTTGAAAATGAAACGGATGCACAAGATGCTTTAAAAGGGCGAAAAAGCGAAGGAACAATAGCACTATCGGATATTCCAAAACCGGTTGCAGGAAGCGTCTATGGCTGCATTGAGAATAAAGAAACAGGATTGGAAGCGCCGCTTTATTTTGGAGACACGGAAGAAATACTCGATAAGGGAGCCGGACAGTATATGGCGAGTGCGCTGCCCGGACAAGCGGGAACGACACTTGTGAGCGCACATAATTTGACCTATTTTAAAGAGCTGGAGCAACTCAAAGAGGGCGATAAGATTGAGCTTACGACCGGATACGGAGAATTTGTCTATCAGGTAAAACAAATCGCAATCGAAGACCGGAGCAAAGAGGACGCGTGTTTGCTGGAGGAGAAGACAGAACAGTTGGTGCTGTATACCTGCTATCCGTTTGAACTGACGGGCAAGGAGACGAAAGAGCGATACTTTGTATATTGCGAGAAAATATCAGGACCAACGATAGAGGAGTAAACGATGAAGAAGAAAAGAACATCATCCATTCACGTACGAAAAGTTGTCAGTTACATATTGGCATTTTTTATTGCGGTTTTTTTGTGGGCGGCATTGTGTGCTGTCAGCCTGTGGGTAGGATTGTTTGCCAAACAGGAATTTAGAAATACGGTGATGGGAGAAGCATATTTTGAGGATGTGCATGCAAGTATCACCGAACGGTTCCGCGCGGAATATGCAGAGTATGGATTGCCGGGGAGCTTTGTCGAAGAAACGCTTACACTGGAAAGAGTGCGAAGCGATGGAGCAAAGGTGATTGATCGTATGATTGCCGATACCACGGCGAAAACGACATATTCGAGCGACGATTACAGAGATAAATTCGTGTCGGAGGTAGAAGAGGATTTTCAAAAGGATATGGAGCAGTATCTGGAAGCGGAGAATCTCAAAGGCGATAAAACAGCGGTGCAGATAAGTGAGAGCCTTGTGAAAGAGGCGCCTTACATTTACTTTGAGGAAATGCGCTTCCCGCTCGTCGAGCAGTATCTGAAATACTATAGGGCATGTATGCCGGGAGTACGGATGATTCTGATCGTTAGCGGAGTACTTTTGGTGATTTGCAGTCTGGCAGTAGTTACGATGTATCGAAGAAGATATCATGGACTTAGATTTGTATTTTATGGAGTTGTATCCGGGACTTGGTTAAATTTGATGTCAACTCTATACATTCGACGCAACTTTATATATAATGAAAGTGGTATGTTGTCGGACGGGTATCGTGCGACAGTAGACGGATTTATAACCAAATCTATGAATCAGGGTGTGATTATCAGCGGGATCGGAGTGTTACTTGCGCTGGTACTCATAGTTTGTATATATAATTTCAAAAAGCAGGATAAGTAACAGATATGAAAAGGAATCAACAAGGATATACCGACATTCACAGCCATTTACTTCCGGGTGTGGATGACGGAGCACGGAATCTGTCGATGACAGAGAAGATGCTAACGATGGCGATAGAGCAGGGATGCGACCGGATTTATTTCACCCCCCATTATGTACCCGGCAAGCGGAACGCGTCTATTGCTACGCGTGAGAAACGTTTGCAGGAAGTAAAGGAACTGATTGCAGAGAAGAATCTTCCAATCGAAGTGATAATCGGGAACGAAATCTACGTTTACGGCGATAAGGAAGAGATTGTTAAGAGTATCAAGGCGGGCGAGATAAAGACGATGGGAGAAACGTCGTATATTCTGGTGGAATTTTCGACGGCGATCAAAGAACAGGGAATATGGGAAGCGGTCGAAGTATTTCAACGTTACGGCTACAAAGTGATTATCGCGCACGTAGAAAGATATGAGAGTATCGCAAAGAATGGCGAAGCACTCCGCAAACTGACGGAGGCGGGCGTATATTTGCAAATGAATACCGAGAGTGTAATCGGTGGATTATTTGACCGGGACGCAGCTTGGCATCGCAAACTGGTGGCGGAAGGGCTGATCAGTTTCTTTGGCTCGGATGCGCACGACACGGAGGGAAGGGCGCCGTTGATGGAAGACGCCATTGCTTTCCTTAAAAAGAAAAAAATACCGGAGCACATTTTGGAGCGGATATGCTTTGAGAATCCGGACAAATTAATAAAGGACGAATACATCTGATGTATTTGCGCCAATCAAAAGAAAATACAGGACAAGGAGAAACGAATGGACAACAAACAAATCATTGAAGAAAGAGACGAAATAGAAATTGATTTACTTGAACTCTTTCAGGTCGTATGGAGTCACATTATCACAATTTTGGTGTGTGGAATCGTAGTAGCAGGACTGACGGGGCTGATCAGCAGATATATGATACAGCCGACGTATGCTTCTACTTCTAAGTTATTTATTTTGACACAGTCCACATCTATTACAAGTCTGGCGGATATCCAGGTGGGCACGTCTCTGACGCAGGACTACATGGAGCTGATTAAGAGTCGTCCGGTAGTAGAGGGCGTTATCGAGAATCTTGGACTTGAGATGACTTACGAAGAAATGCTTGGCAAATTAAGCGTAGATAACCCGACGAGCACACGTATTTTGAAAATAACAATCACGGATTCGGATCCGCACGTAGCCAAAGAGGTAGCGGACGAATTTGCAGATGTTGCAAAGAAACAGATTTCGGCGATTATGGCAACAGACGAGCCGAACATCGTAGAGCAGGGACATGTAAATGAATATCCAATCAGCCCGAATGTAAAGCGTAATGCAGTACTTGGTGGCGCAATCGGTGTATTTATTTCGGCAGCAGTATTTATTATTCTGTACCTGTTAGACGATACCATCAAGTCATCCGATGACATTGAAAAATATCTGAATCTGAATACATTGGCTTCCATCCCGATTGGAACAGACGAGAAAAATGAAGCAAAGAAGCGTAAGAAGAGAATACGCAAAGCAGTTAAGGGGGGAAGATAATGGAAAAGATTAATTTAGGCAAGATAGAAAAACTCGATTACGGACGCAACGAAGCGTACAAATCCCTTCGTACCAATCTTTCCTTCTGTGGAGATGATGTAAAAGTCATCGTACTTACCAGTTGTACACCAAATGAAGGAAAAAGTACGGTAGCAATCAACTTAGGTATGACACTTGCAGCAGACGGCAAGAAGACCGTCATTGTAGATGCGGACCTTCGTAAATCTGTACTCGTTGGACGTCACGGAATCACATCCGACAATGACATCAAAGGACTGTCTCATTATTTGTCCGGACAGGAAAAGTTCGAACGTGTTCTTTGTGAGACGGACGTTGACAATATGTATATGATTCTGGCAGGACCGGTCACACCGAACCCGACCGAGCTTCTGGGCAACAAATATTTTACAAGATTAATCGAGCGCTTAAGAGAAGAGTTCGACTATGTAATTATCGACGCACCACCACTTGGCTCGGTAATCGATGCAGCGATTATCACCAAAGAAAGTGATGGAATCGTAATGGTAGTGGAAAGTAACCGCATCAGCTACCGGTTTGCACAAAACGTCAAGAAACAGCTGGAGAATACCGATTGTAAGATACTTGGCGCAGTACTCAACAAAGTAGATGCAGAACGTGTCGGTTATTATAAGAAATACGGCGGAAGATACGGCAGATACGGAAAGTATGGAAAGTATGGCAAATACGGCTATGGTTACGGTTACGGCGAGGAGAATCTTGACAAGTTAGATTAGGATAAAAGCGAGTTGGTTTGAATGTATCAAAAGAGAAAAAAAGGCTGGATCAAGCATCTGGATTTTATGCTACTGGATATGGGTGTGCTTGTGGCATCGCTGTTGCTTTCCTGTTTTCTTTACAGCAAAGATATGAGTATGTTTACCTCCGTTTTATATCAGAGATTGACGGGATTGCTTTTATTATTTGATGTAATTGTTGTGATAGCAATGGAGAGCTACAAGAGTGTAGTGAATAGAGGCTATCTGGTGGAATTCAAGAAAACACTCATACATATGACTACAGTTATGGGAATGCTCTTGATTTTCCTGTTTTACATGAAAATGACGAGTATGTACTCCCGTATTGTGCTGAGTATGGTGTATATGTTCAGTGTTACATTCATGTACCTGGTTCGTTCTCTGCGCAAATTTTACCTGAGAAAGAAACTCAATTCCGCCAAATACGCGAACCGCATGATTATTATTTCGACGCTTGCAGAAGTGGAAGCGTGTCTGGAACAGTTTGAAACAAAGAAATACGGTAACTTCTTTATCAGCGGACTTGTTATTATCGATGCCTACATGAAAGGCAAATATATAAAAGGGATACCCGTTGTCTGCAATATCAATGAAGTAGGGGAATACGCTACCGGACATATCGTAGATGAGGTATTTATACACTCCAATCAGTACAAGAGACTGGCAGAAGATTTGTCCAACATTCTTCTTGAGATGGGAATTACGGTACACTTGAATCTTGCAGTAGAAGTCGCAGATATGCCTAATACCGAGGTTGAGAAAATCGCCGGCTACACGGTAGTCACCACCACCGTCAAGATGGCGTCAGAGTGGCAGATTTTCCTGAAACGATGCATGGACATCGTGGGAAGTCTGATAGGCATTGTATTTTTTGCGATTGCATTTGTCATATTTGCACCGATTATTTATGTGCAATCACCCGGCAGGATTTTCTTTCGACAACGCCGCGTAGGAAAGAACGGAAGACAGTTCTATATGTACAAATTCCGCTCCATGTATCCGGATGCGGAAGCGCAGCAAAGTGAACTGATGCAGCAAAACAAAATGCGCGGACATATGTTCAAAGCCGCGAATGACCCGCGCGTCCTTCCAATCGGAAGATTTATGCGCAAGTGGTCCATCGACGAACTGCCGCAGTTCATCAACATCCTGAAGGGCGACATGAGCCTGGTGGGCACCCGACCACCAACAGTGGACGAGGTAGAAGCCTACTCCACGTACCAGAAGATTCGCCTCAGCATGAAACCGGGACTGACCGGCATGTGGCAGATCAGTGGACGCAGCAACATCACTGACTTTGAAGAAATCGTTGCACTGGATTACAAATACATATCCGAGTGGACGCTCCGGAAGGATATTGAGATATTGTTGAAGACGATGAGGGTAGTGTTTTTGGCAGAGGGTGCAATGTAGCTTTGTATATAAGAATTTGGGTTTAGAGAATGAAGAAATATATTGTGTAGAGCGGTTTCTTCATTCTCGTTTCGCGTTGAGTGGACTTTAGTATAATAAATGAAAGAAGTAGGAAATTATGAAAACAGAAAACATTAAACCATTTGAGAATAAAATATGGTTGGCAAGCCCAACAATGCACGAGGGTGTTGAACTTGGGTACATAAAAGACGCCTTTGAAAAGAACTGGATCACAACAGCCGGGGACAATGTGAACGAGGTAGAGAGACTCTGCAAGGAGTATATTGGAATAGAAGAAGCCGTTGCATTATCCTGCGGAACAGCAGCGCTTCACCTTGCGGTGAAACTCGCTGGAGAACGTCTATATGGGAAAGCCAAGACAGGCTGTGGAGTGCTTACAGGAAAACAGGTTTTTTGTTCAGATGTTACATTTGACGCAACTGTAAACCCCATTACATACGAGGGTGGAGAGCCGATTTTTATTGATACAGAAGAAGAGACCTGGAATATGGATCCGGTTGCATTAGAAGAGGCGTTTACGTTGTACCCAGAGGTAAAGTTGGTAGTACTCGTTCACCTTTACGGTGTGCCTGCAAAGATAAGTGCGATAAAAGACATTTGCAAAAAACACGGTGCATTATTAATAGAAGATGCGGCAGAATCGTTGGGCGCACTTTATAAAGATAAAATGACAGGTGTATTTGGTGATTATTCTATTATTAGTTTTAACGGCAATAAAATTATTACAGGAAGCAGTGGAGGTGCCCTGCTAGTTCATACGAAAGAGGATGCTGATAAAGCAAGAAAGTGGTCTACACAGGCGCGAGAGAATGCACCTTGGTATCAGCACGAAGAAATTGGATACAACTACCGCATGAGTAATATTGTAGCGGGAATTGTCAGAGGGCAGTTTGAATACATTGATGAGCACATTGCAAGAAAGAAAGAAATCTATGAGCGATACAAAGAAGGCTTCAAAGAACTTCCGGTTAAGATGAATACGTTTATAGATAACGCTTCAAAACCAAACTATTGGTTAAGTTGTTTAATCGTTGATAAAGAGGCAATGTGCAAGCAGGTACGGGGAGAAAAGGAAGCTCTTTATATTCCGGAAGGTGGAAAGAGTTGCCCAACAGAGATTCTTGAAACACTTGCAAAATACAATGTAGAAGGAAGACCAATTTGGAAACCGATGCATATGCAACCTATCTATAGAATGAATCCATTTGTAACGAAAGATGGAAATGGACGAGCGAGAACGAATGCGTACATTGAAGGGGGCTGCACGGATGTCGGGGCAGATATTTTTGCAAGGGGACTGTGTTTGCCGAGTGATATCAAGATGACGAAAGAGGAACAGGATATTATTATTGAGATAGTGAAGAGTTGTTTTGAGTAGAGGAAAAGTCATATAGGGAGGTTAGCGTGAAAAGGTTTGAATTATTGATTAAAGGGTGTTGTGATTTTATAGTATGCTTAGTGTTATGCATTATATTGTTTCCACTCTTGATAGGAATTTCGGCTGCGATATGTCTGGATTCTAAAGGTGGACCGCTTTTCTTCCAAGAACGGCTTGGGAAAAAGGGGAGGACATTTAAAATTATAAAATTCCGAACCATGGTTTGTAATGCTGAAAAAATTGGAGACGGACTAATAGTAAAAGACGAAACGGATGTACGAATAACAAAAGTTGGTAGATTTTTAAGAAAAACAAGTTTAGATGAACTGCCACAAATTTTCAATATTTTGAAAGGAGATATGTCTTTGGTTGGGCCGAGACCACCGGTCACATATCATCCATATAATGGCTATTCTAGTTATAGTGAGTTTGCAAAGCAGCGTTTTGAAATGAAACCTGGAATAACAGGATTGGCGCAAGTAAGAGAACGGAATTCTGCTTCATGGGATGATAGAATTATTATTGATGTGGAATATGTAAATAAGTTTAGTATATTTCTGGACATTCAAATTTTGATGAAGACAGTTTTTTCTATGAGGTATAAAGAGGAGTATACAAAAGAATGATTAGTGCTTATAGTGAAAAAAAATGGATAGAGGCAATTGGTCATAAAGAAGATGGAAAATACACGGAGTATATATATAAAAGTGATTTGGGGGAAGTTGTTTATCACTTTTATAAAAGAACAGCTGGAAATATAGATGGAATAGAATACTATGATATTGCTTCGTATAGGGGAGCGGCAGGCCCAAAGATTAACAGGGTAAAACAAGGGGCTACAAAGCAATTGATGGAAGACTTCTTAAAAATGTTTTCTAAATACTGTGAAGAAGAAAAGATTATAGCAGAGTTTGCAAAACTTGACCCGTGGGATGAAAATGCAGATATAATTAAGGAAGTATTAGAGGCTGAGTTCTATGGGAACTATTACTGCTGTGACCTGACAGGTGATTTCTATGAAAAATATAATAGAAATGCAAAGAGAGGTATAAAAAAAGCTATTGCAGGAGGTGTTTACGCAAAAGTTGATACAGAAGGAGAAACAATCCACCAGTTTATCGATTTGTATAAAAATACGGAAACAAAACATACGGTGAGTGATTATTATAAAATGACCGATGATGATGTAAGACGGTTTTTTGATATTTATGGTGAGAACGTTTTTTTGATAAATGCGTGGCTTAAAGATAGAATA
>JAILQS010000059.1 GCA_024698865.1 Lachnospiraceae bacterium | reverse complement strand
TTACATATCCTTAAATCTCGAATGCCCGGCATCTTTCCGGCTTGCTTTCTGTGCCTAAATCCACCGATTTGCCTTCGTTTAGGCACAAATCTCAATTTTATCGAGTATTCCTCTCATATAAGCAATGGTAATTCCATAGTTGGTCATCGGAACTTTCTGCTCCTTTGCCTGCGAAAGTCTTGCCATCACATAGTTTCTTCCAAACATGCACGCTCCACACTGGATAATCAAGTCGTAGTCGCTCAAGTCATCCGGAAAATCACGTCCGCCAACCACCTCTACCGTAAGTCCGCTTCCTACTTTTTTGCGAAGCATCGCCGGTATCTTAACCCTTCCGATATCCTCTTCTAACGGTGCGTGTGTACAGCACTCGGCAATCAACACTTTTGATTGTTCTGTAAGCCCTGCAATTGCCTTTACGCTTTCCACATAATACTCGATGTCGCCCTTATAAGCAGCAAACAATACAGAGAATGACGTCAGAAGACTTTCCTTTGGCTTCCTCTGATATACCTCATCAAAGACCTGCGAATCTGTGATGATAAGCTTTGGCGGTTTGCTTAGCGCCATAAGTCCTGCCTCAAATGAATCCATTGTCGTGCTGATTACCACACAAGTCTTATCCAGCAACTCGCGAATGGTCTGCACCTGAGGCAATATTAGTCTGCCCTCCGGTGCCTGCTTGTCCTGTGGCATAACAAGAAGGACAACATCCTCCTTCCCAACAAGGTCTCCGGTGATGCTTCGGGCAATCTTGTGGGTGGCAACGGCATCTACCACTGCCTTTTTCAGGTCATTCACTCCGATTCCTTTTTGAGCATCGGTGGAAATAACCGGCACGTCCCCAAACCTTTCCTTTTCTATAGTTTCAAAAAAGGCTTTTTGCTCCTTTTCTTCTATCTTATTCACTACGGGAATCACCGGAATATTTCTCTTTTCAAATTCGTCATGCCACCTTTTACAAGTATCAAGCGTATCCTTTGTCAGAAGCAACACAACAACATCTGCTTCCATAGCACGTTTGCGTGTCGCATTAACTCGTAATTCCCCAAGTTCTCCTTTGTCGTCAAACCCGGCGGTATCCACCAATACACAAGGTCCGACTCCATGTATCTCCATCGCCCGTTCCACCGCATCCGTCGTTGTTCCCGGCACATCCGAGACAATTGCAATCTGCTGGTTTGCAAATGCATTGACCAGCGTGGACTTTCCACTATTCATGGCTCCCAGAAATACTATGTGGGTTCGATTGGCTGATGGTGTTTTATCTAATCCTGCTGGCATTTTCCGCTCCCTTCTGTCTTGCTTGTGTGGTAGATGATGTTTTATCTCATCCCCGGCACGTATGGTCCACCGGATATTTCTTCTCTTGAGAAAATATTGGCGACCACCGCTTGAAATTCACTCACTTTTTTGGCTTTCAACAGTTTCTTTCGATACAACTCTCCATTGGTGAAGCTACAAATCATATAAATCCACAGTTCCTTCATTTTAAATAAAAGAACTTTGTCACCAAAAGATTGTTCCTTATATCGTCGAAACAGCTCATTGTGAAACTTTATAAACAATTCTTTGTCCATCACCTCTCCGGTCGTAATCTGACGAATCAGTCCCGGATTGGCAATCAACCCTCTTCCAAGCATCACTCTGTCTACGCTCGGAAAACGCTCACATATATTTTTATATGAAGCTTCATCAAATATATCTCCATTATAGCATATTGTATGCTTTAATTCTTTTACTCCCAGTGAAAATGCATCCAAATCCGGATGATTCTTGTATTGGTCCTTTCGCGTTCTTGGATGAATCATAACTTCATCCAGGGGATATCGGTTATAAATCGGAATTAAATCCTCAAATTCGTCCGGTGAACTCATGCCAACCCTTGTCTTAATGGACACTTTCATATCAAGCTTTTCCCGATCCATCAAAGAAAATGTTTCCTCAAAAAAACGATCCAGCAAATCCGGCACGCCGAGAAATCCGGCGCCCTTTTTCTTTGCCACTACCGTTCCGGAAGGGCATCCTAAGTTCAGGTTAACATCGGTGTAGCCAAGTTCCTTAAGTCGCCCTGCCGTCCAGACAAAATCCTCCGCTTTATTCGTAATAATCTGCGGAATCACATATTTGCCCGTATTATTCTCCGGCAAAACATCGGTATATTCCCGCGTCCGCATACATCTCTTTTGCGTTGGCGCGATGAAAGGCGTGACATACACATCTCCATCCTTAAAATATTCCTGATAGGTATTCCGATAAATATACCCTGTAATTCCTTCCATTGGTGCAATATAAAACTTCATAAAACTATCCCTTCACTGTATCGCAATTTTCCTGTTTGCGACATAAGAAACCTATTAGTAAATCTGATTTACTAATAGGTCCCCAAAATTTATTTCTTTTATTTTCCTGCTACTGTGTTGTGCGCAAAAGATTATAATTTCATATTCTCCACTGCAGCTCTCTCAATTGCAAGCCCCTCGGTGTAGCGCTTCAGGAAATCATCGAAGCCCTTTACGTCTTCCGGATTCGGAATCATCCGTGCTCCGTCATTTCCATCAAAAACCTCTACCGAAAGAAAATGATCCAGCGTTTCATTGACTGATTTGTTCTGCATGAAAGATGCCAGCAAAGCAATTCCCCACGCACCGCCTTCGCCTGCTGTCTGCATAACAGATACCGGCGTATTCATCGCTGCTGCAAGAATCTTCTGCCCAACACCCTTGGTTCTAAACAAACCACCATGTCCAAATATTTCATCTACTTTTACCTGCTCTTCCTTCAACAAAATATCAAGTCCGGTCTTCAATGCTCCAAGCGCGGTAAACAGATGCACACGCATAAAGTTAGCGAGTGTAAATTTGCTGTCCGGTGTTCTTACAAACAATGGTCTTCCTTCTTCAAAATTAGTGATATGCTCTCCGGAGAAATAATTGTATGCCAATAATCCTCCGCAATCTGCATCTCCGGTCAGTGCCTTATTATACAACACCCCGTACAATTCGTCCATATCTACCGCAATTCCATAACTTATGGCAAACTCTTTGAAAAGATTAACCCACGCATTCAAATCAGATGTACAGTTATTGCAATGAACCATAGCTACCGCATCTCCTGCCGGCGTTGTTACCAGATCCAGCTCCGGATGTACCTTCTTTAATTCCTCTTCCAAAACAACCATTGCAAATACGGACGTACCTGCTGAAACATTTCCGGTTCGTTTGGCTACGCTGTTGGTAGCAACCATTCCGGTTCCGGCATCTCCCTCCGGCGGACAAAACGGAATTCCCGGTTTTAAATTGCCGGATTTGTCCAAAAGTGCTGCTCCCTCTTTGGTGAGCGTTCCTGCACTCTCTCCTGCCAAAAGTACCTTAGGTAAAATCTCTTCTATCTTCCATCCAACGTTCTTATCCGCTACCAGTTCATCGAACTTTCGCAGCATTTCTTTATTGTAGTTCTTTGTCTTACTGTCGATTGGAAACATACCGGAGGCTTCCCCGATGCCAAGCACCTTTTCGCCGGTAAGTTTCCAATGAATATAGCCTGCCAGAGTCGTTTGAAATTTGATGCGACTCACATGTTCTTCTCCGTTAAGAATTGCCTGATATAAGTGTGCAACACTCCATCTTTGCGGAATATTGAAATTAAATTCCTTCGTAAGAATTCCGGCAGCTTCCTCTGTAATCGTGTTACGCCACGTACGGAACGGCACCATAAGCTCGTCATTTTCGTCAAATACCATATAGCCGTGCATCATAGCACTAAATCCAATGGCCCCGATATTTTCAACTATAACCCCATATTTGTTGCGAACTTCTTCAACCAGCCTCTGGTAACAATTTTGCAATCCACCCCAGATATCCTCCAGCGAATAGGTCCAGATTCCATTTTCCAAACGATTCTCCCAGGTATGACTTCCGGAGGCAATCGGTGTATTGTCCTCACCAATCAACACCGCCTTAATTCTGGTAGACCCCAACTCTATCCCCAGTGCGCATCTCCCGGTCTCAATCATTTTTCTTACTGCATTCACATTCATGATGCTACCTCCTCATATTCGGTTTTCTTCTATGTATCCACGCATATCTGTTCCGGTCAAGACTCGCTCGCGAGTCTTGACCGCCGGATTCGGGTCTGCTTCAGCAGACAAATTCCTGTCCGAATCCGTGCGCATCCTCGCGGAGCGTTTAACTCAGTCGGAGCTTGTACCCCGACTGAGTATAGTTTGTCATAACCCCCACCTACGCTAACACTTAGAGGTGGGGGATTTCTCCGACTGAGTTAAAACAATCCGTAAGTTTCTTGTAAAAAACAATAACATAAAAGGCAGATTTGAACAAGATTATAAGGGTAGATTTGTTGACATGAAAAGATTTGATTTGTAAAATAAAAGGAAAATGAGTCTTTATGTCTAATAATATAAATAGAGGGTAAATTTGAGAGTAAAAGGGAGAGTATAAACGGAGGTGGAATGTATTGAGCAACCAGGTGGAACACTTATCAATCAGGGAACAGACAGAACGTCGTGAACACCAGTTTTTAAGCCGTTACGCAGCGTTTAGTGACCAGTCATTGGGACGTGATTTTGAAGAAGAAAAGTGTGATATGAGAACCTGTTATCAAAGAGACAGAGACAGGATACTTCATTGTAAGTCTTTCCGGCGTCTCAAGCATAAAACACAGGTATTTCTTGCTCCGGAAGGAGATCATTACCGGACAAGGCTGACGCACACACTTGAAGTAGCACAAATTGCCAGAACCATCGCCAAATCCCTGTCTTTAAATGAGGAACTGACGGAGGCGATTGCATTAGGTCACGATCTGGGGCATACGCCGTTTGGACATGCCGGGGAACGTACCTTGAATGCGGCATCCCCATATGGTTTTCGCCATAATGAGCAGAGCATTCGTGTCGTGGAAGTGCTGGAGCGGGACGGCAGAGGAATGAATCTTACCAAAGAAGTGAGGGATGGTATTCTCAACCACAAGACGACCGGTGAGCCGATGACGCTGGAGGGCAAGATTGTACGACTTTCCGACAAAATCGCCTATATCAATCACGATATCGATGATGCCATTCGAGGGCACATCATGGTAGAAGAGGATATACCAAAAGAGTACACCGATGTATTGGGCTGTAGTATCAAACAGCGACTCAATACACTCATTCATGATATTATAGAAAACAGTCTTGGCAAGGATGATATTTGCATGTCTGAGCGGATTCAGGCAGGCATGTACAATCTGCGTAAATATATGTTTGCCAGTGTCTATACGAATCCTGAAGTAAAAGGGGAAGAGAAAAAGGCAGAGGCAATGATTATGGAATTGTACAATTATTATCTCAGTCACAAAGAGAAAATGCCCAAAGAATACAAGAACATGATTTCAAATGGAAGCCAGCCGGAGGAAGTTGTGGTATGTGATTATATCGCAGGTATGACCGACCAGTATTCCATTGAGACCTATAAAAACATTAAGATACCGGTATTCTGGGTAGTAAAATAACAATAGAATTAGAACGCGAGGTAGTATTAATCTATGTTTTATCCGGAGGAAATAGTAGAAGAGGTAAGACAACGAAATGATATAGTAGATGTAATCGGCTCCTATGTCCGGTTGCAAAAAAAAGGCAGTAACTACATGGGACTTTGCCCGTTCCATGGCGAGAAGACCGCGTCCTTTTCCGTAAGTCAGAACAAGCAGATGTATCATTGTTTTGGTTGCGGTGTGGGTGGCAACGTATTCACTTTTGTTATGGAATACGAGAACTATACTTTCGTGGAAGCTTTGAAGTTCCTTGCAGGCAGAGCCGGAATTGCTTTGCCGGAGGGAGAGAACTCCAAAGAAGCCGGCAAAAGAGCTGAATTAAAAATGAAGCTTTTGGAAATAAATAAAGAAGCAGCCAAATACTTCCATTATCAACTGAAACAGGAAAGTGGCAGACACGCCATGGAATACCTTAAAAAGAGAGAATTGTCGAATGAAACCATTGTCCGCTTTGGTCTTGGGTATTCACTCAAATACAGTGATGATTTGCTCAAATACATGAAAAATAAAGGGTATTCCGATGAACTGTTAAAGGAAAGCGGGTTGTTTTCCTTCAAAGAAAACGGAAGCTATGATAAGTTCTGGAACCGAGCCATGTTTCCAATTATGGACGCGAACAGCCGGGTAATCGGTTTTGGTGGACGTGTGATGGGAGAAGGGGAGCCAAAGTATCTGAACTCTCCGGAGACCAAAGTATTCGATAAAAGCCGTAACTTATACGGATTGAATTTTGCCAGACATGCCAAAGAAAAATATTTTCTTTTGTGTGAAGGATATATGGATGTAATCGCATTACATCAGGCGGGATTTACAAGCGCGGTGGCATCCCTTGGAACTGCATTTACTTCCATGCAGGCAAGCATTATGAAACGATATGTTTCAGAAGTTTATCTGGTGTACGACAGTGATGGCGCCGGACAGAAGGCAGCACTTCGTGCCATTCCGATGCTTAAAAATGTAGGAATCGGAGTTAAGGTGGTCAATATGAAGCCTTACAAAGATCCCGATGAATTCATCAAGGCACTTGGAGCAGAGGAATTCCAAAAGAGAATTGACGAAGCAAAAGGAAGTTTCTTTTATGAACTCGATATTATGCAAAGTCGTTACAATCTGGAAGATCCGGAAGAAAAGACAGAATTTTTCAATGAAGTCGCCAAGAAACTCACTTCCTTTGAAGAGGAGATAGAGCGGAATAACTACATTGAAGCAGTAGACCGCATCTATGGCATTGGCTTTGATAATCTTCGTCAGCTGGTGAACAAATTCGGCAATATGCTTCCAAAGGGCGAGAGTTACGACAATTACACCGGGAATGCTTCCAGAAGCAATCGGGCGAAGGATAAGAAGGAAGATGGCTTTGCAAAGGCACAGAAACTGTTGCTTACATGGTTAATTGATGATGTGAGCCTGTTTCCAAAAGTGTCGAAAGTTATTTTGCCGGACGACTTTTTTATGGAGCCGTACCATCAGGTAGCTTTGATGATGTACCGGCAGTATGAAGAGAATGGGCAGGTAATTCCTGCTTCCATCATAAATCATTTTGAGAGTAAGGAGGAGCAGACAGAAGTAGCGTCACTGTTTCACGCGGGTTTGGAAGAGGAAATGGATGACGCACAGCGGGAGAAAGCACTAAATGAAATCGTTACCCGTATCAAAAAAGCGAGTATCGAGCACACCGCAGAAAATGAGAAGGATCTTCTTAAGTATCAGGAATTAATGAAACAACGAGAGGAATTAAACAAGTTACATATTTATCTTTAAAAGACAAAATATGAATGCACAATGGGGAGCAATTCGCTTCGGAAATGGAGAATAGTATGGACGAGAAAATGAAGGAATTTGAGGAGAAACTTGTAGAGTTAAAGGAGTTTGCAAAATTACACAAGAATACCATCGAAGTATCGGAAATCAATGATTTCTTTGGAAAAATGCAGTTGGATCCGACTATGATAGAAAAGGCATATGAGTATCTGGAGACCAATGGAATTGACGTACTTCGAATTACGGATGAAGTTACGGATGAACAGATTATTCTTGAGGCGGAAGAAGATGGCGAAGAGGAAGAAGACCTTAAGAATATCGATCTTTCCGTTCCGGAGGGAGTAAGCATTGAGGATCCGGTTCGTATGTATTTAAAAGAGATTGGTAAGGTTCCGCTGCTTACGGCCGAAGAAGAAATCGAGCTTGCGCAGAGAATGGAAAAAGGCGACGAGGAAGCAAAGAAGAAACTGGCAGAAGCCAACCTTCGACTCGTAGTCAGCATTGCCAAGCGATATGTGGGACGCGGGATGCTTTTTCTGGATCTGATTCAGGAAGGTAATCTTGGTCTGATCAAAGCAGTCGAAAAATTTGATTATCAGAAGGGATATAAGTTCAGTACGTATGCAACCTGGTGGATTCGTCAGGCAATCACAAGAGCAATTGCAGACCAGGCAAGAACAATTCGTATTCCGGTGCATATGGTTGAGACCATCAACAAACTGATTCGTGTACAGCGACAGCTGTTGCAGGAACTTGGCAGGGAGCCAAGTATCGAAGAAGTGGCAGAAGAAATGAATATGCCAATTGAACGAGTACGCGAAATCCAGAAGATTTCACAGGAACCGGTATCTTTGGAGACTCCAATCGGAGAGGAGGAGGACAGCCACCTGGGAGATTTTATTCAGGACGATAACGTACCGGTACCGGCAGAAGCGGCTGCATTTACTTTATTGAAAGAACAATTGATTGAAGTGCTTAGCACGCTTACGGACAGGGAACAGAAGGTACTTCGACTTCGTTTTGGACTGGATGACGGAAGAACCCGCACACTGGAAGAAGTGGGACGGGAATTTAGCGTTACGCGAGAACGTATCCGTCAGATTGAGGCGAAAGCACTCAGAAAATTGCGCCATCCAAGCCGCAGCAGAAAACTCAAGGATTATCTTGAGTAGGAGCGGGTGTGTGAGGCGGCAGTCCGTTTATTACGTGAATATAGATAGAATGGAGAATGAACATGCAGTTATCAAAGCGGCTTAAAACAGTTGCGGATATGGTTCCGGTGTGTGATACCGTTGCGGATATTGGATGCGATCACGCGCACACATCTATTTACCTGGTAGAAAACAAACGGGTGAAACGTGCAATCGCAATGGATGTAAATGAGGGACCGTTAGAAAGGGCAAGAGAAAACATTGTTCATTGCCATATGGAAGAACAGATTGAAACCCGTCTTTCCGACGGTGCAAAGGAGCTGGCTCCAAAAGAAGCAGATACCCTGTTAATCAGTGGTATGGGCGGACTTTTGATGATGCGGATATTGGACGAAAGCAGGGAGGTTCTGGACAGTGCAACCAATCTTGTGCTGCAGCCTCAGTCGGATATCGAAAGTGTACGTAAATATCTGCATGAGCACGGGTTTGTCATAGAGAATGAAGATATGCTTACGGATGGAGGAAAGCGCTATAATATAATCCTTGCAAAGCATGGAAAAGAAGAGTATACCAATCCGGTATTCTATCGGTATGGTAAGATACTCTTAGAAAAGAAAAATGTATCGCTCAAGGAATTTCTGGATTACGGTAAGGAGAAGTATCCGCGTATTATCGATGCTATTTCAGGGGAAATAGAGATTGCTTTGAAAGAAAAGCGGGAACTTACACCGAAGGAGCAGGAGAGAATGCAAAAGAATGAACAAAGTCTTTCTAAGATGCGGGAAGAATATAATTTGCTAGTGAAAGCACTTGAGTTTTACAGCTAGGAGGTAGAAATATGAGCTATAAGGTTACTTACAGGGGACAAACAAAAGAGTATAATGAGGGAACTACATACCTGGAAGTTGCACGCGATTTGGCAACGGACAGTGAAGCGCCGATTATTCTTGCCGAAGTAAATAATAATCTGCGTGAATTAAACAAGAAAGTTGCCGGTGATTGCGAAATCAAATTTGTCACAATTAAAGAGGCTGCCGGACGTAAAACTTACGTGCGCGGTATGACTATGATGATGATTAAGGCATTTTACTATGTGGCAGGCAGAGAGAATATTGAAAAACTGACGATTCATTATGCCCTCGGGCCGGGTTATTTTTGTACGGTGGAAGGCAATGTTGATCTGAACGAGGAATTGCTCGCAAAAGTCGAAGAAAGAATGCATTTTTACGTAAAAGAGGATTACAAATTTGACAAAGAGAGCATTGATACCAAAGATGCCATTAGCAAATTCAGTGATTTGAAAATGTATGACAAGGCGAAATTATTCAAATATCGTCGTGTTTCCAAAACCAATATCTACAATCTTCATGGATTCGAAGATTATTACTACGGCTATATGCCACCAAGTTGTGCAATGTTGAATCAGTTCAAACTTCATTTATATCGGGAAGGGTTTGTGTTGCAGCTTCCAAAAGCTGAGATGATTGACGATGTACCGGAGTTTAAGCCGTTGGAAAGATTACATTCTACGTTAAGTGAAGTGACGCGCTGGGGCAAACTTATGAACGTAGAGACCGTAGGAGATTTGAATAATATTATTGCATCCGGTGGAATCAACAAACTTATTTTGATTCAGGAGGCATTGCAGGAACGTAAATTAAGCGAAATTGCACAGAAAGTCGCAAGTCAACCGGACAAGAAATTTGTTATGATTGCCGGCCCGTCTTCCTCAGGAAAGACAACATTTTCCCATCGTCTTTCGATTCAGCTTGCAACGTACGGTTTGAAACCGCATCCAATCGGAGTAGACGACTATTTTGTGAATCGCGAAAATACACCACTCAATGCAGACGGCAGTTACAATTTTGAATGTCTGGAAGCGATTGACGTAAAACAGTTTAATGAGGATATGACACGTCTTTTAAATGGAGAAACCGTGGAACTTCCAACCTATAACTTTAAAACCGGTCAGAGAGAATACAAAGGCAAATTCCTCACTCTTGGAAAAGATGATATTCTTGTCATCGAGGGAATTCACTGTCTGAATGACAAATTATCCTACACACTGCCAACCGAGAGTAAATTTAAGATTTATATCAGTGCGCTCACGACGTTAAATATTGATGAGCACAACCGGATTTCAACGAGTGACGGGCGACTGATACGTCGTATGGTAAGAGATGCCAGAACAAGAGGAACGAGCGCCAAGGGAACGATTGATATGTGGAAATCCGTTCGTAACGGGGAAGAACACTACATTTTCCCATATCAGGAATCCGCAGATGTAATGTTTAACTCGGCAATGGTATATGAACTTGCGGTATTGAAGCAATTTGCCGAGCCGATTCTGTTTGATATTCCGGAGGATGATTCGGCATATCAGGAGGCCAAACGAATTCTCAAATTCCTCGATTATTTTGTTGGGGTCAGCAGTGAAGAAGTGCCAAAGAATTCTTTGCTTAGAGAATTTGTAGGAAACAGTTGTTTTCATATTTGATTTTCCGGATGTCGATAGACTTTAAAGAGAGTCTTGATTAGAAAATAAAACACCCCTGGGTTTGTACCCAGGGGCTCGTTTATGAATAAAAACACGCAATATCCTATCGCGTGCAGCGTTTATAAAGAATGAGCAGCACTATAAGCCGAGTTCTGTATTAGACAATCATCTATCTGGTCCTGATGTTACCATCAGGCTCAAGCGACCTACCCGAAAACACGACGGGCCGCCGTATCGTTCTCTGTTCGGTCTTGCTTCGGATGGGGTTTACATGTGCCCTTCCTGTTACCAGGAAGGCGGTGAGCTCTTACCTCGCCTTTCCACCCTTACCATAAAAATGGCGGTTTATTTCTGTTGCACTGGCCTGGGAGTCACCTCCACCGGACGTTATCCGGCATCCTGCCCTGTGAAGCTCGGACTTTCCTCACCTACGTCCTTTCGGCAATAGCAGGCGCGATTGTCTGTGCTACTCATTGCAAGGTATTCTATCATTTTTAACCTGACGTTGTCAATTGAAATACAAAAATCAAAGGAGTATTATAAAATGGAATTTACAGCAAATAAATTTCCGGAGCGTTTACAACAACAGATGGATTTTATCCGGGAAATGGATAAGACCAAACAAATTATCCGACAGACGTATCTTACGGATGGCAGCAGAAAAGAAGGAGATGCTGAGCATGCATGGCATCTGGCGCTTATGGTTATGCTGTTACAGGAGTATGCGCAAGAGAGTATAGATGTCGCCAAAACAATGTCGATGGTGCTCATCCACGATTTGGTGGAAATTGATGCCGGAGACACGTATGCGTATGATACGGAGGGCAATAAAACACAAAGAGAAAGAGAGTTAAAAGCCGCAGACCGTATTTTCTCCCTTTTACCAAAAGACCAGGGGGGATACCTGCGGTCACTTTGGGACGAATTTGAAGAAGGTCAGACACCGGAGGCAAAATTTGCGCGCACAATGGATCGCATCCAGCCGATGATGCAAAATGATGCCTCCAACGGAAAAGCGTGGAAAGAGCACGAGGTATATCTGGATCAGATTATGGACCGCAACAAAGTGACCCATAAGGGCTCTGAAATATTGTGGGATTATGCACTGGAAACGTATATAAAGCCAAATGTAGAGCGAAATATTATCAAAACAAGGAGTAAGTGATTTGAAGTTAAAGGAAGTATATGATCAAAGAGAAGCGTTAGAAGAAAGATACCGCCTGGCAATGGAGCGCATTCGGGAATTGAATGCAGAGTGTGGGGCGGTGCAGGATGTCGCAGGGAAAGCGCAGGATGTCGCAGGAGAGTCACAAGGCACCACAAAAGATGCGGATAGCGACGCAGGAGAAGCATCCGGAATCCCGGAAGAATATAGGGATTTCGTACGCGTGACCACCGCGTTTTTACTCAAAGTGGATAATGCATACCAGAAGGTACAACAGGGTATGCTCCCAAGTATGTCGCTGGAAGAATTGCGGTTGCTTAACCGTGAACTGTTTTGTGATGTCTTACCGGAGTCATACGAGAAAAGCTATGCCAATCCGACGTATGCCGTAAGAAAATTTGGTGAAACAATGGGACAATACCTTAGCTTCGTTTATACCGAACTTCGCGGCAACATTGCCTTTGCTTTCGAACAAAGAATTTTTGATATGACGATAGCAATGGAGTTGTATCTGGAGGTGGTAGGTTCACTTTCATTTGAGGAGAAAGAAACGGCAATCAAAGAGGCAATCTATTATTACATCAGCGATTACAGCCGTGTCCGCATGGAAAAGAGATTTCTGGAACAAATCGATCCGAACGAAAGCTTTGTGACGGACATCATTATGAACGAGGATTTGTTGGAGGAGAGATATTTGTATTATCTTGGCGAATACATTTCTGAGAATGAAAGAAAGCTTGTTGCCTATATGAAGGATTTGCCGGAGGAGACCATTTTCGCATTGGCAAAGACTTATACCGATGGATACCGCATTGGATTTGATACAAATAATGTTTCGTTTGAAGGAAAGAAAACAGTAAATATTCGTTATTCCGTTGGATTTGAACGGATTGTAAAGGCAGCAATTCTGCAGTTTCGAAAGATGGGATTGGAGCCGACTATTTACAGGGCAGCAGTGAACAGTTCTGCGAAAAAACAGCATTTGAAAATAGGGTTCTACAGCAGTAGTCCAAATAAACAGTTTGATTACGATCATAGAATGGACAATGCACTTTATATGAATAAGGCGCTAAATGACAGAAAACTGGAGGCGGCAAGAAGTGTTTACGAGGAATACAAAGAACTTGCAAAAGGGTATGCAGGGCCGGCGGTAATCGAAATCTTTGGAGAGACGCCGTTTGCACCGATATCCAAGCCGGAGGCGGTAACGCTTTCTGCCAAGCAGCAAAAACTTTCCGTGGAATTTGCCAAACAGTCGTCGCTACTGTTAAATGAGTACATTCCCGGGGATGCAATCAGTTTTACCATTATCGCGTATCCGGTTCCGGAAATCGGAGATAACTTTGCAGAGATCTTTGATGAGACCGTTAAGGTAAACACGCTTGATATGGAAAAATACAAAAAGATTCAGCAGTGCCTGATTGATGCACTGGATCAGGGCGAGTACGTAAGAATTACCGGAAGGGGAGCCAACCGGACGGACATTCGGATTGCCCTGCGTGAATTAAAGAATCCATCCAAAGAGACACTGTTTGAAAACTGCCTGGCAGACGTAAATATCCCTTTGGGAGAAGTGTTTACATCACCAAAGCTTACCGGAACGAAAGGTGTGCTTCATGTTACGGAAGTATATTTGAATGATTTGAAATATAAAAATCTGGAACTTACCTTCGAGGATGGGAAAATTGCGGACTACACCTGTAGTAACTTTGAGAAAGAAGAGGAAAATAAAGCATTTATCAAAGAAAATCTCATGTATCAGCACGACACACTTCCAATCGGCGAGTTTGCAATCGGAACCAATACGACCGCGTATGTGATGGGACAAAAATATGATATTGCACACAAACTTCCAATTCTCATTGCCGAGAAAACCGGTCCACATTTTGCGGTAGGAGACACCTGCTACAAGATGGCAGAGGAGATTAAAACATACAATCCGGATGGAAAAGAGATTGTTGCAAAAGAAAATGAATGCTCTGCTTTGAGAAAGACGGAAATTGACAAAGCATATTTTAACTGTCATACTGATATCACGATTCCTTATAACGAATTGGGAGATATTGTGGTGTACGGAAAAGGCAAAGAGATTACGCTCTTGAAAGAAGGCAGATTTGTCTTGGAAGGAACGACAGATTTGAACCTGGCGTTGGAGGAATACGAACAGCAAAGCAAATAGAAGAGGAAGTGAACGTATGCGTGAAGTTGAGTTTAAAATGGAGCGCAAGAACCTGGTAGAAGTTGGTCAGGAGGTAGAGATCATCGAACGCTCGTCTCCGGTCAATTATCACTATATTATCAAACCGGCGGTGGCAATGTCGGGATGTTTTAAAAACATGGACCGAATCAAATCAGATAAGGGAATTGTGAAAGACATCAAGGAGACGCCGAGAGGCTATTACGTAATCGTAGAGTTTGATGAATAAACTATAAAACAAATGCAAAAAGCGGAAAGAGGTAAAGAATGAAAAAAGTTGGAATTTTAATGGGAAGCGATTCGGATTTAAAGATTATGAGTAAAGCATGTAATATGCTTGAAAAGTTTGGGATTGAATATGAGATTACGATTATCTCAGCACACAGAATGCCGGACATCTTTATTGATTATGCGTCAAAAGCAGAGGAAAGAGGAATTGAAGTTATCATCGCAGGTGCCGGCGGAGCAGCTCATTTACCGGGAATGTGTGCGGCAATTTTTGATTTGCCCGTTATCGGTGTGCCTATTTCAACCAAGACAGTTGGCGGCGTAGATTCACTTTATTCCATTGTTCAGATGCCATCCGGAATTCCGGTTGCAACTGTAGCAATCGATGGAGCAGCCAATGCAGGAATACTTGCAGCAAAGATACTTTCCGTATCAGACATGGAACTCCGTAAAAAATTGAAGGATTACAAAGTAGAGATGAAGGACGGAGTAGTTGCAAAAGCAGATAAACTCGATAAACTCGGATACGAAGAATACATTCGTCAGATGTAAGAACGAACCGTCGGGTACGGATTTGAAAAGCAAATAAAAACAAGTAACTTAAAACAAGCAACTAGAATAAGCAACCAGAATAGGCAACTTAAACAGGAGGGTTATGTGAAAAAATGTTCAATTTCAAATGTTTCAAGAAGCTAGCGGCAATTACGCTGGCGGCTTCAATGGCAGTGTCATCTGTGTATATGCCGGGACTTACATCCAGGGCATATACCAATCCTTATGATGATGCAAATGCGCTGGCATGGGAGGATTACGGTATAGGTGATCCGTTTGTAATGAAATACAACGGATTATATTATCTTTACTACAGCACAAAAGATAGGCAGGTTGGTGTGCAGTGCCTTGTGTCCAAGGATTTGGTGCATTGGGAAAAGGCAGGAGAAAATGGTTTTTGCTCCACCGAGGAGATAACAAAGGGAGCGTATGCACCCGAGGTAAAATACTATAATGGCAAGTTTTATATGTATACATCGCCGGCAGGACAAGGCCACTTTGTGTTAGTTAGCGATTCGCCGACAGGACCTTTTGTGAAGGCATCTGAGAACTTTAAAATGTCCATCGACGGTTCTGTTTTTGTAGACAACGATGGAAAATGGTATTTCTACAATGCCAGCGATTATGGAATTATTGCACATGAAATGAGCAGTCCTACCGCTGTAAACACAGCAGAAATCCGAACCGGTGCATGGATGAACAGTATCAATGCACCATCGAACACCTATACACCGGGAGTCTGGACAGAGGGACCATTTGTCATATATCACAATGGCAAATACTATATGACTTATACCGGCAACCACATTCATTCGCAAGGGTACAGAATTAATTATTCCATCGGAGATACTCCGACTGCGTTCCATGATTTGAGCGAAGGACCGCTTCTTGTGGAAACCGAAGGTGATGTAACTGCTCTTGGACACAGTTCAACGGTAATGGGACCGGATCTTGACAGTTACTATATTGTTTATCATAACCTGGTAGACAAACGGGGTTCCAAGCGTAAGATGAATATCGATCAGCTCGTATTTAACGGTGATGAAATGATGGTTCTTGGTCCGACTACGTGGGGACAGACAGATCCGAAACTTCCGGAGATTTGCGAGTATTTTGGTACAGATTATGATGCCGGCAAATGGACAGTGAAGAACGGAGCGGTTGACAAGGGATTTGTAGACCTTTCGCTTGAAGGAAGCATTTTATCAAAAGCAAGCACAACGGAGGACTATTCCGTAGAATACAATATGACAAACACGGATACAAATGGTACTTTTGGTGGATATTTTGGCTATAAGGACAGCAAAAATTATGGATTTGTCGGGCTTAACAAAGATACATCGGAGCTTGAGGTTAACCTGGTCGTAAAAGGAAAATCTACAGAACTTAGAAAAGCACTTCCAAAGTCCTTTGGAAAGAATCTCGATTTAAGTAAGAACCAGACGGTGCGCGTTGCAAAATCCGGAAATAACTACGAATTCTTCGTAAATGATATGTTAATGGAAGCACAGGAGATTACAGGACTGGGCGCCGGCAGGGTAGGATATTGGGCAAACAGTGCCAGTGGTAAGGGTGGCTTTATTGCTGCAAGCAGTGAGTCTATGGACAGCAGTGCCTATGCCGTAGAACAGCCGGTACCGGGAGCATTTCCGGCAAGAGATTATGCACAGGGAAGCGGAAACGGTATCTCGCACGGGAAAAAAGCAAGACAGCAGCTGCTGAAAGCAGGAGACTTCCTTACGTACAATCTTAATGTTAAGGAAGATGGAGTTTACGATGTTTCCTTTATGGGAAATGCAACGGCCGGAACGAAAGTTACGTTGAAGGCAGACAATACCGGTGTAAATCAGACACCGTTTGATATGGCAGCAGCTTCAGGAAATACAACAACTTCAGCAAGTCAAACAGCCTCCTACATCTACAGGGGAATCCGTCTTACGAAAGGAATTCATACATTTTCGGTTAATGTAGCAGCAGGCGAACTTATGGTTGAGAAACTGACATTTGCCAAAGAGGCAGAGAAATTCGAAGGATATACCGTGGATTATTCAAAGGATACAGATCTTAACGGTGCCTACACAGATGATTCCAAATTGGCAGAAAGCGCAAAAGTATTTAAACTTGAAGATGAGAAACTTTCTACCGGGGATAACACGACCGGCAAGATATTGTACGGAAGTGAGGAAGACGGAGACTGTGAAATCGAGGCGGATGTAACCGTTAAAACAGCAAGTGGAAAAGCAGGCATTCTGTTTAAGAGTCAAAATGCGTCCGTAGGTGGAGCAGACAACGATGCAGTAGTCGGCAGAAATTTTGTGCAGGGTTATCTTGCAGGCGTGGATAACGGCAAAATAACACTTGCAAAACTGAACTATAATTATAAAACATTGGCGAGCAAGAGTTTTTCAGTACAGGACAACCAGACAATTCATTTAAAAGTTATTACGAAGAAAGATCGGATTACGGTATTTGCAAATGGAGAAGAAGTAATTTCTTACGTGGACAGCAATCCGTTTTTGAGTGGACGAAGTGGATTCCGTACAGATAGTACGAACGCTTCCTTTGACAATCTCACAGTAACGCCAATCGTATCGGAAGAAAGAAAAGAACTGGACAAACCGCAGGTTACACCTACCGGAACACCAACGATTTGTCCTACGCCGACGCCGGCAAGAACAGTGGCACCAACGCCGACACCGGCAAAGAAAGTGACGGTGGGCACTTCGAAAATCACCAAAGTAACGGTGAAAAAAGGAAAAGCAAGCGTAACGCTCAAAAAGATAAGCGGTGCGACGAAATACAAAATCGTATATGCCAACAATAAAAAGTTCAAGAAATCCAAGACTTACACAACGAAGAAGACATCAAAGATCAGCTTCAAGGTGAAAGGTTTGAAGAAAGGTAATACCGCATATTTCAAAGTATTTGCGCAAAAGACGGTGAAAGGAAAGACTTATACCGGTAAGGCAAGCGCAGTGAAGAAAGTAAAAGTAAAATAGTCATACCAAACAGGGCATCTTTTATTATGGTTAGAAGTAATTATAATAATTGGTGCCCTGTTTATAAGTTTAATTTATCAATGATATAAGAAATTAATACCGTAATTACTAGGACAAATGCGCATAAATATGTTAAGATAAAAAAGCAAATTCAGATGAAAATGACTTTGTCAGACGCGGTAAGAGTAGTTTCGCATCACAGCTACTTGGAAGCAGGCAGAGTCTTAAAAAGAACGTGATGCAGAAATGAGGATAAATATGGATTACAAAAACGCAGGAGTGGATATCGAAGCCGGATACAAATCAGTGGAGCTTATGAAAAAGCACGTACAGGAAACAATGCGAAGTGAAGTGCTCACCAATATCGGAGGATTTTCCGGAGCATTTTCCATGGAAAAATTCAAAGACATGGAAAAACCTACTTTGGTATCCGGAACAGACGGAGTTGGAACAAAGTTGAAACTTGCATTTGTAATGGATAAACACGATACCATCGGAATCGATTGTGTGGCAATGTGTGTAAATGATATTGCATGCGCCGGCGGAGAACCATTATTCTTCCTGGACTATATCGCTTGCGGTAAGAATTTCCCTGAGAAAATCGCTACAATCGTTAGCGGTGTGGCAGAGGGCTGCAAACAGTCAAATGCTGCATTAATCGGTGGTGAGACAGCAGAGATGCCGGGCTTTTATCCGGTAGACGAATACGACCTTGCCGGTTTTGCAGTGGGTGTTGTAGACGAGAAAGATTTGATTACAGGAAAAGAAGTGAAAGAAGGAGACGTATTAATCGGTATCGCTTCTTCCGGAATTCACAGCAACGGATACTCTTTGGTTCGTAAAGTATTTGACATTACCAAAGAAGGACTTTCCAAATATTATGATGAACTTGGATGCACCCTTGGAGAAGCGCTTCTTACACCAACCAAAATCTATGTAAAAGCACTTCGTTCCATCAAAGAAGGCGGAGTTAAGATTAAAGCCTGCAGCCATATTACAGGTGGTGGTTTCTATGAAAATATTCCTCGTATGCTTCCGGAAGGAATGCGAGCAGTAGTTAAGAAAGACAGCTACGAAGTACCGGCTATTTTCAAACTTATGGCTAAGACAGGAAACATCGAAGAAGAAATGATGTATAACACCTACAATATGGGAATCGGTATGATGATTGCCGTAGATAAAAATGATGTAGACAAAACATTAGAACAGTTGAAAGCCGTAGGAGAGACCGCATACGTAGTAGGCGAAATCCAGGCAGGAGAAAAAGGTGTGACATTATGCTAAAAATTGCAGTATTAGTATCCGGAGGCGGAACGAACCTTCAGGCAATTATCGATGCGATAAAAGAACAGACAATTACAAACACAGAGATCAAAGTGGTAATCAGTAACAATGCGAATGCCTATGCGCTTACAAGAGCGAAGGAAGCAGGCATTGAGGCACGCTGCATTTCTCCAAAAGACTACGCAAGTCGCGAGATTTTTAACGAGGAGTTATGCAAGGCACTGGTAGAATATGATGTGGATTTGATTGTTCTGGCGGGGTATCTGGTTATTGTGCCACCACAGGTGATTGCGACATTTACCAATCGAATTATCAATATTCACCCGTCACTCATTCCTTCCTTTTGCGGAACCGGCTATTATGGCTTAAAGGTGCACGAGGCAGTGCTTGCAAGAGGCAATAAAGTGACCGGCGCAACGGTGCATTTCGTGGATGACGGAACCGACACCGGACCAATCATTTTACAAAAGGCAGTTGAGGTGGAAGAAGGCGATACGCCGGAAGTTCTGCAAAGACGAGTTATGGAACAGGCAGAGTGGAGGATACTTCCAAAAGCGATTGACCTGATTGCCAATGGTAAAGTGAGTGTAGTCGATGGAATCGCACATGTAGCAGAATAAATTCACGGGTTTATCCCAAAGCGTAATTATCAAAACGCAAGTACAAAGAAAGAGAGGAAATGCATATGAAAAATTTTGCAAGAGGTTTCTTAAGTGTAGCACTTTTGGTGATGGGAATTGTTATGTGCACGACATTTAGTAGTGCAGCGGCATACAAATTCAAGACAATCAAAGGACAACAGGCATTGTCTAATGGAAAGACTGCTTACTATCTTGTGACAAAAGGAAAGAAAACTACTCTTTATAAATACAATGTCAAGAAAAAGAAATCAGCAAAGCTGAAAACCATAAAGAATGGCAAAGCGTTATATTATCTTTCAGCAGTAGCAAGTGGAAAGGTTTATCTGGATAAGCTTGTTTATAACAAATCGAATTATACAACAACCCATACGGTGTGCTCTGTTAGTATCAAGAAAAAGAAACTCAAAACAGAGATGAAAAATTTTGAGATTCGTGCTTTTTCAGGTGATTATATGTTGTGCGTAAAATGCAACGGTGAAGATTGTGATGTACAGACAATGCTTCTTGCGCAGTCTACCAAAAAGAAGTTGAAAAAAATCAAAACCCTGACCAAACATGGCAATTTCTTCGGTCAGTATAAAGATAGAATTTATTACGGAGAGTATCCGGTGGATTCTTTTGGAGTGCCTTTGAAAAGCAGCATAAGCGTATACTCCGTGAACAGAAAAGGCAAAGATTTGATTAACTACTTTACATATACTTCACCGATACCATCCGGCATCGTATTTGGAGGGTATGTCTATAAGGACGGAATTGCTTTCCAGACAGATGAGGGCGGCAAATTATATAACTTTAAGACAAAGACAATAGAAGAAAATGATATTAACTAAAATCAGAAAACGGAGGAACAAAATGAAGGTTTTAATTGTAGGAAGTGGTGGAAGAGAACATGCAATTGCTTATGCGGTTGCCAAAAGCAGTCGCGTAGATAAGATTTATTGTGCACCGGGCAACGCAGGAATTGAAGAATATGCGGAATGTGTAAATATTGGCGCAATGGAGCTTGAAAAACTTGCAGATTTTGCAAAAGAAAAAGAAATCGACCTCACCATTATCGGAATGGACGATCCATTGGTTGCCGGCGTTGTGGATGTATTTGAAGCAAAAGGCTTACGTGTTTTTGGACCACGTAAAAATGCTGCTATCCTGGAGGGTTCCAAAGCATTTTCCAAGGATTTAATGAAAAAATACAACATTCCTACCGCAGCATACGAAACCTTTTCGGATGCAGAGGAAGCAAAGAAATATTTAGAAACCTCAGATTATCCGATTGTTCTCAAAGCAGATGGACTTGCACTTGGAAAAGGTGTTCTCATCTGCAACACAAAGGAAGAAGCAATGGAAGGCGTTAAGACACTTATGTTAGATAAGCAGTTTGGAAGCGCCGGAGATAAGATTGTAATCGAAGAATTTTTGACCGGTAGAGAAGTATCTGTTCTTTGCTATTGCGATGGAACACACATTGCACCAATGACAAGCGCACAGGATCACAAACGTGCAAAGGATGGCGACAAAGGACTTAACACCGGCGGCATGGGAACTTTCTCACCAAGCCCATTCTATACAAAAGAAGTCGACGAATTCTGTAAGAAATATGTATACCAGCCATCTATGGATGCGATGAAGGCAGAGGGACGCGACTTTACAGGAATTATGTTTATCGGACTCATTCTTACCGAAAAGGGACCAAGAGTATTGGAATACAATGCGCGTTTCGGAGATCCGGAAGCACAGGTAGTGCTGCCACGAATGAAAAACGATATTATCGATGTAATGGAAGCCTGTATCGATGGCAAACTGGATACCATTAACCTTGAATTTGAGGACAATGCAGCAGTTTGTGTAGTACTTGCCTCCGATGGATATCCGCTTGCATATGAGAAAGAAAAACTTATCACAGGTTTGGAGAACTTCAAAGATAAGGACGACTACTACGTATTCCATGCAGGAACGAAAAAGACAGCCGAAGGAATCGTAACGAACGGTGGACGAGTACTTGGTGTAACAGCCAAAGGAGCCACATTAAAAGAAGCCAGAGCCAATGCATACGAAGCTACAAAATGGGTAGACTTTGAAAATAAATATATGAGAAATGATATAGGAAAAGCTATCGATGAAGCATAGCTTCATCGATAGCTTCATCAAAACGAAGAGGTTGAATTGCGATTAAAAAGGTGTTAGAATAAGAACATCGTTAATTTAACACTTTAAAAAGATAAAACAATAAAGAGTGTAACAACACAGAATGGAGGAATTATGTTTTCATTTGATTATGTATTAAAAGCAGATCCTGAAGTTGCAAAAGCAATGGAGCAGGAAATGGGACGTCAGAGAGACCATATCGAGTTAATCGCGTCTGAGAACTTAGTTAGCGAAGCAGTAATGGCTGCCATGGGAAGTCATTTGACTAATAAATACGCAGAAGGATATCCTGGAAAGAGATATTACGGTGGATGCGAATATGTAGATATCGTTGAAGAACTTGCAAGAGAAAGAGCAAAGGAACTCTTTGGTTGTACTTATGCCAACGTGCAGCCTCACTCAGGAGCACAGGCGAATATGGCGGTATACTTCGCACTTTGCAAACCGGGCGACACCGTAATGGGAATGAGCCTTGACTGTGGTGGACATTTAACACATGGAAGCCCTGTTAATATGTCAGGAACCTATTTCAATATTGTACCTTATGGTGTAAATGCAGACGGATATATTGACTATGATGACGTACTTCGCATTGCAAAAGAATGCAAACCTAAGATGATCGTTGCAGGAGCAAGTGCTTACCCACGTAAGATTGATTTCAAGAGATTTAGAGAAATCGCGGATGAAGTAGGAGCATACCTTTGGGTAGATATGGCGCATATCGCAGGACTTGTAGCCGGCGGACAGCATGAAAGCCCAATCCCATACGCTCACGTAGTAACGACAACTACCCATAAGACACTTCGTGGACCAAGAGGAGGAATGATTCTCTCCAGCGCAGAGTTTGCAGAAGAGCACAAGTTGAACAAATCCATTTTCCCAGGAACACAGGGTGGCCCATTAATGCACGTAGTTGCAGCAAAGGCAGTTTGTCTGAAAGAAGCGTTGGACCCATCATTTAAGACTTATGCAAAAAATATTGTAGACAATGCAGCTGCCCTTGCCAACGGACTTATGAACAGAGGATTTAACCTTGTGTCCGGCGGTACAGATAACCATCTTTTACTGGTAGACCTTCAGAGCAAGGGAGTAACCGGTAAAGATACAGAGAAGATTCTGGATGCAGCGAACATCACATGTAATAAGAATGCGATTCCAAACGATCCTACTTCACCATTTGTTACAAGCGGTATCCGTCTTGGAACCCCTGCAGTAACAAGCCGTGGAATGAACACAGCAGATATGGACGTAATCGCTGAAGCAATGGCATTGTTAATCGATGATGTGGATGCAAACAAAGAAAAAGCAGTAGCGCTTGTTAAGACACTTACAGACAAGTATCCACTCTATGAGTAGTTAGAACTGACAAAACCATAATATAACAAAAGGCAACAAGAAAAAAAGGCAACCTATCCATGCCAAGGAGCAGGATAAGTTGCCTTTTTACAAACCAAGAAGCCAAAAAGGCAACCGGTCAACGCCAAGGAGCAAGATAAGTTGCTTTTTTACAAGCCAACAAGCCAAAAAAGCAACCTGTCAATGCCAAGGAGGATAAAGCCCATATAATGGTGTAAATTCAAAAAAATAAAAAAAGAGCCAAAAGCTCATCTTTCAGTTAAAATTAAGTTACCACACAAAACATAATTGAAAGGATGAAAACTATGGCTCAATTACATTTTACATTAGATCAC
>JAILQS010000044.1 GCA_024698865.1 Lachnospiraceae bacterium | reverse complement strand
CATATGCCTTTTGGAGGCGTGGGTAACAGCGGTATGGGGGGATACCACGGAAAATACAGTTTCGATACCTTCACCCATAGCAAATCCGTAGTGGAGAACACCACGGTGGTGGATATGCCGATTCGCTATGGGCCGCTGGATAATAGGAAGTGGAAACTGCTGCGAAAGATTTTGTAAAAAAGAATACTGTAAATTTTGTGGATAACCAAATGATAATGGCTAACTGTCAAAGCACGGAAAGTCAATGGTAGAGGCAGCAACAAGTGATCAAGTGCAGCCAAAGACAGTCAAGAGAGATACGACTAATGCCACAGAACCGCAACCGGAAGTTGTAACAGAACCTCCAAAAGATTCTTTAAAATAATCTTGCAATAGCGAAAACCCTATGTTATAATTAACAAGCTGTTTATTAACACGCATAGATCGGTTGGAACCGATTAAAAATTGTAAAGAGGTGAAAATAACATGAGAGAAGGAATACATCCTAGCTATTATCAGGCTAAAGTAGTTTGTAACTGTGGAAACGAATTCGTAACAGGTTCAACTAAGGAAGATATCCACGTTGAAATTTGTTCTAAATGCCATCCATTCTACACCGGACAGCAGAGAGCTGCTCAGGCACGTGGAGCTATTGATAAGTTTAACCGTAAGTATGGCATGAAATAATTACATCGAGATAAATTAGGTTGAGTTCGTATCCAGGTATGGGCTCAGCCTATTTTTGCTTATAAGAATTATTTGAATTGTAACCTATGGTTTTAGATTATGATTGCAGAATGCAAAGATGGGAGAGTTTATGAAATCTTCACAAATTGGGGGACAGGCAGTACTCGAAGGTGTTATGATGCGTAACAATGACAAATACGCGGTAGCCGTTCGTAAGCCTGATAAAGAAATTGAAGTTAAAGTAGAGGAATACCATAGCCTTGGAGAAAAGAGTGCATTTTTCAGAATTCCGATTATCCGTGGTGTGGTCAATTTTATAGAGGCGCTGATTGTAGGAATGAATGTTTTGACGTATTCTTCCTCTTTCTATGATGATGAAGTAAAAGAATCCAAATTAGACAAAGCAGTCGGTAAAATTTTCAAAGGCAAAGCGGAAGCGATTATTGTTGCGCTTACGATTATGCTGTCTTTGGTAATGGCAGTTGGAATTTTCTTTGTTCTGCCATATGGAGTATCCCGCTTCCTTTCCGGAAGAATTCAGAATGAAGCAATTCTTGCAGCAATTGAGGGAGTGCTTCGTCTGATTATCTTTTTTGCCTATGTTATGGCAATTTCGCTTATGGAAGACATCAAACGTACGTTTATGTACCACGGTGCAGAGCATAAATGTATTAACTGTGTTGAGAACGGCAAAGAGTTAACGGTGGAAAATGTCAGAAGACAGTCACGTTTTCACAAGCGCTGTGGAACGAGTTTTCTGTTCCTTGTAATGTTCATCAGTATCATTTTCTTTATGTTTATTCGTGTAAAGACCGGATGGTTAAGACTTGTAATTCGTCTTCTTCTGGTTCCTGTAATTGCGGGTGTGTCTTACGAATTTATTCGTCTTGCAGGACGTAGTGAGGATGGTACTGTGGCTTCTATTCTCAGTAAGCCGGGATTATGGCTTCAGAGACTTACAACCAAAGAGCCGGATGACTCTATGATTGAAGTGGCGATTGCATCGGTAGAAGCGGTATTTGACTGGAAAGCATTTTTGGAAGAGAACTTCACGGAAAATATTCGTGTTACACGCGAGGAACGCGTAGGTGAGGCAGTGGCCGAGCCTGTAGCAACGGCAACTGAGGTTTTGGAGGATGCAAAGGATGTAGCAAAGGAAGAAGCTCCAAAGACCTCTCAGAAGTCCAACAAATCCAAAAAGAAAAATAAATCCAAGAATAAAAAGAATACAAATGCAGCCCCAACAGCTGACTCAGCAGAACCTGCAGTTGCAGAACCTACAGTTGCAGAACCTGCAGTTGCAGAACCCGCAGTTGCAGAATCTGCAACGGAAGAACCTGCAACGGAAGAACCTGCGGTTGAAGTAAGTGCACCAACTGTGGAGGAGACAGTAGCTGAAGAGAAACCTGTAGCTGCAGAAGAACCTGTTGCTATGGAAACTACAGAACAGGTAGAGGAAACTTCTGAACCGGAAGTAAAAGCAGCTGTGGAAGAACCACAAGCTTCTGAGCCGGAAGTGAAAAAGGTTACAGAAGAAGCTGCGAAACAGCAAGTTGTTTCTAAGATTCATCCTGTTTTAAAAGCAACAGACGTTGCCGGAGGAATCCCATCCCGCTCAGAAAGAGAAAAGCGACTTAAGGACGAAGAGAACCATGTAAACGCAGGTGTATCTGCAATGCTTATGAATGACGATGAGGATGACGAAATCCTTAGCGCATTGGATCGGTTTTTTGATGAAGAAAATAGATAGAGACAGTTCATATGAGGAGGTTCTTCGCTACGGCGAGGAACTTCTTCAAAAAGCTCAAATAGAGGACGCGAAATTAGATGCCTGGTATCTTATGGAGTATTGTTTCCATATCGACCGGGTCTCTTTTTTGCTGGATAAGACAGCACCGGCAGGTGAAGCGGTGGAGAAGTACATTTTTTTGATTGAACAAAGAGCGTCCCACATTCCGCTGCAGCATCTTACCGGAGAACAGGAATTTATGGGCTACACCTTTAAGGTATCTCCGGATGTTCTGATTCCGAGACAGGACACAGAAACGCTGGTGGAGCAGGTAGTGGAATATACGCGTAAGAATTATTCGAAATACACCCAAAACGCGGAGGATACCCAACCGATTCGAATTCTCGATATGTGTACAGGCTCCGGTTGCATTGCTATCAGCTTGAAATTGCAACTTTCAGAGTATGTAACGGAGTGTACCGGAGTGGATGTGTCGAAGGCGGCGCTGGAGGTTGCCAAAGAAAATGCCCGGCGGAATGAGGCCAAGGTTACATTTAAAGAAAGTAATCTTTTTGATGACATTTTCGAAAATTATGATATAATCGTATCAAATCCGCCTTATATCGCTAGTAAAGAGGTGGATGAATTGATGCCGGAGGTGCGTCTGCATGAGCCAAGACTTGCACTGGATGGTACGGAGGACGGTCTTTTCTTTTACAGAAAGATTGTTGCCGAAGGAACAAAGCATTTAAAATCCGGAGGAGCCCTGTTCTTCGAAATTGGGTATGACCAGAAAGAAGCAGTAAGTACACTTTTAAGGGAAGCCGGATATAAGGAAATAAAGGCAATCAAGGACCTTGCCGGTAAGGACCGGGTGGTCTTTGGTAAGAAATAATGGAGGAATTACATGTTTGATAAAGTAGAAGATATTGTGAGACATTTTGAAGAAGTTTTGAATGAACTTCAGGAGCCGGATACAATCAATAATCAGGACAAGTTCCGCAAACTCATGAAAGAGCAGACAGACCTCGCTCCAATTGTGGAAGAGTACAAGGAATATAAGGCGGCCAAAGAGGGTATCGAAGAAAGTCTTATGATTCTTGAGGAAGAAAGCGACGAGGAAATGAAAGAGCTTGCAAAGGAAGAACTTGCAGATTGTAAGGAAAGAGTAGAGCAGGCAGAAGAAAAATTAAAAATCCTGCTTCTTCCAAAAGACCCGAATGATGATAAGAATGTTATCGTTGAGATTCGTGGTGGAGCCGGTGGAGACGAGGCGGCACTTTTTGCTGCAGAATTATATCGTATGTACACCAAATTTGCCGAATCCAACCATTGGAAGACCGAAATGATGAGTTTGAATGAAAATGGAATCGGCGGTTTCAAGGAAGCTGTATTTATGATCGTAGGTAACGGAGCTTATTCCAAGTTAAAATACGAAAGTGGCGTACACCGCGTACAGAGAATCCCGGTAACAGAATCCGGCGGACGTATCCATACATCTACCGCAACTGTAGCTATTATGCCGGAAGCAGAAGAGGTTGACGTAGAGATTGATATGAACGATTGTAAGTTTGATGTATTCCGTGCATCCGGTAACGGAGGACAGTGCGTAAATACAACAGACTCTGCCGTTCGTTTAACCCATATCCCAACAGGAATCGTTATTTCCTGTCAGGACGAGAAATCACAGCTTAAAAATAAAGATAAGGCCCTTAAGGTACTTCGTTCCCGTCTGTACGATTTGGAGTTACAGAAAGCACATGATGAGGAAGCAGAAGCAAGAAGAAGTCAGGTAGGAACCGGAGACCGTTCTGAGAAAATCAGAACCTACAACTTCCCACAGGGACGAGTAACCGACCACAGAATCAAATTCACTTCTCACAGACTTGATGAAGTGTTAAATGGAGATCTGACAGAGATTCTTGACAATCTCATTGCAGCAGATCAGGCTGCCAAGCTTGCCAAGATGAACGAAAGTGCATAATACAAAAATTTTTTGTTGACAAAAGAATAGTGGAATAGTATCATTATTCCTATCGAACAAAGGCGTTTGAATTATATTCTGCGCCTTTTTCACTTTAAGAAACTAAAGGGTTAAAGAGAGAATGGAGGAATTAGTATGAAAAGCTTAAAGAAACTGCTTAGTTTATCATTAGTTTGCGTATTAGCAGTATCCGCACTTGTAGGATGTGGCGGTAAAAAGGGAGGAGGAAACTCTGATACATATAAAATTGGTGGAATCGGACCAACAACCGGTGAAGCAGCAATTTACGGTACTGCAGTATCGAATGCAGCCAAGCTTGCAGTAGATGAGATTAATGCAGCAGGCGGTATCGATGGAAAGAAAATCGAATTTGATTTCCAGGACGACCAGAATGATACAGAGAAAGCGGTTAACGCATATAACACATTAAAGGACTGGGGAATGCAGATTCTTATGGGAACCGTTACGACTCAGCCTTGTGTTGAAGTTGCAGGTAAGACAGCAGCAGATAATATGTTCCAGTTAACACCATCTGCTTCTTCTACAGATGTTATTGTTAATGACAATGCATTCCAGGTTTGCTTTACAGACCCTAACCAGGGACTCGTATCCGCAGACTATATTGCAGATAATGCACTTGCTAAAAAAGTAGCAATTATCTATGACAGCTCCAGCGTATACTCTTCAGGAATCGAAGAGCAGTTCGTAAAGGAAGCAGCAGTGAAAGGTCTTGAAATCGTAGCAAATGAAGCATTTACTACAGATTCTAAGACAGACTTCTCTACACAGTTACAGAAAGCACAGGATGGCGGAGCAGAATTATTATTCCTCCCAATCTACTATACAGAAGCTTCTATTATTCTGACACAGGCAAACACAATGGGATTCAAACCGGTATTCTTTGGTGTAGACGGTATGGACGGAATCCTTGGTGTAGAAAACTTTGATACTTCTTTAGCAGAAGGCGTAATGCTCTTAACACCATTTGCAGCAGATGCAGAAGATGAAGCAACACAGAACTTTGTAAAAGCATATCAGGATGCTTATGGTGAGGTTCCAAACCAGTTCGCAGCAGATGCATACGATGCAATCTATATCATCAAAGCGGCTATTGAGAAAACAGGTGTAAAACCGGACTTAAGCGCAGGCGAGATGGGTGACGCACTCAAATCAGTGATGAGCGAGCTTTCCATTGACGGTGTTACCGGTAAATCCATGACATGGGATGAGCAGGGTGCTGTCAGCAAATCACCTATGGCTGTTGTAATCGAAAATGGTGCATATAAAGCAATGCAGTAATTGAAAAATGCAATAAGGACCGCTATGATGCATTTTCATAGCGGTCTTTTTATAACGCAAGACCGGCAAGCGGAGGCATGCTCGCATGCAAATCCATTTGCCACCAAATTTTTAAGAAAAGATGAGAGGTGCTGATATGAGTTTCATATCCTACTTAATAAACGGAATCAGTCTTGGCAGTATCTATGCGATTATTGCGCTTGGATATACGATGGTATACGGAATTGCCAAGATGTTGAATTTTGCCCATGGTGATGTAATTATGATCGGGTGCTACGTTGTATTTACAACCGTTACGGGACTTGGATTAAATCCATATTTAAGTATACTTCTTTCTGTTATCGTTTGTACGGTATTAGGAGTTGTAATTGAGAAAATAGCATACAAACCACTTAGAAAGGCTCCGCCTCTTGCGGTATTGATTACTGCAATCGGCGTAAGCTACTTCTTACAAAACTTTGCCCTTTTAATATTTGGAGCGGACACCAAATCTTTCACTTCCGTTATTCCAATGAATAATATAAAACTTGCCGGAGACAAATTAGTTATTTCCGGCGTTGCAATGGTTACAGTATGTATCTGTATTGTAATCATGCTTGCACTTATGACATTTATCAAGAGAACAAAAGCGGGTCAGGCAATGTTGGCCGTTTCGGAAGACAAAGACGCTGCCCAGCTTATGGGTGTCAATGTAAATGGAACCATTTCGCTTACATTTGCCATCGGCTCCGGTCTGGCAGCAATTGCCGGTGTGTTACTTTGTTCGGCATATCCGACTCTGACTCCTTACACGGGTTCCATGCCGGGTATCAAAGCTTTTACCGCTGCAGTATTTGGCGGAATCGGCTCTATTCCGGGAGCCTTTATCGGAGGTATCCTTTTGGGCATCATCGAGATTCTCGGAAAAGCCTACATTTCATCGCAGCTTTCCGATGCAATAGTATTTGCAGTTTTAATTATCGTGCTTTTGGTGAGACCAACCGGTATTCTTGGAAAAGCAGTACATGAGAAAGTGTAGGTGATTGTAGTGAAAGACAAATTTAACTTTTTAAAAAATTCTTCTGTAAAATCCATGTTTGTCACATACGCAATTGTAATCGTGGCTTATCTGGTGATGGAAGCTTTGATGTTTACCGGAAGCGTAAACTATCTTTTAATGGACTTATTGGTGCCGCTTTGCGTGTATTCCATCGTTGCAATCGGCCTTTGCCTTTGCGTAGGTTATCTGGGTGAACTTAGCCTTGGACACGCCGGCTTTATGTGTATCGGTGCTTTTACAAGTGCTACGTTCTCAAGTCTGACGAAAGAATTCATTTCCAATGAAATCGTAGCATTTCTGCTCGCGTTTGTAATTGGAACTATATTTGCCGGACTGTTCGGTTTCTTAATCGGTATTCCGGTACTTCGTCTTCGCGGCGATTATCTTGCGATTGTAACGCTTGCCTTTGGTGAGATTATTAAAAATATAATCAATGTTTTATTCATTGGTAAAGACAGCAAAGGAATCCATGTCGCTATTGTTGATCCGGATGCTTTGAAAATGGAAGCGGACGGCAAATATATCATCAACGGAGCCAAAGGAATTTCCGGAACACCACATCTTTCTAATTTTACGATTGGTGTAATTCTGATATTGATATCACTTTTTATTGTATATAATCTGGTGCATTCCAGAAGTGGACGTGCTGTTATGGCGATTCGTGATAACCGTATTGCAGCTGAGTCTGTAGGTTTGAATGTAACCGGCTACAAATTAATGGCATTTTCCATCTCTGCCGCAATTGCCGGAGCAGGTGGCGTTCTTTACGCTCACAACCTGTCTACGCTCACGGCAACACCGGCGAACTTTGGATACAATATGTCCATTATGATTCTCGTATTTGTGGTACTGGGTGGAATGAGAAGCTTCCGTGGCTCTATTATCGCAGCAGTGTTACTTACGATGCTTCCGGAGATGCTCCGTGGACTTAGTGACTACAGAATGTTAATCTATTCCGTAGTCTTGATTGCAATGATGTTATTTAACTGGAGCCCGAAGTTCAAAGAATTACGCAGCAAATATGCAGGCGTATTCAAACGCAACAAGAAATCAAAGGAGGCGGTATAGTATGTCGATGTTAGAAGTTAGAAATCTTGGCATCTCCTTTGGTGGACTTCGTGCCGTAGATAATTTTAATATCAAAATTGAAAAAGGTCAGCTCTATGGTCTCATTGGACCAAACGGTGCAGGAAAGACGACGTTGTTTAACCTGCTTACCGGAGTTTACAAGCCGGATAAGGGTGTGATCCTTCTCGATGGAGAAGATATTACCGGCAAAAAGACGACGGATATCAACAAAGCCGGAATTGCAAGAACATTTCAGAATATCCGCTTATTTAAGGATTTGTCTGTATTAGATAATGTTAAAGTTGGATTACATAATTCTTTCCGTTACAGTGTATTGACCGGAATACTCAGACTTCCGAAGTTTCGAAAAGTGGAAAAGGAAATGAACCAAAAAGCAATGGAGCTTCTGAAAGTGTTTGGACTGGAGAACGAGGCACATTTTGTTGCTTCCAACCTTCCATACGGAAAGCAGAGAAAGCTGGAGATTGCCAGAGCATTAGCTACCAATCCGAAACTTCTGCTTCTGGATGAGCCTGCTGCAGGTATGAATCCCAACGAAACAAAGGAACTTATGGACACCATTCGTTTTGTTCAGAAAGAGTTTGACATGACCATTCTTTTGATTGAGCATGATATGAAGTTAGTCTCCGGTATTTGCGAGGAACTTACGGTATTGAACTTTGGACAGGTGCTGACACAGGGAGAGACCTCTAAGGTGCTCAATGACCCACAGGTAATCACCGCATATCTTGGAGAATAGGAGGAACGAACAATGGCAATGCTTGAAGTAAAAGATTTGAAAGTAAATTTTGGTGTAATTAATGCCATTAAAGGTGTTTCCTTCGAGGTAAACGAGGGAGAGGTAATTGCGCTGATTGGTGCCAACGGTGCCGGTAAAACAACTATTTTGAACACAATCACCGGATTGGTTGCTTCGGCAGAAGGAACGGTTACATTTGAAGGAAAAGACATTACAAAGGTTCCTGCGCACCAGATTGTGTCCCTTGGAATGGCACACGTGCCGGAAGGAAGACGTGTTTTTGCAGAATTGAGTGTTTATGAGAACTTAAAACTTGGTGCCTATACCAGAACCGATAAAAGCGAAATTGCGAAGAATCTTGAGATGGTATATGACAGATTTCCGAGATTGAAGGAAAGAAGAAATCAGCTGGCAGGAACCTTAAGTGGTGGAGAACAACAGATGCTTGCAATGGGGCGTGCGCTTATGTCACAGCCTAAGATTATTGTTATGGACGAGCCTTCTATGGGATTATCCCCTATTCTCGTGAACGAAATATTTGATATAATAGAGAAGGTAAGTGCAGCAGGAACGACGGTGCTGGTTGTAGAGCAAAATGCTAAGAAAGCCTTGTCTATTGCGGACAGAGCTTACGTTCTGGAAACCGGTAATATCGTTCTGGAAGGAGAGGCTTCGCAACTGTTAGAAGATGAATCGGTAAAGAAAGCTTATTTAGGAGAATAGTTTTTCAAAGGAGAGTTGGGCATGAAAAAACATTTTGTAATTACCATTGCCAGAGGATACGGAAGTGGCGGAAGAACCATCGGACGTATGCTGGCGGAAAAATTGGGGATATCTTATTATGACAGGGAAATCGTGAGAAAAGCGTCTGAGGACAGTGGAATCAATGAAGCCTTATTCAATCAGGCAGATGAAAAATTAAAAAAGAACCTTCTTGGTAAGTTACGCAGAAAAAAATACGACGGAAGTGTATTGCCGCCGGAAAGTTCAGCGTTTGTGTCGGATGACAACCTGTTTAATCTGCAGGCAAAGATGATTAAAGAGGTAGCAGAGAAGGAATCCTGTGTTATCGTAGGACGCTGTGCGGATTATATTTTAAAGGATCGGGATGATGTAATCAGCCTTTATGTTCACGCTCCGATGGAACATTGTCTGGATACCCTGGAGAGTATGTTTAGTGAATCCAGAAAAGACCTTAGAAAAAAAGTGGAGGACATCGATAAGCACAGAGCGGCGTATTACAAATATTATACCGGCCGTGACTGGAACGATGCACACAACTATAACTTATGTATCGATACAAGTAAGCTTACATTTGAACAGGGTGTTGAAATGGTAGAAGCGTATTTGAAGATACTGGATGAACAATAATGTGTGAGTAAGTAAGATGGATAGAAAATTTGGAATAAGTGCCGGAACATTAAAAATAATTGCAATCGTTTCCATGTTAATCGATCATGTAGGAGTGGTTTTTTTAAAAGCCACTCCTTACTATAGATTGTTTCGGAATATGGGAAGACTTGCCTTTCCTATTTTTTGTTTTCTTTTGGTAGAAGGCTTCTTCCATACCCGGGACCTGCGAAAATATATGCTACGTCTTTTGGTTGCAGCTATAATTTCGGAGGTTCCTTTTGATATGGCACTATATGGCCGGGTATTTGACCCATCGAGACAGAATGTCCTGTTTACGCTTTTGATTGGACTGATCGTGCTTTGGAGTATGGAACAGTACAAAATTAAATTGGATTTTAACTATCTTGCATTGGCGGCGGCAGCTGCACTTGTGAGTTATATTGCGCACACGGACTATTCCATATATGGGATTGCATCTATTCTGATTATGTATGTGTTCCGGGAATATCGGATACTGCAGGCAGTAGCGGGAGCGCTCAGTTTCATATGGGAGCCTTATGCATGTATCGCATTTCTCCCGGTTTTGCTTTATAATGGGGAGAAAGGAATTTCTCTAAAATATATATTTTACGCGTTTTATCCGGCGCATTTGTTTTTATTTGCCTGCCTGCGTTTTTGGATGTGAGGCAGTCATTTCCCGGCGGTCTGAGACCAATAAAAAAAGACAGGGAATGGAACAAATAGATGTTGGAGCAGTTAGGAGGTAACAATTGTGATTTCAGAAAAAATGAGGGAGCTTGTAGCAAATGGTTCTGCAATCCGTGCCATGTTTGAAGAGGGAAAGAAAATGGCAGCGGAATTTGGAGCAGAAAATGTATATGATTATAGCTTGGGCAATCCAAGCGTGGCTCCGCCCAAAGAGGTAAATGATGCCATTAAGGAAGTTTTAAATGAGGATCCGGTGTTTTTACACGGATATATGAATAACTCCGGTTATGATGATGTAAGACAATCTGTAGCTGAGTCGTTAAATCGTCGTTTTGAGACGAATTTCTTCAAGAGAAATATTTTGATGACGGTAGGAGCTGCCGGTGGATTGAATGTCATCTTGAAAACATTGTTAAATCCGGGGGATGAGGTAATTGTTTTTGCTCCTTTCTTTGGAGAATATAAAAATTATGTGGATAACTTCCAGGGAAAACTCGTTGTTGTGGATACCGAGAAGGAAACCTTTCAGCCGAACCTGGAAGACTTTATGAAGAAAATTACGGATAAAACAAAAGCCGTTATTATAAATAACCCGAATAATCCGACGGGGGTCATTTATGAAGAAAAAACGATTATGGCAATCTCCGAGATATTGTATAAGGCGCAGAATGCTTTTGACCACAGTATCTATATTATTTCCGACGAGCCATATCGCGAGTTGGTTTACACAGATGTGGAGGTGCCTTATCTTACAAAATATTATGAGAATACAATTGTTGGCTATTCGTTTAGTAAGTCCTTATCGCTTCCGGGCGAACGTATCGGTTATCTGGTAATGCCGGATGAACTGGATGGAGCGGACGAGATTATAGATGGAGCGAATATTGCCAATCGTGTCCTCGGTTTTGTTAATGCACCGTCGCTGATGCAAAGAGTGATTCAGAAAGTGCTGGACGTACGCGTAGATGTATCGGTCTACGACAAAAACCGGGAATTGCTCTATAACAGTCTTTCTGACTACGGCTTCGAAATGGCAAAGCCGCAGGGGGCATTTTATATGTTTATGAAATCGATGGAGGAAGATGACAAGGCATTTTGTCAGAAAGCGAAAGAGCATCATCTGCTGCTTGTTCCGGGAAGTTCTTTTGGATGCCCGGGCTATGTAAGACTTGCATATTGCGTAGATTATGACATGATAAAGCGTTCTTTGCCGGCGTTTGAAAAACTGGCAAAGGAATACCAATAGAAGAGGAAAGTGCTATGAAGAAATTTCAGGAATATATTCGCAGGGTAGAACCCTATACGCCGGGAGAACAACCACAGGCGTCAAATCTTATCAAATTAAACACCAACGAGAATCCTTATCCGCCTTCACCAAAGGCTGTAGAGGCATTAAAAGAAATGGATATGGATCGCTTGAGACTTTATCCGGATCCGCAGGCAACTGTGCTTACATCGGCGCTTGCGGATTACTACGGGGTAGATAAGGAGCAGGTATTTGTGGGTGTTGGTTCGGACGATGTACTTGGAATGGCATTCCTTACATTTTTTAATTCCGACCTTCCAATTCTGTTTCCGGACATTACATATTCGTTTTATGATGTCTGGGCTAATCTTTACCGGATTCCGTTTGCGTGTCCGGCGTTGGATGAGAATTTCCGCATTAATCCGGAAGATTATAAGCGGCCAAATGGAGGGGTAGTGATTACCAATCCAAATGCGCCTACCGGTATCTGCGAGCCCCTGTCTTTCATTGAAAAGATTCTTTCGTACAATGAAGATTCGCTTGTGATTGTCGATGAGGCATATATAGATTTTGGCGGGGAAAGTGCGCTTTCCCTTGTAAATAGATATGACAATCTCCTGGTGGTGCAGACCTTCTCCAAATCCCGTTCCATGGCGGGAATGCGTATCGGTTTTGCTATCGGTAACAAAGAATTAATTCGTGCGATGAATGATGTTAAATTTTCTTATAACTCATACACAATGAACCAGACTTCTCTTGCAGTCGGTAAAGCTTCGATTTTGGATAACGCATACTTTGAGGAATGTTGTAGGAAAATTATCCATACAAGAGAACACACCAAAGAAGAGCTTGAAAAATTAGGGTTTAGCTGTACGGATTCCGCTACCAATTTCCTTTTTGCTACGCATAGAGATATTCCGGCGGAGACGATTTTTGAAGCCTTAAAAGCAAAAAATATTTTTGTCCGTTATTTTAAAAAACCTCGTATTGATAACTATTTGCGCATCACCATCGGAACGGATGAAGAGATGGAAGTTTTGTTGCGTGAACTAAAACAGATAATTGTTCACAAATAATGAGATTTGATTGAAAACTTCGCTAAAAATGAAAAGATATTTGACAAGTAAGCGTGATTGCATTAAAATTATTATGATATAGTAATTACGGAGGCTTTTCATTTGGAGATAACAGATCAGGAATTCAGAAGAATTGTTACATATGTAAAAAGTCGCTACGGAATTGATTTAACACAGAAGCGTACGTTGATTGTTGGAAGGTTGGAGAACTACCTGACCAGAGGAAATTTCGACAGTTATTCGGCTTATATGGACATAGTGGAAGGGAATCCGCAAGGAAAGGAAGCAGCAGAGCTTATCAATGCCCTGACCACGAATCATACGTATTTTATGCGCGAGTCAGACCAGTTTGATTTTCTCAAATCACACGTACTACCTAGGTTGAGGACGCAGTGCAACAGTACGAAAGATATCCGTATCTGGTGTGCAGCTTCATCTACAGGTGAGGAACCGTATACTTTAGAGATGATTTTGAGGGATTATTTTAAACTGGTGGAAGGCGAATGGGATACTTCACTTTTGGCAACGGATGTTTCTACAAAGGTGTTGGAGACAGCGAAGCGGGGCAGGTATCACAAAGATCAGTTGGACAATATTCCGTCCGTCTATCGAAAGTGTTATTTCCGAAAAGTATCTGTGGAGGAATACGAAGTGACGCAGGACATTAAGTCCAGGGTAATATTTAAACAATTTAATTTAATGGACCCCATTCCTTTTCGAGGAAAATTTAATGTCGTATTTCTTCGAAACGTAATGATTTACTTTGACGACATTACCAAACAGCGGCTGATACGAAGAATTTACGATCATATGGAAACCGGGGGTTTTTTATTTCTTGGGACTACAGAAGCACTCGACCGATCCAGGATTAATTTCAGATATGTCAGACCTTCCGTATACCAGAAAGTTTAATTCGAAGGGATGCTTATGCGACAAATCAAGGTTTTGGTAGTAGATGATTCGATGGTTTTCCGCGAGCTACTGGCAAGAGGAATAAACGCAGACCCTGCACTTACCGTTGTAGCAACGGCGGGAGATCCTTACGAAGCAAGAGATGCGGTATTAAAGTACAGACCGGACGTAATGACGCTGGACGTGGAAATGCCGCGTATGAACGGTATAGAATTTCTCCGACGTTTGATGCCGCAATTTCCGGTAAGAACGGTTGTTATCAGTTCTATCGGCAAGAGCGTCTTTGATGCAATGGAAGCGGGAGCAGTGGATTTTGTATCCAAACCAAGAACAGAGTCTACAGAGCAGATATATAGTTTTATCGAGAAAGAATTAAATACAAAAATCAAAATCGCATCTACAGCCAGGGTCGGGTATTACAAATCCATGCGACCTGTGGCTAAGGTGATGAATAAATTATCTACCGGCTATTCGAAGGATATCATCGCAATAGGTGCTTCTACCGGCGGCACGGAGGCGATTGCAACTATCATTCAGGGATTTCATAAAGATATTCCGGGAACGGTAATTGTCCAGCATATGCCACCGGGTTTTACGGCTATGTATGCGGATCATTTGAACAATCGTTGTGAAGTGTATGTGAAGGAAGCGCGAACCGGAGATGTGGTAGAACGGGGTAAAGTATTACTTGCACCCGGCAACTGCCATATGCGCGTAATAAAGGTGGACAATGAATATCGTGTAGAATGTAAACCGGGAGAAAAAGTAAGTGGACACTGCCCATCGGTAGATGTTTTACTACAGTCGGTAGCGAAGACAGCAGGAAGCAGAGCGATTGGGGTGCTGCTGACCGGAATGGGAGCTGACGGAGCAAAAGGACTGTTGCAAATGAAGAATTCAGGAGCGACTACAATCGGCCAGGACGAGGCAAGCTGTGTTGTGTATGGCATGCCGAAGGTGGCACATGAGATAGGCGCTGTGAGTTACCAGGTTAGCCTGGAAAATGTATCCGGTAAAATTTACAGCATTTTGAATAGTTCTAAGGAGGATGTAAAACGATGAAAATTCTTATCGCAGAGGATGATTTCGCCAGCAGAAAATTTATGTTACGTTTCCTATCCAAATACGGCGAGTGTGATATCACTGTAGATGGATTAGAGGCGGTGGATGCCTTCTTGATGGCATTGGATGCAGATGAAGGCTATGATTTGGTTTGCCTTGATATTATGATGCCTGCACTTGATGGATATCAGGCGCTGAAAGCCATCCGGGATATTGAGAAAGAACGTGGTATACCGGAAGATAAAGGTGCCAAAATTATTATGACAACCGCATTAAATGAAGGAAGAAATGTTATGAAGGCTTTCGAATTGGGCTGCGTTGCTTACGCAGGAAAGCCAATCGATCAGGAGAAGTTTGAGAGCCTCCTGAAAAAATTAGAACTTATATAGCATGCGAGGGATTAGACACAATTACTTTGTTGTGTTTGATCCCTTTTGTGTTTAATTCAATCCCGAATAAGCGCATATGGGAGCGCAAGGGAGCGAAGGAGGAGAAGGATGGCAGAAGAATATATTACAGAGGGTATGCTGGATATGTTTATCTTTGAAAGTGAACAGCTTTTGGAGGAGATAGAGAATCTGGCACTGAATCATAAAGACGATGAATGTTTTGATGATGCAGCTATCAATGAAATATTCCGTGCAATGCATACAATCAAAGGTTCTTCCGGAATCATGATGTATACTAATATAACGATGGTTTCTCATGCCCTGGAGGACGTATTTTATTATATTCGTGAGTCAGATAATAAGAAGGTTCCGCAAAATGAACTGGTGGACCACATGTTAAAAGTATCTGATTTTATTCACGAAGAACTGGACAAGATAAAAAACGGAGAAGACGCGGACGGGGATCCGGAGGAATTAATTACCGAAGTAGAAATTTTCCTGGATGGGATTAAGAAAAATATCACCGAAACCGGAAATGACCTTCCGCCCGAGAAAGAGTATGTCCCGCCCAAACAGTATTATATTGCGCCGGTGGCTTCTGAGGACAGCAAATTTTATACGATCCACATTACGTATGACAAGTCGACGGAGATGTGTAACATCAGAGCGTATAATGCCGTTTATTCCCTGAAGGAAGTGGCGGAAGATCTGCAGTATTTCCCGGATGACATTATCACAAACGAGAAAAGTTCGGACGTGATTCTGGAAAACGGATTTAAGATGGGGCTTCAGACAAAGTCGGAAGTGGACGAAATTATGGAGCTGATAGGCAGAGGCATAGGTGTTGAAAATATTGAGATCAACCAATGTAGCGCGGACCAGTTTCTGAATTTCTGTACGGAAGTGCGCGAGGAAGAACAAATTGTACTGAATACGACGCCTGCGCTGGAGCCGATGCCGCCAAAAGAGGAAGAACCGGTATTGGTTACTGCCGGTGATATCGCAAAACAGGTTAAGAAAAATGCGGAAACGAAAGTGATTGGCAAAGGGAAGCCTTCCAAGAAGCAGGAGACGCAGAGCTTTATCAGCGTAAACATCAAGAAAATGGACGAGCTGATGGAACTTATGGGTGAGATTGTAATCGCGGAGGCGGTTGTTTTGCAGAATCCGGATTTGGCAGTTCCGGGGCTCGATTTGACGAATTTTCATAAAGCAGCGGCACAACTTTCTAAGATTACGACAGAGTTGCAGGAATCTATTATGACGATGCGTATGATGCCGCTTAAAAATACGTTTCAGAAAATGAATCGTATCGTGTATGATGTTTCCAGAAAACTTGGAAAAGAAATTGAGTTAGAGATTATTGGAGAAGAAACAGAAGTAGATAAAAATATTATAGAGCATATTTCAGATCCGTTGATGCACCTGATTCGTAATTCCGTCGATCACGGAATTGAGACTCCACAGGATAGAAAGAAAAACGGAAAAGATCCAAAAGGTAAAATTATTCTGGAAGCCAAAAATGAAGGCGGCAAGGTATGGATTATCGTTCGCGATGACGGTAAAGGCATGAGCCGGGAGGCTATTTTAGAGAAAGCCAGAGATAACGGTCTTCTTGAAAAACCGGAGAAGGAGTACAGCGATAAAGAAGTCTTTGCATTTGTTACCAAACCGGGCTTTTCCACGAAGAAAGAAGTTACAGAGTATTCGGGACGCGGTGTTGGTATGGATGTTGTAGTAAAGAATATTCAGGATATTGGCGGAAGTCTGGATATTGAGAGCGAATGGGGAAAAGGCAGCACCATGATTTTGAAAATACCGCTTACGCTCGCAATTATAGACGGCATCACGTTTAGTGTTGGAAAGACGAACTTTGTAATTGCAACAAATTCGGTGAAAGAATTTATTCAGGTGGAGAAAGAACAGATGATAGTAGAACCGGAAGGCGATGAATATGTGATGATTCGCGGCGAATGTTTTCCGGTGATAAGACTCAATGAATTCTACGATATCAAGGGTGCAAAAGAGAATGCAGAAGATGGAATTATGGTAATTATAGAACACGAAGGCGAAACAGTATGCGCACTTGCGGACCAACTGATAGGTGAGCAGGAGATTGTAGTGAAACCGATACCAAATTACATCAAAAAGGTAAGAGGTATTTCCGGATGTACGCAGTTAGGAGACGGAAGTATCAGCTTGATTATCGATCCGGGAACGTTGGTTGGTTAGTGCATAGTTAGAAACGAATCACATGGATAAGATGGAATGCACAAAATTTGACTTGTGAAACTAAAGGATAGGAGGTATTTATTATGAAAAGATTTTTATCGGTTCTATTAGTGTGTTTATTGGTGGTGACGGGGTTAGCAGTAACTCCGGACAAAGCAGCCGCAGATACGGCTAAAACTTATACTTTGGGGAAAGAGGTTTCCGGAAATATATCTTATGACGGTGGTTTATATGGGCTTTTTCCGACATATTCCACGGACACCTATACCTTTAACGTAGCAAGTGCTATGGATATAGTAATAGAGTTCACTTCAGCCAGTGCAAGACTGGAATGGACATTGTCCGGCGGAAGTCCAAGTGTATACAAATGGGACAGAGTTGATGCAGGATTGAAAAAGACATATAAATATTATGTACAGCCGGGAGCATATAGTTTTAAGGTAACCGGATACACCGGTGGTGCCAGTGATTACAAGTTTAAACTGTCTAATTCTAATAATTATAATGTAAAATTTGCTTCCAAGAGCGGTAAGGTAGACGGTGGATTAAAGAAAACCATCGCCTTTACTTACGGATGCTCTTACGAATATGCAGAAAAGAATTTTAAGATAAAGAACAGCAAAGCTAAGGTGGCAGGTGTAACTTATACTTTGAAGTATGATGGTACAGGAACGATTACTCTGGATCCGAAGAAGATAGGAAAAACTAAAGTGACCATTAGTCTTGCCGGCGGAAACAGTGCCTCTTATACGGCGACAGTTAAGAGCATGTATGTGTTTGTTGCAAAAGGCAGTAGTGTTAAGCTGGTGAAACCAATTGGAATTAAGAGTCCAAAATGGAAGAGCAATAAGAAAAAAGTGGTGAGTGTAAAGAAGGGTAAGATTAAGGCAAAGAAAGGTGGACGTGCTACGATAACTGCCTCAAAAGGAAAAACTAAATTTAAATATAATATTATTGTAACCGATTATATACAGCTTGGTAAGAAAGCATATCGTGAGATTAAAGAGAATGTAAGAAATCCGGAGAAGTTTAAAGTGTATAATGTATACAAAGGCTATGATAAAAATATAGTTGACGGACTTTCCATACCGGTTCTGTTTATTGACTATGGTTATCCGAACTCTTATGGAGAGCTGGAGCGTGCGAAAGTGATTGTATTCTATGATGATGTTCATGAGATGAAGGCAATAGGAGTAAATTCGTATGTAGATGTCATTAAGAGGAAAACTGTGCCGGTAAGCAAAATTAAAAACTAATAATTAAATCTAAATTTACTGTGAATGATTTTTGTGTTGAAGGAGTGTAATACATATAGTCTTACATTCCTTCAATTATGTTGTGCAGAGTTGACGGAATTTGGATATAGTGTTATCATTTGACGGAGAATACACAGTTTGAAGGATTGATGACAGATGAATAAATTAGCGAAAAAATGCCTGCTTCTGCTTGGGATAATGTCGATCGTGACCGTCCTTGCCGGAAGCGTTGGATTTCTTGTAAATAGAGCAAACAGCGATAGTGTGAAGGGAAAACTAAAGATTGTAACGTCCTTTTACCCGATGTACATTGCCACGATGAATGTTGTCGGAGATGTGGAAGGTGTTGAACTTACGAATCTTACGAAGAATCAGGGGGGCTGCCTTCATGAGTATCAGATTACGACAGATGATATGAAGCATATGGAAAATGCCTCTGTTTTCGTAACGAACGGTGCCGGAATGGAGAGCTTTGTCGAGGATATTCTCACACAGTATCCGCATATCAAAGTGATAGATAGCAGTGACGGTTGCGAACTGCTTCAAAGTCTGGAAGAAGAGGATGAAGTGAATTCTCATCTGTGGATGGATCCGGACAATTATATGAAGCAGATTGCCAATATTGCAAAGGGACTGGGGGAAGCAGATGAGGAACATAAGGAGCAGTATGAGGCTAATGCCAAGGCATATATCGAGAAAATCAAAAAGTTAAAAGAAGATATAATTGGTAGTGGATTAACGGTAGATTCAGGAAAACAGGAGAATGTAATCATTTTCCACGATGCATTTGCCTACATGGCAAAGGTGCTTGGATGGACGACCGCCTATGCTGTGGATATAGATAACGATACGGCTATGAGTGCAGGCGATGTTGCAGACATTATCGAAGTGATTAAAGAAAAAAATGTGACGTTGTTATTTGCGGAGAAACAGTTTAGCGATGCCATTCCAAAGCAGATTGCCGGGGAAACGGGAGCTAAGGTGTGTATCATTGACTCGCTGGTAAGCGGAGAGATGGACAAGGATGCGTATATTGACGGAATGCATGAGAATATACGCGCTATGCAGGAATTATTAGGAGAATAGCATGAAAGAACAATTTGAAAAGAAGGATCTGGTCAGCCATCGTCTCAGAAAAGACGGAAAAAGCTGCGGCCTTCACTGCATCAAAATTAAGGATATTAAAGTAGAGATTGGTGGTACAACGATTATTGAGGACATCAATCTCCACATTCATTGTGGGCAGCTGACGGCTGTCATCGGTAAGAATGGTGCCGGTAAGAGTACGCTGATGAAAGCGATTCTTGGCGAAGTGAAGCACCAGGGAAGCATTGAATTTAAGAATATGCAAAACGGTACGTTTCAGGACTTAAAAATTGGCTATGTACCGCAGCATATTAACATAGAAAAGAATACACCAACGAGCGTTTTTGACTTGTGTGCAGGTTATATTTCACGCTTTCCGGTATTCTTACATAAGAGAAAAAAAGTATATGAAAAGGTAAAGGAGCAGCTTTCCAGATATGATGCGGAGGATCTGATTGATCAGGCGGTGTGTGATTTGTCCGGTGGAGAGTTGCAGCGCGTGTTATTGTCTATTGCGACTACGCCGATTCCTAATCTTCTGGTACTTGACGAGCCGGTTTCCGGTATCGACAAAAATGGAATGGATTTGTTTTACCGCAACATCGAATATCTGAAGGAGCACTACGACCTTGCAGTTATTCTTGTGTCGCATGATTTGGAGTATATTCGCAAATATGCGGATAACGTGGTGCTGATGGATCGGAGTATTCTGGCGGAAGGAAGGCCGGAGTCGGTATTTCATAGCGAAGCGTTTATTAATACTTTTGGAAACATCAATTAGAAAGTGCTGAGGAAATGAGTATGAACTTTGTGTATGAAGTATTTGAGAGACTGCTACCGTTCTCTTTTATGCAATATGACTTTATGAAAAATGCGTTGATTGCCGTTCTGATTATTACCCCGCTTTTTGGGATGCTTGGAACGATGATCGTGAATAATAAAATGGCATTCTTTTCGGATGCGCTTGGACATTCTGCATTTACGGGGATTGCTATTGGCGTCATTTTTGGATTTGCGGATTTGAATGTGACAATGGTGCTGTTTGCCATTGTTTTTGCTTTGTTGCTCAACCGAATTAAACGTAGAAATGCGGTATCGACAGATACTATTATATCGGTATTCTCTTCACTTGGTTCGGCAATCGGTCTGGTGGTACTTTCGCAAAATGGCAATTTTTCTAAGTATTCGAGTATTCTGGTCGGTGATATTTTGAGTATCACGCCTGCCGAAATCGGTTGGTTGCTCTTGATTTTCGTTGTTGCGATGATTTTCTTTGGAACATGTTTCAATCAGTTACATTCCATGAGCATCAATGTAAGTCTTGCAAACAGTAAGGGTATTCGCATCAAGCTTTTAGATGATATATTTGCAGTAATGATTGCAATGATTATTATGCTTTCGATTCGTTGGGTTGGAATTCTTATGATCAATGCGCTCTTGATTCTGCCGGCAGCGGCAGCAAGAAATCTTGCGGAAAATGTGCGGGAGTATCATGGGTTTTCCGTCGTGATTTCTATGTTTTCCGGCATTCTTGGATTGCTGGTATCGTATTTTGTTAATACGGCGACGGGACCGACCATAATCATTATCGCTTCTGCGGTATTTTTCCTGACGCTTTTAACAAAACCATTGGTGAAATAAATAGTAGGAGGGGGACTTTATGGAGAAAGCAAAGGTTTACATCAAAATTTTCTTGGATTATCTGATTGCGGGGGCAGTTTTGCTCTTTGTAATATTTGCATTGCCAAAATTGATCGGATTTTTCCTGCCTTTTGTGATTGGCTGGATTATTTCCATGATTGCCAATCCACTGGTGAAATTTCTGGAGAGTAAAGTGAAAATCGTTCGAAAACACAGTTCAGCACTGATTATTATCGGCGTACTCGCCTTGATTGTTGCAGTGATTTACGGCATCATACTTGTTTTGTATCAGCAGATTTCCAGCTTGCTTACCAATATGCCTGAAATCTATGCATGGGCGGAAATTAAGCTGCATGTATTTATGCAAAATATCGAAAAGATCGTGGACTTTTTGCCGGGCAATTTCAAACTTGGTCATGGAAATATTGACAGTCTGGTTCTGGAAGGCTTGCAGGACATCGGAAAACGTGCCGGTAATTTTACAATCAGTGATGCCGGTGATGTGGTGAAAAATGTACTGGAATCGTTGTTTATCGCGATTATTACTATTCTGTCTGCGTATTTCTTTATCGCAGACAAAGAAAAAATCAGCAAGACAATGCATGAACACATGCCAAAGAGCATTATGGATAAATGGCAGATGGTAAAAGAGAATTTTGCCAAGGCACTAGGGGGATATTTCAAAGCACAGTTTAAAATTATGATTGTGATTTATATCATTTTATTTGTGTTTTTTGAATTCTTTGGTGTACCATATTCTGCGTTGATTGCGCTAATCGTGGCATTTCTTGACTTTCTGCCTTTCTTTGGAACGGGAACGGTGCTTGGACCATGGGCGATTGTAGATATCATTTGCGCCAACTACACGAGAGGAATCGCAATTATCGCGCTGTATCTGGTGTGTCAGGTCGTGCGTAATATTTTACAGCCGAAAATGGTGGGCGACAGCGTCGGTCTGAATCCCCTTGCTACCTTGTTCTTTATGTTCGTCGGATACCGTTTTGGCGGATTGTTTGGATTGATTATCGGAATACCGATTGGAATGATTCTGATTAATCTCTACAAATCCGGAGTGTTCGATCATCTGATAAAGGATGCAAAGATCGTGGCACGGGATATTCGGGAGTTTGGAAAGTAACGGTGCCTGAGAACTTCATACTCGGTAATGATTTTGAAAATAAGAATAATACGATAATCAAAAAGAACCACGATTTGTAACGGCTTTAAAAGTTAGAACTATAGTCTAACGAATGTAGCTCGGTACAAATGTGGTTCTTTTTATGTACTCAAGAGTACTATCTGTAGATATGTACTCTCGAATACTATCTATAGATAGTGTTCATGGATGTGCCTGCTCGACCGGACAACATGCCGCTTCCGGTAGATGTGTTGAAAAGATGTTCCATGACCTGACACAGGAAGATTCCAAGGAAGAATCCGAAAGCACGAAACAGTGCGGAATCGATATGGAACGTTCCGGCGAACAGATAATGGAATAATTCGAATAACAGTGGGACTGCAATACATGCCGCAATATAAACGGTGAAATGCAGATCTTCAAAATATAAATAGAAGAAAAATCCCCAAGGTAAAAACAGTAAAATAAGTGTTGCGATATATTTTAATAGCGGTAAAATTGAGATACCGACATAAATCACTTCTTCAATGGCAGCAGCGGTAGCGTAAAAAGGCACAAAGCTGTTCGCGCTCATTGGATAAACAGAAGGGAAATTTATTGGACGCATAAAAGTGTAAAATGCTAAAAACGGGATGTAATACAGTGCAAACAACAGTACTGATTTTGTAAAGAATCCCTTAAAATTCAATATTCTGTCCGATGGGTCGTACAATCTTCTTACAATACTGTACATTACAGGAACCAACCAGTTCAGTGTAAACAGGATGACAATTTCCCGAACAAAGTTTGTCGGGAGTGGTTTCATATAAAGATACATTACTGCCACACCGGCGCTACTTAGTAGGGTGGTGCACAGAATATAATAAAACGTGGAATTATGCGTAGACGAGAATTCCATAAGCGTATAGGCGAGCAGAATCAATAGCAATACTGCTCCGAACGCAATGATATATATATTATGAAAGAAATAATAGCCGCCCAGTTCCAAAAGAACGGTCAGCAAACTTAAAAGCAAAGTAATAACGATATTTCGAAATGTATTTTGAGACATAAGGGTTACTCCTTCTAATTTTTTTTACCTATATAATTTACTACAAATTTCGACATTTGTACAGTTGTAACATCTGACAATCTTGATATGGAGGAAGACAATGAAAATATTACACACAGCCGATTTACACATCGGAAAGATACTGAATGAAATAAGCTTGCTGGAAGACCAGAGATATATTCTTACACAAATCGTACAGGCAGCCAGGGAAGAAAAAGTGGATGCAGTTATTCTGGCAGGGGATATCTATGACCGTGCAGTACCGCCGGCAGAAGCGGTATTGGTTTTTAACGAATTTATGCTGGAGCTGTCTTCTTTGGAGATTCCGGTTTTTATCATCAGTGGCAATCATGATTCTGCCGAGAGATTGAACTATGCCAGCGACCTTCTTAAAGTGCAGAACATTTACATTAAGTCGCTTTGGGATGGCAAGTTGGAAGCGGTGCAGGTTGCGGATGGTTATGGTACCGTGAATTTTTATATGCTTCCGTTTGCGAGGGACGCGGTGATGCGCCATTTGGAGATGCAGACGCAGCCGCCAAAGCAGGAAGAAGTCGTAAATGAGGATGCTGAGGGAACTGACAGAGCGCAGGAGGAAATGGATTCCGGGAGCGAGGTATCATTTGGTCGGAAAACACAGGATTTTCTTCAGGAAGTACTTAACGATTCCAAAGTAGATTACAACGAGAGAAATGTACTGATTACACACCATTTTGTCGCCGGTAATATCGAGGATATCGAGCAGAGTGACTCAGAGAGAGATACGACGGTCGGTGGAACGAACTGGGTAGAGTCGGCGCTGTTTCGGGATTTTGATTATGTCGCACTGGGACATATTCATCATGCGCAAAATGCGGGGGCACCGCACATCCGATATGCAGGCTCTCCACTCAAATATTCATTTTCAGAGGCGTTACACGAAAAGAGCGTAACCATCATCGAAATGAAAGAAAAGGGCGATATCGATATTTCGGAGCGTAAGTTGACGCCGTTACATGATTTGCGTCATATCAAAGGGATGCTTTCACAGGTGGTGTCTCCGGAGATTGTGGCGGAAGGCGCGGAGGATTATCTTATGGTTACACTCACGGATAAGGAAGAAATATTCTCGCCGTTGGAACGACTAAGGAGTGTATACCCGAATCTGATGACCATTCAGTGGGAGAAGAATCTGGGAGACAGGGAAGGCGTGGATGCTCCGGACAAGGAAAGAATACGGAAAAAGAGAAATATTCTTGATTTGTACCGTGAGTTTTATGAAAAAGTCACCGGAGCAGCGTTAGATGAGAAACAGATGGATGTGCTTAAGAAAATGACGGAGGAAGCAGATGAGACCGATTAGATTAGAGATTTGTGGATGGGGACCGTATGCGTCCAAGGAAGTCATCCATTTCACAGGGCTTAATGGCAAGGGAGTTTTTTTGATTACCGGACCTACCGGTGGCGGAAAGACCAGTATTTTTGATGCAATTTCCTATGCACTTTATGGAGATGTGAGCGGAAGAAACAGGGATAAGACAAGCATTCGAAGTGATTTTGCGCTTCCGGAGACAGAAACTTATGTGAAGCTTAAGTTTGAACATAAAGGGAAAATCTACGATATTTTCCGCGCACCAAGCTACGAGCGACCGAAGAAACGCGGTGAGGGATTTACATTATCATTGGAAGAAGCTGAGATTCTCGGAGAGGATATACTTCCGGCAGGCACAGTCACTGAGGTGAACAAAAGGGTTGAGGAGTTACTTCGTCTGGATTACAGCCAGTTCAAACAGACGGCAATGATAGCACAGGGGGAGTTTCTGGAACTTTTATTTGCCGGTTCCAAGAGTCGGGTGGAGATATTTCGCAAACTCTTCCAGACGCAGATGTACGACCGGCTGCAGCGTCGACTTACAAAAGATACGTTAGAATTAGATGCACAGCTAAAAGAATTAAACGCCAAAATGGAGGAAGCTAAAAATTCGATTTTAAGCGAAGAAAATGCAGAACTGACAGAACTTTTGTCTGCAGAGTATGTTGACTATGATGCGCTTAAGAAGGCGTTAAAGAAGGATATTTCTTCCTATAAAAAGCAACAGGAAGCGGCAGAAGCAAAACTTATTCATCTCGAGGAAGCGCAGGCGAAGATATCAAACTGGCAAATCGTATATAAGAAGTTGGTTGAGGAAGAAAAAACGCTTACGACACAGCTTGCCACACTGGAGAGGGAATTGCCACAGAAACGGACGATCCTGGACGAACTCAAAGAAAAGGAACAAACACTCGAAACGCGATATCAGGAGAAGCGAAAAGGGCTGGAACTACAGCAAAAGGAACTGGAAAAAGAAGCAAAAGATATTGCCGGGCAGCTAAAGCGTCTTTCTAATATTGAGAAACAGCTGACGGATGTAAGTCTTTCTCTGCAAAAAGAGCATCATGTGTATCAGGACTGGGAGGAAGGAAAGAAAATTTACAATCGCATGGACGAACAGGCAAAGGTGCTAAAAGGCGCACAGGAGTCATACGCAAGGGAACAGGCATTGATGCAGGAAAAGAAGGACGTCTATGAACAATTGGAGGAGAAGTATCGGAATGCAGCAGTTGGCCTGGTTGCAGCCACACTAAAAGAAGGAGAACCGTGCCCGGTATGTGGCTCA
>JAILQS010000016.1 GCA_024698865.1 Lachnospiraceae bacterium | reverse complement strand
TTCAAATATACTGTCAAGATGATTATGCATATCAGACATATATTCTACATTTTTTCTGCTTATTTCGCTGGATGCCTCTGTGGATGCCGACACCTCTTCTGTCGTAGCAGAAAGATTTGTGATTGATTCCATAATCGCAGTATTTGCCTGCACTACTTCTTTCACTTTCATATTTATATTGCCAATCGATGCCATAAGTTCCTCAACATTCTCCTGTATTGCATCGAATTTTTCTCCGGTAAAACCTATCATTTCATTTTGTTTTTCAACACTATCTGCTGTTTTTCCCATATTGCTGCCGGCAACGTTTATATCTTCTGTCAGTTTTTGAATGATTACCGTAATCTTCTCTGTAGAGTCTTTGGTTTCTTCAGAAAGATTTCTGATTTCGTCTGCAACTACAGCAAAGCCTTTCCCTGCTTCTCCGGCTCTGGCAGCCTCTATAGAAGCATTTAAAGCAAGCAAATTGGTCTGTCCGGAAATATTCATAATAGTTCCAATAATCTCTTCTACTTCATGAATACGTTTTTCCAACTGCTCTGTCGCAGCTTTGGTAAGCTTATTAATCTCTGCTGTCTCTGCCGCCTGTTCTTTCAAATCCTTTATAAGTGCTACTCCTTCTGCTATAGTTTGGGACGTACCCTCCGAAGCCACTCTCATATTATCCGCCTCTTGCTCGGATTCCAGAAGACTATTTTGAATTTTACCTGTCATATCCGTCTGCTCATTTATGGACTCTGCAGTCGAATGTACTGACATTGCAATTTCATTAATGGAAGAATTGCTGTCATCAATATTTGAACTCAAAGAATCAATGATACTTCTTGTTTCATCAAGAGCATCGATAATCCCACCGGTTTCACTTATGATTATTTTTGAAGTTTTGCGTTGCGTTTCCGCCTGTTCTGTGAGATTGTCAAGTTTTTCTCTCTCCTGACGTTCCATAAGAGTTACCATAAGTGCTCCCACTATTGCTGTAAATATGCACAATATCATATTAACATTAACCATCATCATCTGGCTTCTGTCTGTTGCAACAATATAATATATGTAGTATCCGATATTTATGGCAAGACACGAAATAGTAGCTGCCACCGTTGATTTTCTGTCAAGATCCAGAATAACCAAAAGAATAAGCGGATACATAAACACGTATAAAAATGGTTGTCCACCGGTAAAATACAAAATCATATATCCCAGCGCCAAATAATAAAGGCATAATTTTTGGAACAATCCGGTCATACGTTTTGTCGCAAGACAGAATATGCAAAAAAATACCCCCACACAAAGAAATACGGTTCTTACAATTCCAAATAAAGTACCTCCCCCATAAAGAACCGATAATGCAGTCATAATCACCAACAGACCGATTCTCACATAAAAATTAAAATTTGCTTTTTCATTAATATGTCTTTCCTCAATATTCACAAAATCTACCTCCAATTACATTATTTATTTGGTATTATATCACATGTTGTAGAATATGCATATGCAAATCTGCATATGCAATATTTGCATATGCAGAGTAAGAAATCCCCCTACATATAATACTGCTCGTGCAATGGTCGTCTCGTCTTTTTCCTTGTAACCTCCACCAGCCCAAGCTTCGTGATATCAACCAGAACCGTTTTCACCGGATCTTTCATAAATTCACTTCGAAGGATGGAAAGCACTGCCTTTTGGTGCGCCTCCTCTTCCATATCTATAAAATCTATTATGATAATTCCGGAATAATTACGGAGCCTGATCTGTCTTGCCGCCATGATTGCCGCTTCTTTATTAATCTTAAAGAAGGTCTCTTCCTTCTTGCGTTTGCCGGCAATTGCCTTTTCGGTATTTACATCAATTACCGTTAAAGCTTCTGTCGGTTGTAAATATAGCGAACCTCCGGACTTTAGCCAGATTTTCTTTGCTAACGCTTTCTCGAGTTTGGTTTCAAGCCCGTGAAGCGCAGTTAACGGATAATCCGCGTCCTCATACAACTCAAGCACAGACTCAAGCTGTAAATTATGCTCCTTCGAATACGCCTTAATCTCCTCATAAAGATACGTAAGATCTGTGATAATCCTCGTATCCTCTTCTATACGGATATCCCTTAACAACGTAAGATATTCCGGCAAAGAAGAATACACGACACTATAACAGCTTCTCGTTACACCGTATTCCTTTATATTGTTATACTTTTCTATCATGGAGTTAATCTCCTCTGTCAACTCCTCATCCGTTGCTTCAACCGCATTCGTCCGCAAAATGAATCCGTATTCTTCTGTTACAAACGGAGTCACCAGCTCCTTCAGATGTTGCTTCACTTTCACATCCTTAATTTTACCGGAAACGGCAACCATCGGTTTATTATACGTAAGCACAACAAATCTGCCCGGCAGGGAAAAGTTACAAGTTCCCACCGGACGCTTACTCTTAATGTCCTCCTTATCGAGCTGAATGAGAAGTTCATCTCCAATATGAAGGACATCGTTTTTCTTATTCGTAATGTAAATCGGGTGCTTCGCTTTGTTAAGCGATAGAAAGCAGCTCTGACCGTCGCCGATATCGACAAACGCTGCATTGATATTTTTCACAATATTTTTCACTTTACCTACATAGATATTTCCAAGCAGGCCGCTGTTTTTGACAACCGTTCCGTCATTTGAAAGTTTTGGAATCGGATTGAAAGACGCCTCAATCATTATATCCCCATCCATACAGGCAGTGAAAAGTTTGCCCTTTAAATGTGTAAATATATACTTCATGATACCGTCTCTCCAAACTCAGAAAGCGGCTGCAACACGCGTTTCTTATCCGAACCGTTCATATTCACTTCCCCTTTCTTGGCATTCGTATCCGCATACATTTCCAAACGATGAATTTCAAATGTAAACGGCGAATATTCCATTCCCTTACTTTCATAAAACGCCTGCAAATAAAGCTCAGGCTTCACATTAAACACGCTCCCCGAAGTCACTTGCATAAACAAAGAGAATTCTTCTGCTTCATAATCGATCTTATATTCATATAACGATTGCTTTAAGTCTACTTCCTTCGTGCTTTTCTTCGTCTTTTTTGTAAACAGAATCGTATCATTTCCCAGAAATGCATCCAGTTCCTGTCTGAAGTTTTCCCACAAATGATATCCCTGTCGTAATGTAATCTTATAGTCACAGGCTGCAAGAATCGACATACTTGTCTTTGCATCCTCCGGCAAAACCTTAAAGTCAAGCACTCTTAACTCTTCCGACATTACATCATTCAGACGTTTTACAATATCCTCACTTGAGGTTACGCTTTTTAACTGCAAATCCAGATACTCGCCGCAGCTTGTCAATCCAAGCCCCAAAGGTGAGGCAAATGACATCAGCTGGTGCGGGTTAAACCCTTCTGAATATCCAACATCAATCTTTGCCCTTTTCAGCGCTTTTTGAAAATATCGCATCACATCCAGATGGCCGATAAATTTCATACTTCCCGTTTTTTCAAATTTGATTCTGGCTTTTATCATAAATATTTAAACTCCTGTCTTTACTAGATGTTATCTTCCGCTTCCGCATTTGGTTCCACTAAACACCGCCGCACCACAGCCGGAACAATTCTGTCTGCAGTTTGGTGTAACTACCGCTTTCTTTGCCTGTTCATATTCTCTCTCCAAAAACTTTTTGGACACTTTGATATCGATAAAGTCCCAAGGTAGAATTTCATCATAGGAACGCTCTCTTGCCGTATAAAAATTAATATCAAGATGGTTATTCTCAAGCGCTCTCATCCACTTTTCGTATACAAAATACTCGGACCAGGAATCAAACATGCAACCGTCTTTGTATGCATCCATAATAACTTTGGAAAGCTTGCGGTCTCCTCTTGCGAGCAAACCTTCAAGTGCTGACAATTCCACCTCGTGCCAGTTATATTTGATGCTTTTCGCATTTAACTGTTCTTTCATCTTTCCTTTTAAGAAGCGCTGCTTTTGTAAAAACTCCTCCGGTGTTGCCATTCTCGTCCACTGGAACGGAGTAAACGGCTTTGGAACGAAAAAGGAAGTACTGGATACGATCTGCACCTTTCCGTTTCGCTCGTCCTTCGGTATCGTGTAATATTCTCTGGCGATACGGTCGGAAAGCACAGCAATCTGCTCGATATCTTCCTCTGTTTCAGTTGGAAGTCCGAGCATAAAGTAAAGTTTGACACGGTTCCAGCCGCCTCTGAAAGCATCCATTGCACCTTTCAATATCACTTCTTCCGTCAGACCTTTGTTGATAACATTTCTCATTCGCTGTGATCCTGCTTCCGGTGCAAAGGTAAGACTGCTCTTTCGAATATCCTGCACTTTACTCATAACATCCAGTGCAAAGGCATCGATTCTTAAAGATGGCAGGGAAATATTAACCCCCTTGGAGCCACATTCATCTATCAGATAATACACCAGTTCCTTCAGGTCCGTATAATCACTGGAGCTTAAGGAACTAAGCGAAATCTCTTCCTGTCCGGTCGCCTCTAACATCTTGTCCGCCAGTTCTTTCAGGCGATTCACATCCCTTTCACGAATCGGACGATACAACATACCTGCCTGACAAAAACGGCATCCACGAATACATCCTCTTTGGATTTCGAGCACTACTCTGTCCTGCGTCACCCGCATCAGAGGTACCAGCGGTTTTTCCGGATAAGAGGAATTCGTTACATCTGTAACTGCCTGTCTTACAATGCGCTCCGGTGCGTATTGATTAACCGCTTTAAATGTTTCAATCGTGCCATCATCTTTATAAGAAACCTCATAAAACTGCGGAACGTAAATTCCTTCAATCTGTGCAAGTCCCTCTAAAATCTCGCGACGGGATGCACCGTTTTTCTTCATTTCCTTATAGGCATCCAACAATTCATCATACTTTGTTTCGCCCTCACCAATGTAGAAAATATCAAAGAAATCCGCAATCGGCTCCGGATTATACGCACAAGGCCCGCCTCCGATTACGATAGGGTCTTCCTCGCTCCGGTCGGTTGCATAAAACGGAATCCCTGACAACTCAAGTATTTGCAAAATATTTGTATAACACATTTCGTACTGCAGGGTGATTCCCAAAAAGTCAAACGCCTTCACCGGATCCTGGCTTTCGAGTGCAAATAATGGAATCTTGTGCTCCCGCATCGCCCGGTCCATATCCGGCCACGGCGAATACACGCGTTCGCAATATACATCCTCACGTTTGTTAAACATATCATAAAGAATCTGAATACCAAGATGTGACATTCCGATTTCGTAAACATCCGGAAAACACATACAAAAACGCACGTCTACTTCTTTTGGATTCTTTACAACCATATTGTATTCATTTCCAATGTATCGCGCCGGTTTATCTATTGTTAATAGTATTTCATCTGATACTGCTAATTTTCTCATCTAGACCTCCAAATTTAAAAAAGAATCTCGCTCGAATTATAGCATACCTTGATTGTTTCGTCTATTCCTTACATGGTAATGCTTCACCGTATTGCCTTAAAAAACAAATATCCTTGAAAAGACCTTATTTTAATAGTATAATTGTTGGAAATGAAATTTTTAGGAGGTTATTATGTCTACAAATGTTTATGACGTACTTTTAGAACGTGGTTTTATCGAACAGGCTACGAACGAAGACGAAATCAGAGAATTACTCGGAAAAGAGAAAGTTTCCTTTTATATAGGTTTTGATGCTACTGCTGACAGTCTCACTGCCGGTCACTTTTTAACTGTTATGGCAATGATGCATATGCAGCGTGCCGGTCACAGACCAATCGCACTTTTAGGCGGCGGTACTACCATGATCGGTGACCCTAGTGGCAAATCCGATATGCGTACTATCATGACCAAGGAAACTATCGATTACAATGCAAAACGTTTCCATGAACAATTATCCCGTTTTATCGATTTTGACAATGACAAAGCAATTATTGCCAACAATGCAGACTGGCTTTTAAATATGAATTATGTTGATTTCTTACGTGAAATCGGTGTTCATTTCTCCGTAAATAAAATGCTTGCAGCAGAATGCTACAAACAGCGTATGGAGCGTGGACTTACTTTCTTTGAATTCAACTATATGTTAATGCAGTCCTACGACTTCTACAAATTAAATGAATTATACGATTGTAAAATGGAGCTTGGCGGTAATGACCAGTGGTCCAACATCATCGGTGGTGTGGAACTGATCCGTAGAAAAACCGGTAAACAGGCTTACGGTCTTACGTTCAAATTACTGACTACCAGCGAAGGCATTAAGATGGGTAAAACCATGAAAGGTGCTGTATGGCTTGATCCAGAAAAGACTTCTCCATATGAATTCTACCAGTACTGGAGAAACATTGAAGATGTTAAAGTTGAGGAATGCCTCGCTCTGCTTACCTTCCTTCCAATGGATGAAGTAAGAAGACTTGGTGCCCTTAAAGATTCTGAAATTAACAAAGCCAAAGAAGTACTCGCTTACGAAATCACCAAGATTGTTCATGGTGAAGAAGAAGCAAAGAAAGCGCAGGATGCTTCAAGAGCCTTGTTTGGTGGCAAGATGAATACAGCCGATATCCCTACTACTACTTATCCGGCTGCACAGTTCGAGGAAGGAATTGACCTCATCACACTTTTAGTTGACGGTAAAATGGCAAGCTCACGTTCCGATGCAAGAAGAAATATTACACAGGGCGGCGTTTCTGTTAACGACGTTAAATGCACAGAATTTGACAAGAAATTTACAAGTGCCGATTTCAACGATGATGGTGCTTTACTTATCAAAAAAGGCAAGAAAACCTATCATTTATTCAAAGCAGAATAATACAAAAGACGATTATACTATAATTTAATCAGGGGGAATTATCATGTGGTGTCCAAAATGTAAAATTGAATATACCGCAGGTATTACTGTTTGTGCGGACTGCAAAAGTAAACTTGTAGAAGAATTAAGCGATGAAGTAGAGGTAATTTACACTACGAATTCTCAAAGTGAAGCCGGAGAAATATTAGACTTTTTACACTATTCCGATATCAGTTCGGCTGAGATTTCTTATAATGAAGAAACCAATGAATTCGATCTTGTAACTACTTTGGACGACGCCCAAAAAGCCGGACAAATGTTGCAGCTGTTTCTTGCCGGCAAAAACAATCATCCGGCTATTACCGGCAACAAAACAGATGAAGAAGGCATCTTAAACGAAGATATCTCTTTCGAAGAAAACGAAGAAATTTCTTCGAATACGCAGGAAGAGGAAGAAGACTCTCTTTCTTCTAACACTTCCGTATATGTAAAATCTCAGGTCTACTACGATGATCTGAAATCCTCAGCCCAGGCATTTACTGCTGTCGGTGTGTTAGGTATCGTTTTTTGGGTTTTAAATTTCACCGGTATTATTCCATGGTTCCAACAACCGTTTGTTCTGGCTGTTATGATGATTATGTTCCTGGCATTTATCGGTGTCGGCATTTCTTCTTTCTTGAAACTCAAAAGTGCAAAGGAAGATATGGAAGACGAAGGTGCACTCTCCCAAAAGGTACAGGATTGGCTAAGGGAAAATATCACAGAAGAAACCTTACTTTCCTTAAATGAAGAAGGGGACACTCCGGAAGTTTCCTGTATGAGACATTATGATTACATCAAAGAAAAGCTTTCCTTTGAAATGAGCGAATTGGATGAAGCTTATATGGATGCTATGATTGAGGATTTTTATAATTCCTTACATTTATAACAATACAATAAGAAAAGGTTCTAAACATTACATTGTGCATTGTTTAGAACCTTTTTCCATATTACTACTCTTCAAACAACTGCTTGATTTCATCCTTCGTAAGCGACGATAAGAACACCTCTTTGCTTTTTACCACCGCCGCAGATAATGCTTCTTTCTTCTTTTGCATTTTATAAATCTTCTCTTCAATCGTTCCCTTTGTCAAAAGTCGAATTACATGAACGGTATTCTTTTGTCCCATTCGATAGATGCGATCCGTCGCCTGTTCTTCCACCGCAGGATTCCACCAAGGATCATAATGAATGACTGTATCGGCTCCCGTAAGATTAACACCGGTTCCCCCTGCTTTTAGCGAAATCAAAAAGACTTCTCTTTCTCCTTCATTAAACCGGCCAATCATATCTCTTCGCTCCGCTGCGCCTGTAGTACCATCCAGATAAAAATACGATATATCTTCTGTCTTAAGACGTTCTTCCAGTATCGAAAGCATCGATGTAAACTGCGAGAAAATCAATACTCTGTGTTTGTTTTCAAGAATTCCCGGCAATTGTTCCATCAAAAGCTCCAGCTTACCACTGCCGCCCTCATAGTCATTAACAAACGTGGATGGATGACAACATATCTGACGAAGTCTGGTGAGCGCAGAAAGAATCTGAATCTGATTATTGGCATCCTCGTCAATAAAGTCATACAATTCCCTTCGAAACTGTTCTAAGTAAGATAAATACAGTTCTTTTTGCTTTTCGGTAAGTTCGGTAACCAGCTTTGTCTCAATCTTATCCGGCAATTCCGGAAGCACATCCTCTTTCATTCTGCGCATAACAAACGGCGAAATCTTTTGTTCAAGCCGCCGTAAAGCTCGTTTACTTTCCATTCGCACAATCGGTCGCTCAAATTTATCTCTAAAATAGCTATAAGTATCTAAATAGCCGGGCATAACGAAATCAAAAATACTCCAAAGCTCCGTCAGGGAATTCTCAATCGGTGTGCCGGTAAGCGCAAATCTGTGATTCGCAGGTATTTTCTTAATGGATTTGGCGCTTAACGAATCCGGATTTTTAATAAACTGCGCTTCATCCGCAAATACCGTATGAATCTTCATTTTCATATACGCCTTGTAATCCCTTCGTATTAACGGATAAGACGTAATTATAATATTCGCTTTTGAAGCTATCGCCTCCTTACGCAATTGTTCCCTTTGCTCCGGTGGTCCGGTAACTACAACTGCTTTAACATCCGTCGTAAAATTCTCAATCTCGTCCAGCCAGTTATATACCAGCGACGTCGGACAAACAACCAGATGTAACTTTTCCGGGAAGGCAAGCATATAAGTAATTGCTTCGAGCGTTTTTCCAAGTCCCATATCATCTGCCAATATACCGCCCAGATTCGTAGACTCCAGCATTAGAAGCCAACGGTATCCGGTCTTCTGATACCCTCTCAGCTCCACTGTTAGTTGATCCGGTAGTGCTGCATCCATTAATTCCGGATTAAGGACTTTATCCAGAAACGCAAGGAAGTTTCCATCATAGACTACCTCATTATCCGTTTCATCCAGATACGCCTTCATTGCCACAGACTGGTTCACCGATACCGTGATTCCATGATCGCTGATATCTTTGTAAGAAAGATTCCAATCCTTAATAAAGGACTTTGCCTTTTGGATTCCAACGCTCTTTAAATCGATATAGTCACCATTTTTTAAGCGATGATATTTTTTGCGTAATTCCAGTGAATGAAAAATATCCCTAAGCTCCTCTTTCGGTATATCTTCGTGAGCAAAATCCACTTCTAACAGATTCACTTCCGTATTGAGTCGCACCGCGGTCGAAAAATATGAAATTTCACGTATTCGGATGTCCCTAAACGCGTCAGAATAAAAAACTTCCATTTTGTCTTTCAACGCATCCATTCCATACACCAGGAATTTATATAAATCATCGGCGTCTTTTAAAATGTAACCATCCTTATACGGTGAAAAACGATAATCTTCCAACATGGATATAATCTGACCTTCTTTCTTCTTCTTACGTACGACAATCAGATTTTTCGGTGTCTTTGGGTTTCTTGGGTTGATATCATAGGGACCATATCCAAATATCAGTTTTGCCACAAGATTCTTTTTTTGACGATCCAGGTACAATCGCGGCTGCATCTGTTCTTCAATAATTCTGTCTTCAAATTCCTCCGGTATTGCTATTTCCATAGCATCAAACAATCCCGGTAATACAATCGATAAAAAGCGTTCCCTGTCTTCCTCCAAAAATACAATGGGTTCTCCACTTGTCTCCAACGTGTGATAAAACGGGCGAAACGTCCGGACAAAATCGCGATCAGGCTGATAAATCACGTTGTCATAAAACAATAACGCCCCATCGAGGGTAAGTGGAATAATCGGCGTATCATCCTTAAACTGAATTGATATTGTCTCATTGTTCATTTCCATCGACAAAAGTTCCTTTGGGTTCTCGCGTGCAAACGTCACTTTATCAAATATATGGTCCTGAATCTGTAATGTAAACACCGTATTCTCCAACAACTGCAAAAATCGCTGCAACAATTGTTGCGTCAGCGAAATCTCATTCTTTACAAATAAATTCGTAGCAAAAGACTTATTGGTTCGTTCCTGAACCTCGTATATGCTCGTCAAAAATTCCAGCTGTCTTTTTGCATTCCGGGTAAACGTACTTTCACTTTCTATATATTGAAACTCTTTGCCAAGTTTAAAACTATTCCCGGACAAAACATCCTCCAGAAAATGCTTTATATTCTGCACCTTGTAAAACTTGGTGTTTCCTGCGCTAAGCGATACGTATGCATTTCCCTCCTGTTTTTTCATAGGTTTGGGAATACGAATGGTTGTTTTTAAAGAAAACACATCACCAACAATAGCGCGTTCACGATTTCGTTGTTCAAAATAATCAATAATATCATACGTCATCTGCCGTTCCTTCGGCATTTCCGAAACCTGCGTACGATCCAGATAGTTTTGTATAAACAGCAAAGCAGCGATTACATGTTTACAGGCACCGGCACGCTTCACACTGTCCGGGCAGTTACAGGTATAGGTAAACTCCCCTTCTACGGGCATGTCCGGTGTAATGGTAACCAGATATTTATTTTTCCCTTGTACATTTGCGCGAAACTGCTTCGTAGTCTTAGACCAGACCACATTGGAAACCGTCCCTTTTCTGTAGTAACGAATACCTCTGGAATAAACCACTTCATTCATTGCACAATCTTTGATTTTTTCATCCGTTAATGAAAACATAAAATCGCCCTTCTTCCACAATAAAATGCTGTTTTGTAATCAAATATTATAGCATATTTCAAAGCATTTTTCACCCCTTACAATGCTTTCTTATCCGTTTTTTTTGCTTTCCTCCTACCCAAAAACAAGTTGCCAATCCTATCATCTTTGATTTATACTCAAAGTAGTAAATAAACCCTATAAGAAAGAGGATTGCATATGAACCAAAAGAATCGATTCAGGGCTGCATTCGCCCTTGGTATCATTTCACTTTGCTTTATGACGTCCTGCTCCAAAAAACAGGACACGAAAACCATCAGCATTCTACAATTCTCCCTGCATAATTCACTGGAAAACTGCCGGGAAGGATTTTTGAAAGGATTAAAGGCTGCCGGTTTGGAAAACGGCAAAAACCTTAAGATAGAATATTCCAATGCAGAAAATGATATGTCAAATGCAACAATGCTTGCAAATAGTTTTGCTTCCCAACAACCGGATTTGATATGCACAATTTCCACTCCTGCCACAAAGGCAGCTTTCGATGCAACTGCAAACACCAATCTTCCGGTAGTATTTGTCGCTGTATCCGATCCGGTCAAATCCGGTTTCGTCCAATCCAAAGAACAACCGGCAACCAACTGTACCGGGACTTGTGATACCTTTACCGTCGACAAACAACTTACGCTGATTCACGACCTTATGCCAAATGCACACACAATCGGTCTGTTATATACGCAAACCGAAAGCAATTCCCTTGCACAGTTAGAACTCCTTCGAAATGAAGCTTTAAACCAGGGATTTGATATAGAAGCAATCGGCATCACAAACCCGTCCGAGATTCCGCGGGCATTGGATTCGCTCGTCACAAAATGCGACCTGATTAATAACTTTGCAGATAACACCATTGCTGACAATCTGGATGTAATTCTATCAAAAGCGAACGCAGCCAAGATTCCTGTTTTTGGTGTGGATGATGAACAGGTGAAACAGGGCTGTATCGCTGCTGTGAGTATTAACTATGAATTAGTAGGCATGAAAGCCGGCAGCATTGCTGCCAGAATTCTAAAAGGGGAGAATCCCAAAAACATTCCGGTTGATACCATTACCGAAACCACTACCGTCGCAAACAAGGCTGTACTCGAAAAATACGGTATTAGCGTTCCTGACACATACGAAGATAACATAGATTATATAAAATGATAACTTTAAAGACGCAACGCATTTTTTAAATAGGAAAAAGGGATAAACCATGACGGCTTATCCCTTTTTCCATATTTGAATTTGATTTGGATTCTAATTTTTCAATTCGTGAACCAATCTTTCAAGCTCCAGAATCTCACCATTTGATAAATTCTGAATGCTTAAGTACTCTGAAATAAAAGTACCAAGTGAACCATTGTATAATTGATTAATTAACGCTTTTGTTTCAATTGCCTGAACTGCTCTTTTTGAAATGGCAGCTCTACATAAAAATCCCGGATCTTCTCTCGTAATCGCTCCCTTATCAATTAATCTCTTTATAACGGTATAAGTAGTATTCTTCTCCCAACCAATATACTCTTTGATGATTTTGGAAATATCCTTTGCAGCTAAAACCTTGTTGGACCAAAGCAGTTCCATAATATTCAGTTCGCCCTCATGCAGTCTGATTTCCTTCAAATCGTCACCCCCGTTTGTAAAAATTAATATATATATACCCGATTCATAACTATCAACATTATGCGACAAGTGTAGAAAATGGGTTAAAAGCATATGGTTAGCAAATACTGATTATATATACGCTCTACATATGTAGAACAACTAATGCTACTACTGTAGATTTTTCAATCTGTTTAGATTCTACATTACTAGAATTGTTTTGTCAATAAAAAATGCACAAAAAAAATGGCGCTATCGCACCATTTTTAGTCAATATACTATATATTGTGTTTCTTCATGCTAAACAGCGCATATAATGGAATATTCTTCATATTTTTTTTGTAAGAAAAATTGTCCATTGAAAACTTTACAGAAACATTAAAATTCAATTTTGAATTCATTACAGAAGTATTTTCAAAGGAAGATTTCATTACACTAATATTTTTTTGATGTGTGGAATTGTCGTACTGAACAATGACCGGTGTCAGACTCTCTCTCTCTTTGATTAAAAAATCCACTTTTGCTTTTCCGGTCGACTCCCAGAAATATACCTGGGCATCATTTTGCAACAGATTTGATGCCACATAACTTTCTACAATTCCTTTGGACAGATTTTGATTAGACATAATTTCCTGTCTGGTTGCTTTCGACAAAAACATCCCCACATCCTGCGGATACAATTTAAACGAATCGTTCCACACTTCTCCTTCTGTTGTGATTTGCCTGAGTTTATAAAACAGATGGTGATTCGTGCAAAAATCTATCGTCTCTAAGTATTCCTGTTTGGTTGCCCCTTTTTTCAAGGTTGTATACTGAAATTTGGTATTATTCTTTTGAAGTTGTAAATCTGCATTCTCCAGTATTTTTTTGAATTTGAGATGCTGTTCTTTGGGCAGGAATTTTTGTCCCTGCTCTCTCGTTAACGTTCGAATGTATTCATGTATCTGTGTCGCAGATAATACATCTTTTAATTCACAATACTGTGCGATTGCTGCCGGCATCCCACCAAGCATCAGATACTGATCCAAATGTTGCAATAAATCATTATGTATCATATCCGGCAACGCCTTTCCGGTCTCAAAATGATCCCTGATGGCATCTGCGTACCAATCGTAATTTAATGCACCCAAAAACTCATCAAATCCCATTGGATACAGCGTATAACACTGCAGAATCTGATGTTTTTTCGCCTGCACAAACAGGTTTTGGAACTCTTTATTCCGAAAGCTCGTAATAAAAATGATATGAATTCTCTGCTCTAAAAACAAAGGCCTCAATTCACAAATCTTACGAAAGTATTCCGGGCAGTTTCCAAACTCATCCAGAACCAGATATTTGTCCTGCATAACAAATCCAATCTTATTCTCATTTAATTCCGCCTGCTTATTTCCAAGAAACAAAGAAATAATACCGGCGAGCGTCTCTTTATATCCTTGCTCGAATAACTCACCGGCCTTGGGATTCAAAAGTATATTAATGTATTGATATGTTTGACTCTGATTTTGAAGTGTTTGAAGCACCAGATGTGTCTTACCACTTCCAAGGCTTCCATCCAGAAACAGCATCGTGTCCCCGCCCTCCATCATCCAGTGCATTATTTTTTCCTCTAAATTCCTACGCATAATCTAAACTCCATTTATCTTTTGCAAATTGAACTTACACGCCATTCCGAAGCTTTTGTAACAGTTTTTCGAAATATTTTGGTAACGGTGCTTCAAATTCCATATACTCTCCTGTTTTGGGGTGGACAAATCCAAACACTCTTGCATGTAACGCCTGTCCTTCCAAATGAAATTTGTCTTTTGCCGGCCCGTAAACCGTATCTCCCACTAACGGATGGTTGATTTCCGCCATATGCACGCGTATCTGGTGTGTTCTTCCCGTTTCCAACTGACATTCGATGTGCGCATAGCCTTTTGGCATATTTTCCAGAACCCGATAATGGGTAATGGCATCCTTACTTACTTTAGCGCGGGTCGACATTTTCTTTCGGTCCACCGGATGCCGTCCGATCGGTTTATGAATCGTTCCTTCCGTTTCTTTCATACAATGATAAACAATGGCATTGTACTTTCTTGTAATGGAATGCTCCTTCAATTGTCTTGCAAGACTGTTGTGTGCCATATCATTTTTACAGGCGATGATGATTCCGGTCGTATCACGGTCGATTCTATGCACAATTCCGGGTCTTAATACACCATTGATTCCGGACAGATTATCTTTGCAATGATACATCAGTGCATTTACCAATGTACCGCTGTAATGTCCGGGTGCCGGGTGTACCACCATTCCCTTTGGCTTATTGATTAAAATCACATCCTCATCCTCATATACGATGTCCAAAGGAATGTTTTCCGGTAAAATCTTTGCAGGCTGCGGCTTAGGGATGTATACGGTTATTTCGTCCCCGACATTCACTTTGTAATTGGATTTTACGCTCGTTCCATTCACCAATACTTTTTCTTCTTTGATTAATTTTTGAAAATAAGAACGGGAAGCGTTCTCACCCCCTTTATCCGAGAGAAATTTGTCCATTCGCTTCCCTTTATCCGTCTCATCTACCGTATAATATTTTTCTTCCATCTAGTTCCCCTTTTTCTTTAAAAACAGGAAATCCTCATCCTGATACACAAATACAACCAATATGATTAACAAAACAGCAGAAACCGTCACGTAACAGTCTGCGACATTAAATACAGGAAAATCAATCAGTTTAAAATAGAAAAAATCCGTCACAAATCCAAAATATACACGATCAATCATATTTCCTACTGCCCCGGAAACAATCAGTAACAACGACGCATCCAAAAAGAAATACTTCTTCTTGGCCGGTATTTTTGCCATCAACCAGATCACCGCACAGAGCACAATGACTGTAACAACCAGAAATACCGGAATTTTGTTCTGTAGAACACCAAACGCAGCACCTCTGTTTTCCAGGTATTGCAGTTCGAACACATCCTTAATCAAAGGAATCGGTTTATAGTCACTCATATGCAGACGTACCAGGTATTTTGTCAATTGATCAACCAGTACCAAAACGCCAAACGCCAACAGACGAATCGCCCAGATTAATGTTATATTCTTATCTTTCATATTATCCTCGTTTCCTAATATCCTTAAAATGACAGAATAAACTTAGAAGCCTTTAATACTTCCTCTTCCGATACTGTTGTATCAATGTAAGCTTCTCCCGGCTTATTAAGCAAAATGAAGCGAATCGTATTTCCATCCATCTTCTTATCACTCTTAGTCGTAAGTAAAATGTCTTCTGCATTCATATGCTCTTTGATACTGCGAATGCCATCCACGAGATGAAACTCCTTAAGCGCAGCAAGTATTCTGTCAAAATCCTCTTTTGTTATATTTCCACGCTCCATTGATAAATATGTTGCGGCAACCATACCGATTCCCACACATTCTCCGTGCAGCATTTCAAAATTCATAAGTTTTTCTACGGCATGTCCAATCGTATGTCCGAAGTTTAATAAGGCACGCTCTCCTTGTTCTTTCGGATCATTTTGTACAACCTCTCTTTTGATGCAACAACTCTTATATACTGCGTTTGTAAGTGCACCCGCATCTCTGTTTAACAACAATCCGGCGTTTGCAAGCAATTCATCAAAATATGCCCCGTCTTTGATAAGTCCATGTTTTAGGATTTCTCCAAAACCGGAATAAAACTCCCGATCCGGCAGAGTATTCAACGTTTCAAAATTAATAAACACTGCCTTTGGCATATAAAACGCTCCAACCATATTTTTGTAGGCTTTATAATCAACCCCTGTTTTGCCGCCGATACTGCTGTCCACCATGGATAACAGTGTTGTCGGCATCTGAATAAAGGAGATACCGCGCAAATACGTAGCTGCAGCAAAGCCGGTCATATCACCAATTACGCCTCCTCCAAGCGCAATTAACGTATCCTTCCGGTCAAAATGCTCTACAATCAGTTTCTCATAAATGGTCGCAATCGAATCCAGATTCTTGTATTCCTCTCCGGCTTTCAGAACAACGTTAACCACCTTATTTGCACACTCTTTTACGATTGCTTCTACCTTCTTAAGATAGTGTGGTGCAATATGATCATCCGTTACAATACAAACCTTTCTTCCGTCTAGGTTAAGTGGTGCAATGACCGCTTTCAACTGACTGTAATCCTCACAAATATGTATATTATAGGCATGTTCTCCCTCATAACTTACCGGGAGAACATTATTTTCATTTAAACTCATTCCATTCCCCTTAATCATCCAAGAATTCAAAAGCATCCTCTTTTTTACGTTTTCTTCTTCCGCCAAAACCGAAGAACCCGTCTGATTTCTTAGACTGTTCCTGCTCTAACTCTTCTGTTTCTTTAAATATCGTATATAATTTTTTCTTATCCTGACCGTCCTTTGGATTATTGCCTTCTTCACCGGCAACCGGCTCCTTCTCGGCAACCTCCTGTTCTTCTTTTTTCACTTCTTTTTCGATACGGGCATTGGTAGCGGCAAGCTGTGCAGAAATCTCTGTCATATCAATCGTAGGGGATGCATCCACCTCAAATTCTTCTTCGTTTGCCGTTTCTTTCTCTGCATCTTCTGTATTGTTGTCCTCTGCATCCTTTACTTCTTCTGCTTTATTTTCAGCATTGGCAATAAAGAATTCTTTTGCATCTACATCTTGCGCTTCTTTCGCTTCATTTTTGAGTTTATTAAGATATGCTTCCACATCTTTATCTGTTGCTTCCTCTTCTTCTTTTTGTGCAACAAACGCCTCTGCCTCTTTCTTATAGGAGTACGGGAATTCGTCCTCACGAATCTTTATCTGATAAGACTTCGCCTCTAACAATTCCATCTGCGCAGAAAGCATTTCTTTAAATCTTGCACGGATATTCTCATACTGAGCAATCATAGCAGTTGTCTGATTGTAAATATTATTGGCCTCAGCTTTCGCATTTCCAACAATTTCATTCGCTTTAACCTGTGCCTCCTGTTCGATTGCATTTGCTTTCAAAACAGATGCCCCTTTGGTTTCTTCTGCAGTCTTTTCCGCAACAATCAATGTCTTTTGCAGTGTTTTCTCCAGACCTTTGTAATACTGTAAACCGTCGCTTAACGTCTGAACCTTATTTTTCAATTCCATATTTTCATTGTATAAGGTTTCATAATCCGTAAAGAGACTCTGCAAGAACTCGTCCATTTCCTGCTTTTTGTAGCCTCTGCCAAGTTTAAATTCTGTAGTTTTAAATTCTACCGGTGTTAACATAATATACTCCTCCTAAATATATTTTTCTATTTGAATCCGCTGTCTTTCCTTTCTTGTTTCTCCCAAGACACCGGAATACACAAATCGTCCGATTCCACGAACCGAGACGATATCCTGTTCCTTTAAAGAATAGCTGTTTGACGTAATCAATCTGCCGTTTACAAAAACCTTTCCGGCCGCAATATATCCGGAAGCACTACTTCTTGATATTTTGGCAAATAAGGCGATAATCGCATCTAACCGGATGGAGGTAACCGTACCTGTTACCGTCTGCATCTTTACTTTAAAATTCATTTCTTCAAAATTGACCAATCCGGCTTTTACACTTGTATGTTTCACCCGTTCCAGGTTAGAACAGATAAAATCACATATTTCCTTTTTTACAAAAACAAAGGCGACATCCTCATCAATCAGAATATCGCCAATTTTACAACGATCAATTCCAAGTCCAAGTATTGTCCCAAGGTAATCTCTATGTGTAAGTTTGTCTCCAAATTTTTCGTTGGCTCTTTGTATTTTGATGCAGTCAATCGGTTCCGCCGGCATATCATATACCTCTTTTGCTTCAAAGCGGATGATCTTCCTTTCTGCACTGTCATGTCCACCGACAAAGGAATATCCGGCATAAAACCCTTCCTTTATTGCATCCAGAAACAATGCCTGTTCATTCAGATTCAAAAAATCAGAATATACATAACTGTAGGTTCGTTCCGATTTTTCAGAAAGATCTTCCATTCGCTTTAAGAACAAAGCATCTTCCTTGGACTGCTTCTGTATTCCTTTATTCTTCAAATTAGTTCTCCTGCTTTTCACCTTCTGTTACCGGCTTATAAATATCAAATAAACGGATATACAAAACCTTCGCAGAATGTAAGAATTATGATTGTGATAATCGGCACAACATCGATATTTCTCATTTGGAAAATAGAATGTTTTACAAGAAAACGAACCGGTTGTAACGCCGGTTCTAATAAATCACTTAATCTCTTACGAAAATATGACTCTTGGCTAAACCAGCCTGTTATCATATAAATTATCACAAGCACCTCTAATACCATGCAAAAAGTATAAAAGGTTTTATAAAACAGTGTTACCATCTAGTACTCCTTGTTGATCGTAGGTACTCCAAACTCTACGCTAGGAATAATGCTGTTAAGATAATCTCCTGAAATATCAATGGTATCCGGTGAGAAAATAAAAATGTATCTTGAAATCTGATGTAATTTTCCATTGATTGCGTAAATGCAGCCAAATAAGAAATCCATAACACGCTGTGATTCGTCTCTATCATATTCTTCTAAGTTAACTACAACAATGCGACCGGTCAAAAGATAATCACAAATATCCTGTGAATCTTCAAAAGAAGTCGGTTTAACGACGGTAACTTCCATGCCATTTTGCATTGTATGAATCGGCACAATCTTGCTTGGCTGACGTACCGAACGTAACGGACGTTCTGTTCTTACCGGTGTCTCCTCTTCTTCTGCTTCCTGTACTTTGCGGAAACGACTGGTTCTCACCTCGGCCTTTTCTTCTTTCTTTTGACGTCTTTCTTCTCTTCTGGATACTCTCGGCTCCTCAGGTTCTTCAAAGTCATTGACGAAATCGCCCATTTCGTTCTCGTCATCGTACTCATCATTCAGTGTCAAAAAACTAAAAATTGAATTAATTAGGCTCATATTTCTCCTCTTTCCACCGTATACGGTTATAAATTACAATTTCTTATTAATTAAATGTTATAATTTCTTTCTCCGAAGATACCTGTTCCAACGCGAACCATCGTTGCGCCTTCTTCGATTGCTACTGTGTAATCTCCAGTCATGCCCATGGACAATTCATCCATAGAAACATTATCAATGTTTTTGCCTTTGATGTCAATTGATAACGCCTTTAATGCACGAAAATATTGTCTGTTATCTTCCGGATCATCTACAAATGGTGCTATGGTCATAAGACCTTTAATTCTAACGTTTGGGAATCGGGAAATCTCACGAATGAGTTCCTCTGTTTCTTCCGGCATAACACCAAATTTCGTATCTTCTTTTGCAACATTTACTTCGATAAGAATAGATGAAATTATATTTCTTTTGGCTGATTCCTCCTGTATTTGTGACGCAAGTCTGAGCGAATCTACAGAGTGAATCAATTTAACCTTTCCAACTATATATTTTACCTTATTTCTTTGCAAATGTCCAATCATATGCCAATTTACCGGCTGGGTAATTGTCTCTATTTTATCACACAATTCCTGTACTTTATTTTCTCCAAAATCCGTCGCTCCGGCATCCAGTGCTTCTAAAAGTTGTGGTACCGGTTTTGTCTTGCTGACAGATATTAAAGTAACCTCTTCCCTCTTTCTGCCGGCTTTTTCACAGGCTTTTCTTATATTAGCTTCGACAAGTGTCATATTTTCTTTAATCAATTGTATTGCCTCCCTTAGTCATTAATAATATCGGATTCGGAAATCGTCTCGCTGTTTAACACAATGTGATCATAGGTAGAAAGACCATTGGCTGTGTCGGAATTTACAACTGCATATTCATTATTCTCATACAGTTTTTCAATTACCTTAAAAACGGCATATCCTTTGTTGACATTGTACACGCCCTCGAGTTTTGTCGTCTTTTCTTCATACATACAGGTCTTTCCGGATGTCTGTTCTATGAGTGTATCTCCTTTTTTTAGTGCATCGGAATAAATACATACACTGCTCGTATCCTCTTCCCTCTTGTATACCGATACCGGTATTACATCATATTTGACTTCACCGCTGTCGTCAAGATACTGTTTTACAACAGATGGCTCTCCATTCGTGTTTGCGACAAAATCTTCAGGTACAATTGCAACTTTCTTTTTAAGAATTGCAGATACCGGAATTTTGAGACCCTTTGCATATCCGAGTTCCAGTTCCAGATCGATATGTCTGTCACCGGCATAATGAATCAGATATTTATCCATACTCAGTTCTGCAAACCATGTATTATCCTTCTCAAACAAGTCAATCTTTGCATTCATGGAAATATTAATCTTGCTCAGTCGCACCCTTACATACTCGAGATCTTTCACTTTTTTATACTGACTTTCATTGAGCATAATCACGACAGACCACTGTTCGGAATTAATCATTTTATAAACGGGTGCCCCTTTCTGGCAAGGCTTGCCATCCAAAATCCTAAGTTCCTGTTTGTCGTCCGTAGCTTCCGTAAAAAGCGATTTTTTGATGTTATCCCGGGACATACCTTCATTGCCGTCATACGTATAACTGACAATCCCGCTACCTTCGGTTTTAACGGTATGTAAGGACTTATGGTTGTCTTCTTTTAAAATTGTACGCAGTGTATTCAGTCGTTCCTCATTGGACGCATACATCATTGCATTTTCAATATTGTATCGATATTCTTTTACATTTCCAAAATGACTGTTGGAATAATTCTCACGAAAAGATGCAATCTCATTTCGAATTGTAATCATATTATCATTCACGGTTCCCGAAGGTGAATCCTTTTGCACCGTGTCTTTGTCTTCTTCTGAGCCATCCTCATTCTCCGGCTCATCTACGGAGCTAAGAATATCATAATAATTACCTGTCTCATCAACAGAATATATCGTTTCATTTTTGGCAGCGCGAACACTATCTCCAATATAATAATTGAGATAACCGGCTTCGTCTGCATAATATACGGTTTCATCCCTTAGAATGAATCCCTTAAACCGATTGTCATCCGAAATAGTAGTTTCAATTACTTCATAAATGCTGATGTGCTTTTTGGTCACATAATTAATTGTCAGTACAATCATATAGATTGCGATTATAAGCACAAAAATAGAACTGGCACTTATCTGAAACGGATGACGCATTTTCACAACTTTATTTTGTGAGCGATTAGCCATTCAAATCTCTCCTTTGCATTACTCCTATCTATTATACGTTTTTTTCGTTTCATTTTAAAGAGTGAAAAATTAATCAAACCATATGAATAACTTATCCATTTTTAGAAATAATATATAAAAAAGGAGGCAGCTATGAAAACAATCGATTATATTGCTTTACTATTTGTAATTATCGGAGCTATCAACTGGGGACTTATTGGTTTCTTCGGATTTGATCTGGTGCGGGTTCTCTTTGGCGATATGAGCATTCTTTCAAGAATCATTTATGGCATCGTCGGAATCTGCGGACTGTATGCCTGCACGTTTTTTGGCAGAATCGATAATGAAAATACTTAAACTTCGTTTATAATGATACGGGAATGTTTCGACAACTATCCCATAAAATTATAAAAACCCTCTTTACCGAAAAATACAGTAAAGAGGGTACATATTCAAAAATTGTAATACTTAAAGTGCTACAATAATATCCTTCTGAAATTCGTCCGGAATCTCGGTCTGGTTCACTGAAATACTAACTATAATATCAAGATTCCATTTGGAGGCAATTTTATCGAGGTTGCCAAAATATTCTATCAGAGAATACTTGTTACCACAGGTAAGCTTCAAGAAATTATCCAAATATAAGGTTTCCAGGTCATTATCCTGAGAAATAATTCCACAAATAAAGCCGATAAACTGCTCAAAAGAATCTATAAAGAAATCTTTTACATTTATCAGCCTGATATCGCGCACTAACTCGCACATATGTTCATTTGTCTTGTCTAAGAAAACGATGTTCCCCTCGGCTGTCTTCACCTCATCGTTTGCTTTTTCAAGAAGTATTTTGGTTTTTCCTTTTCCTTTTTCTCCGCAAATAATTTTAAGCATACTTTTGTCCTCCTTCACATTTGATTATTACGTAACGAGTACATGCGTACATATCTTATATATACGCATGTTAAGTA
>JAILQS010000176.1 GCA_024698865.1 Lachnospiraceae bacterium | reverse complement strand
CACCTACGGACATTAACGGGTATTCAGATGTGTATCAGGAGATAAAAGGGGAAATTACCAACGAGAAAGTACAATATGTCATAAAGAAATATAAAATGCTTAAGCCTGTTTTTGACGAAGGAACCTACAGTACACAATATGATTCCCGCTATTATTCCGGTTATTTTGCAGGAGATTATAATATTTTTGAGGAACTGTACCAGAAATTAAAGCGGGATACTACCTACGATTATAAGAGTCGGAGTATCTCTTGTTTTTATGACTGGTATGGTTGGGATGGTTTATTTTCCTACGACTATTCTACTTTGTTTGGCGTAATTATTGCCATCGCAATTTGTATTTTCGCGGTATTTAAAGATAAGACCGGAGAAATGGAGAAGCTTATCAGGACAACACATATAGGGTGGAAAAAGGTTATACGAATAAAACTGATAGCGTGTATACTTGCATCTTATTTTTGCGCAATACTATTTAGTGTAATGGATATCACCTGTTTCGGGCTGCGCTACGGTCTAGAAGGGTGGAATTTACCACTTTACTATGTGGATGAATTCAGATATACATGGTTTAATGGAACGGTCTTGGAGTATTTAATCCTATGGATGATGTTACGCGGATTGGGGATAATCATATTTGCAATGGTAGCATTTATTGTGGGAGAAATAATAGTATTAAATATCAGACCAACAAGAATGATTCCCCAGACAAATCGGTTTTTAAACGTCTTCTTAATTTCTTCGTATAACAACATTTTAGCTACCCTCTCTGTCTGTGTAGTAGAAAAACACATCTTCCAGATCTGCATCCACCGGCTGTGCATTTTCCATTTTTTCCTCTGACACGATACGCATAAAACAATTGTCGTTTTCAAAAAACAGGTTTCTTACCCCATTTTTCATGACTTCCTCTTTTTTCGACTCCGGTACGCTAATTTGAAATACTTTTCCCTCTACACTTTCAACCAGTCTTAGTGGCGTGTCCTGTGCAACCACATTGCCCTTATCCAATATAATTACTTCTTTCGCAATGGAGGCAATGTCCTGCACAATATGTGTTGCCATAATAACAATACGCGACGCACCGATTTCAGAAATCAAGTTTCTGAACCGAATCCGCTCCTTTGGATCAAGACCTGACGTTGGTTCATCCAGTATCAGAATCTTTGGATTATTCAACAATGCTTGAGCTATTCCCAGCCGTTGTCTCATTCCTCCTGAAAAACTGCCTATTGTTTTTTTACCGGTATCTTTCAAATTCACCTTTTCCAAAAGACCCTCAATAATCTCTTTTTGTTCCCTTTTCGGAATCCCTTTTAATACGCACATATACTTCAAGAATTCCTTTGCTGTATAATTTGGATAGTATGTAGCGTATTGTGGCATATACCCAAGTACTTCATAATAGTTACGAATCTCCTTCTGAATGCTTGTTCCATCAAAAAGAATGTCTCCCTGCTCCGGTTTTAGTATGCCACAAATAATATTTAGTAAGGTGGTTTTTCCAGCACCATTTGCGCCTAAAAGGCCATATATTCCGTTTTCAAATTCCAGAGATACATCGTTTAATACCTGTTGCTTTCCATAACTCTTGTATATTCCACTCACCTTTAGCATCTCTAGTCCCCCATTCTAACAGACACACATTTTGAACCATCCAGCACATTTTCCTCTCCTGCTTCCACCGGAATATACAATACATACATAGGACTCAGATTGTCAAAATCTAAATGTGCTAAGGAGACATCTAACGTTGCCATGGTCGTTCCATCCGTTTTTACATATGCATATTCTTCACCATCAAATGCAGGCTGGATTTCGTTATTTACAAATACACATACCTTATATAACTGACTCTCTCCGCCGGCAAACACAATCTGAAAATCTTTCTTTGCATCAATAATATCTGTTTCCTGATTATCCTGCATAAATATAGAAACAAACTGATTTTCCAGCTGATTTCTCTCTGTTCCGTCTGCATTTTTATGAATATATAGCGAAAAAATATCCTTATCTATTGGAACATTCTTTGCAATACTTTCCTCTGAAGCTTCGATTTCTTCAGTCTGCACGTCTTTATGAACCGTCCATGCATCTATCGGAGAAAAGTGAAAATAGTTGCCGTAGGATCTTGTTTCATCCTCCAACCGGTAGCCCGGCTCATAAACTGTACAAATTAAAAGTTCGTGGTCCTCCCCATTCTTTATAAACTCTGGTGTCAATTTAAGGCTCATCTTCTTTTCTTCACCATCATTGCAATGAAACTCACATAAATACTTCTTTTCACTCTCTTCATCAATGGAATACTTCTGAATCACTCCGTCCAGACAAACCAAAAAACCGGAATTCATATCCGTATTTACACAACTAAACGTAACAGGTATTTCCAGTATGTCCCCCTGCATTGTAATTTCATGTTCCGGGCTGTCAATGTCAACTCCCCACTCCTGATAATACTGCTTCTGATTTTCATCTTCCTCTATTTCCTCATCATCAAACATATTCTCATCCGATGATTCCCCTTTATCTTCTTCCTGCGTCATCTCCTCCATTTCCTCTTTTACTCTGGTGTTCGCTTTCTCCTTGCTGCATCCTGCCAGTGTAAACACCAAACTCATCATAACCATACATGCAATAATTTTCTTAATTCTTTTCATTTTTATACTCTCTCCCTTTATTCATTGCTCCAGTTTATCGGTGTAAAAATTATCTTTCTCTCGGATGTTTCACTATTAAAATTTATATCTAAACATCCACCTAGACAACTTATATAGCACAACTCATTCTCATAAAGAACACTTTCTGTATGTGCACTTCCAATGTACTTTCCGGTGTTCAGATTATAGACATCAATATCACACCCATTTAAAGCACCTGTAGTGGCATCTTCACTGTTTTTTAATGTGAGCGCAACCGGCTCTTCCCGGTAAAAAAACTCAAGCACCCAGTCATAGTCTTCATGGTTTTTGATTGTAACAAAAGTCATCTCTCCATTTAGCGGTTTATAGTACATCTTACCGTCATAGGTGTCACCTTGATTATCCAATCCGATTCCCCATAATCCACCACAAACACCTTGTGCTAATTTGTAGTAATTTGGAGCCTTCTGCATACTAAGCTCTTTGCTTTCCAACCCAAAGGTACCTACACAATACTCTGATTGTGAATCTTTGTCTCTGTTTGGAAAATAATCTCCAATGTAATACAATTCCTTCTCATCATAAGAACACATCATTTTTGAAAAATCAAATACTTCCTCTCCGTCATCATGCATAGTTAATAATAATTCTATGTCGTCTCCGGAATAGTCCACAGAATACAGAAAAGCTGAGGCCGTATCATCCTCGCCATCGTACGAAATGAAATAAACTTTTTGATTTGAAGGACTAACACAAAAAGGAGTGTGCTCCGTCATCAGCTTTCTATCCACGGTAAATTCTGTATTATGCGAATAATCCTTATTCAGAATGATCACCTGATTCAACTTGTTTTGAAGCACAATATAATTTTCATAACGGTAAACATCGTATTCACCGCGCATACCACCTTTTAATTCCCGTATTAATTTCTGATTTTTTAAATCCAGTATTTTATACTTGTATTCAAGACAATCATCATCACACATAGTGATTAATACGATATCCTCATCCAAAGAATTCATAGTAACAATATTTAATCCGCCCAATTCTTCTGTCAGAAATTTAACGACTCCGTCCGGGGTCTCAGATATCTTCTTTTCTATACCACTGACATCTTCGGTTTTATCAAACGATATGCTTTTATCAACTTCAGGTTCACCTTCCTGTAACTTTACATTGGTGCATCCCACCATAAAAAAAAGTGACATCGCCACTATTAATATTGTTTTCTTCATTTTTACTCCCAACTAACAAAGGTGAGAGAATATCTCTCACCTTGTTCAATTCTAATGTGTTAAAGTAACGTATACCGTATACGCTTTTTCCTGAATCGCATCTGCAGTTCCATATGCTTTTACCTTCGTATTTACAAAACCATCTTTCTTCTTGGTTTCCTTATTATGGGTATACTTCATATCAAAATCTTATTACTTTTGACATGATTTGTCAATATTTTTTATAAATATTAGGTCTATTTCCCTGTATTCCCCACTCTTGCTCTTGTAAAATCCAATTCTTCCCTACATTTGGTTTTCAACACATATCATCCGTTTTTTATATAGATTATTTGTTGACCTGGTGCTTACCACCGGGTATAGAATAGCAAACGTTGTCTGCAATTGTCGGAAACCGATTTCCTGCAATTGTAGTCAACCAAGACAAACTACAAGACTAAAACCAGTCTTGATTATAGAAAAAAGGAGAAAAAAATGAGTACTGTAAAGAAAAACACTTCAAAAAAAACATTACTTCAATTGAACAGCATAAAGTCTAAACTTGTTGTCCTTATGCTGCTTATCGCTGCAATTCCCCTTGCAGTGTCTGTCGTAACCAGTTATATCACCTCTACGTCCAAAGCAAAAGCGGACGCCAAAGAGGCATTAC
>JAILQS010000126.1 GCA_024698865.1 Lachnospiraceae bacterium | reverse complement strand
CTGCTCATAAGTTTTCCTACTTTTGCATTGTCATAAAAAGAAAATGAAATTTCCTGCATGTGTGCAAAAATCTCCGCTCTCAAGTCGTATTCTATTTTTGCTCCCATAACATGTCCGTAGTTTCCCACAAAGTACTTGCTTATAAAATCAATTACCATCAAAAAGCCTAAAAACAGGGCAACGTAGATAATACCGTGAAGGATTTCTTCCGGCTTTCGATAAATCAAATCGGACGTGACAAAGCGAACCACCAGCGGTATACAAAGCGCCACCATTGCCGATAAAAATGCGAAGAATAAATCCGCAAAAAAAATGCCCTTGTATGGCTTATAGTAATGTATCATCTTCTTTAAATTGTTTCTCATTTTTAACTTCCCTTCTTATCTGCGACGACCATATTACACTCCCCGCAAACACATTTCTACGATGGCAAATCTCATTCACTCCTCAACTATTATTAGTCATAATAATATTCTTAACTAAAGAACGCGAGGTATCTCATGAAAAGATGCGTCGTAGCAATTTGTAATTATAACAAAAAAAATTATGTAGTCAACTATATTCAAAAACAAATATGCCACGCTATATATGCCACGGGCTTCTACCTTTTCACTTCGAGAGACGCTCTCGCTTGGATTCACATATCGTTGCATACCATATAAATGCCACGCGCTACTACCATTTTACTCCGAGAGACGCTCTCGCTCGAATTCACCAATAGTTGCTGGCTATATAAGCCACGAGCTACTACCATTTTACTTCGAGAGACGCTCTCGCTCGAATTCACCAATAGTTGCTGGCTATATAAGCCACGAGCTACTACCATTTCACTCCGAGAGACGCTCTCGCTCGAATTCACCAATAGCGGATACTAAACTCAAACTTCGTTTTCGTTAAGTACCGATTGGTGAATAACACTCTCTACGTAAAACGGTAGTAGCGTCGTGGCTTGTATAGTTTCCAACTGGTGATTGATACTCTCTACGTAAAATGGTAATGCTTCGTGGCTTGTATATTTCCAACTAGTAAATGACGTTCTCTTCGAAAGCGGTGGAAATCTCGTGGCTTGTATAGTTTTCGAAAGGTGAATGATTCTCTCTACGTAAAAATCCAAGACTTGCTTTTCTGTGCCTTTTTTGGCAAGTTTCCTTTGTTTAGGCATCTTTCTTCCGAATCCCGGCTACTTCCAAGACTTGCTTTCTGTGCCTTTTTTGGCAAGTTTGCTTTGTTTAGGCATCTTTCTTCCGAATCCCGATAAGTCCACTTCTTGAATGATGAACTTTCTTGTAAGCTTTTTAAAACTCTGTACGTTCGAGAATTCTTTATGTTAAAAGTGTTATCTGTACTTCTCACCTATGTCTGTAGGTGTTTTTACCGTATTGGCATATTACGATAATGCCTCATAACGTTTATATTTCCTGATTAGCGAATGACTCTCATTTAGCGTTCTACTTCAACTGCTACAAATGAAAAGCCAGGGAAGTAACGAAACTCTGTAGGGAGTGTTACGTATCAATCGGCACTTAACGAAAATTTTGTTTGAGTTTAGTGTCCGCTATTGATACGTCCAAGTGAGAACGTCTCCCTACCAGAGATTGGTTACTTCCCTGGCTATTTTTATAGTAAGTGAAACATTAAGGAATCTTAAGATACGTAGTCTAAGAGAAACACTCTTAGAAATACGTTCTAAGAGAAACATTCTAAGAGATACGCTCTAGGAGAAACATTCTAAGAGAATGTTTCTCTTGAGAATAATTCTTTTGAAAAATATTCTCTTGATGCCCTACAATCCTGTTCCATTGTCTGTTTCAACTCTTCCACTGAGCCAAATTTCTGTTCTTTTCGCTGGAATTTGTAAAGTGAAACCGTCAGTTCCTGATCATACAAATCCCGGTTCAAATCAAAGATATGGGTTTCGGCAATTACGCTATCTGACCCTACCGTTGGCTTTACGCCGATGTTGGTGATTCCTGCATAAGCTTTGCCATCTATCATGGTCGTCGATGCATAGACGCCGTTTGGTGGCAGAAGTTTACCTGTCTGCGGCACCATGTTTATTGTAGGGATCCCAAGTGTTCTTCCTATCTGTCTTCCGTGTACCACTGTCTCCGTAATGTGGTATGGTTTTCCTAGCAGTTGATTCACGGTTTCCATATCGCCGTTTTTAATCAGTCCACGGATTCGTGTGCTGCTTACCGGCTCTCCTTCGTAGTTTACCTTATCAAGGGATGTTACCGTATAACCGAATTGATCAGCTAATTTTTTCAAAAGGGCAACGTCGCCTTTTCTTTGACGCCCAAAATGAAAATCATTTCCCACTACAATTTCTTTTGCTCCGACTTTGCCTACCAGCACTTTTTCCACAAACTCTTCAGCTTCCATTTGCATACAGTTTTTATCAAAGGGATAGGACCAGAACACATCCACTCCCATTTCTCCAAGCACTCTGTATTTCTCTTTTTCGGTGTAAATCATATCGGTTCCATCTTTTATCAAAAGATTATTTCCCTGAAATAAAAAAGAAAACACAACGCTTTGCAACCCTTTTTCTTTTTGCGCCATCGCATATTCGATTAACTTTCTGTGACCGACATGAACGCCATCAAATTTGCCGAGCGTCACAACGCTTTGCAAAAGCTTGGCCTCCTGATTTGTAATATATTTCATCTTAATAACCTCTACTGTGTTCCCTGTTACCGGTATTTCTATGAAAGAAACATCTTCTCCGGTACGAACATACGCTGTTTATCATCATATTTATAAATGGCACTAAACTCGTCCCTCTCATTATAAATGCGGATTTGTTCCGCTTGCATCAATTCGTCTGCCGATGCACTACTACTGAGGTAGGACAGTTTCAGACTGTTTCCGTTATTTAAAAATTTCATACCGGCAGATAACACTTTTGCTTCCGGCATTTCCATAAAGACGCTGTCGATAGACATTACGGCGTCCATAACCGTGCCTTCATCTCTCTTTTTCTGTACTTCCGTCAAAGTTATGCTGTCTTCCAATGTAAAATCGCCCACTCTTGTCCGTAGCAGCGATTTCATACATCCGCCACAGCCAAGTTTATTACCGATATCCTCGCAAAGCGTGCGGATATAGGTTCCTTTGGAGCAATCCACAAGAAATGTGATTTCGTTGTTCGCCATATCCACCGTTTCTATCCGGATATGATTAATGGTAACCCGCCGCGCTTTTCGTTCTACTGTTTTTCCTTCGCGGGCGATTTCATATAATTTTTTCCCGTTGACCTTCAAAGCCGAATACATTGGCGGAATCTGATCGTACGAACCGACAAATTCCATAATCGTCTGACGGATGGTGTCCTCATCTGCCATTACGGTATTTTCCTCAAGAATCGCTCCGGTCATATCCTGTGTATCGGTCTTTATTCCAAGTTTTAATACGGCATGATATTCTTTTGAATGATTGGTCAAAAGGTCGCACACTTTTGTACCTTTTCCAAGGCAAACAGGAAGAACCCCTTCCGCATCAGGGTCCAGGGTTCCGGTATGACCAATCTTCTTTTGTTTTAAAATGCCTCGTAGTTTTGCAACTACGTCATGAGAAGTAAATCCCTTCTCTTTGAAGATTATAATAATTCCATCCATGGTTTCCTCTAAATTTCGCGCTGCTAATTGTTGTTCCTAATTGTCCTCTAAACTTCGCGTTGCTAATTGTTGTTCCTAATTGTCCTTTAAATTTCGCACTGCTATTTGTTGTTCATAATTGTCCTCTAAATTTCGCACTGCTAATTGTTGTTCATAAGCTGCGCTTCAATCTGCTCTGTAATATTATTAATAATATCATGATAAGAACCACCCATAGTACAGCCGGCTGCTTTCACATGACCGCCACCACCATACAAAGCTGCAATCTTACTTACGTCTACGTCACCGTTGGAACGCATACTTACTTTGTATTCCTGTGTTTTTAACTGGTGAATCAAAAGCGCTACTTCGACGCCCTCTGTCACTCTGAGCTGGTCAATAATACCTTCCAGATCCGAATCGGTTGCTCCATAAAAATCCATCATATCTCCGGTAAGCACGGATGCAATCACTTTGCCATCAAACAAAACAAGACTTTCCAACAGACAACGTCCCATAATCTGATTTTGCACGTTCGTCTTTTTACTGTATGTATCATCCAATAATTGTGAAAATGGAATATCTTTATCTATGAGATTGCCGGCTGCAAGCATCGTCTGCTTTGTCGTACAAGAATGTCGAAACAGTCCCGTATCGTGTGCAATACCAACATATAATGCACTTGCGCACGTTTTGCTGATTTTGCCATCTTCCATAAGCCAGTAAAGCAATTCACTGGTAGAACTGTATCCACCAACCACATAATTCGTATCTGCATATCCGATATTGCTGATATGATGGTCCACACAGAACGTTCTCTTTGCATTTTGGAATAATTGGCGTGCTTTTCCAAGACGCTCCTCATCCCCACAATCCAGGGCAATAAACAGTTCAAACGGTTCCTTTACTCCAAAGGAAGTATGGATATCCTTTGCATCCTCCAAACAACCAAATGCGTTTGGTACTTCCTCCAGATATACGGAAACCTTAACATCTGCATAATTATCCTTTATGTATCTGTACAATCCAAGACAAGATCCGATACAGTCACCATCCGGACGCACATGTCCGGCAATACCGATATTTTTCGCATCTGCTATTATTTCAGAAATTGAATTTCCTTTAAAATTCATACAAAAACTCCATTCTATTCCGAATCTTTTTCTTTATTAATATCATCAATTTTCTTTGACATATTTACACCGTACTCAATGGACTGATCCATGATAAATTTGATTTCCGGTGTATTTCTCAAATTAATGGATTTGGCAAGCTGACTGCGTATAAAAGGCATTGCACTCTTAAGCCCTTTATACGTATTATCTCTGGACTCTTCATCTCCAAGCACACTGATATAGGCTTTGGCAGTTTTCAAATCCGGAGCAACTTCAACGGCAACAACCGAAGTCATAGGATTTATTCTTGGATCCTTTAGTTCAAAGGAAATGATTTTTCCTAATTCCTTCTGCACTTCCCCATTAATTCTTGTAATTTTTATACTGTTTTTGCGCATGATAGCCTCTTTCCCGACCGATTATCTTGGCACTTCTTCCATTACATATGCCTCAACCTGGTCTAATTCATTTAAATCATTGAATCCGTCGAACACAAGACCACATTCGTATCCGGAAGCAACCTCTTTTACGTCATCTTTGAAACGTTTCAGGGATGCAAGATCACCTTCAAAGATTTGCTCCCCTTCACGGGTAATACGAACTTTACAGCCACGGACAATCTTACCGTCCAATACATAAGAACCGGCAATCGTTCCGATACCGGAAGCTTTGAATGTCTGTCTTACTTCTGCATGACCGATTACTTTCTCTTCGTATACAGGGTCTAACATACCCTTCATAGCTGCTTCGACGTCCTGAATTGCATTG
>JAILQS010000101.1 GCA_024698865.1 Lachnospiraceae bacterium | reverse complement strand
AACATGTATAGGAGGATGATAGAAATGACAAGTGTTACAATCGGAATCGATGGTATGGCTTGTGAAATGTGTGAAGCACATATGAAAGAATTGATACGAAAAGAAATCCCGGATGCAAAGAAAGTCAAGGCATCTTTCCGGAAGGGAACCTGCTCATTTTTAACAGAACAGGAGATAAAAGAAGACAGCCTGAAACAGGCAGTGAAAAATATCGGATATGAGATATTAAATATCAAATCAGAGCCATATGAAAAAAAGAGTTTGTTCAAATGGCGGTAATTTCAGCAAAATAAGCGTGTGTGAGACTTGAAGCTAGGAGGTTTACTATGTCAGAAAGAGAAAAATATTTTTTGGAAATTGCAGATTTAAGAAAAGGATTTGGAAAGGGAGACACAAGACAGGAAGTACTTTGTGGATTAAACCTGACCATCAGCAAAGGCGAATTCTGTGTGATTCTTGGACCGTCCGGTTCCGGCAAGTCTACCTTGCTGAATATCATTGGAGGAATCGACAGTGCAGACAGTGGATACATTTCCATTAACGGTGACAAACTGGAAGATATGGGAGAAAAGGCACTGACAGCTTACAGAAGAAAGCATCTGGGCTATGTGTTCCAAATGTATAACTTGATCCCAAATCTCAATGTAAAAGAAAATATCGAGGTCGGAGCGTATTTGTCGGAACATCCGCTGGATGTGGACGAACTGATTCATACGCTGGGATTATATGAACACAGGCACAAACTGCCAAATCAGTTGTCAGGTGGGCAGCAGCAAAGAGTCTCTATCGGACGTGCAATTGTAAAGAACCCGGATATATTGCTTTGTGATGAGCCGACCGGTGCATTGGACTATAACACATCCAAAGAGACGCTGAAATTAATTGAAGATATTAACCAAAAATACGGAAATACACTTATTATGGTGACACATAATGAAGAAATCCGACACATGGCAGACCATGTTATAAAACTGCGTGATGGAATAGTAAGAAAGAATGAACGCAATACGGAAAAGATTTCTGCGATAGATTTGGAATGGTAGAAAGGAACAGCGGACATGAAGAAAAAAAATCAGAGTAATCCGCTTCGTAGACGGATAATAAGACAGTTTATCGGGGAATGGCGTAAATACATCGTAATATTTGTTTTTTTAGCGTTGACAATTGGATTTGTCGCAGGGATGTACGTGGCAAATTATAGTATGCTGCAGGCTTTTGAAAATGGAAAGAACGAGTACAATCTGGAAGATGGACATTTTGAATTGTCCAAGAAAGCGAGTGAAAAAGAACTTGCTGAAATTGCAAGCGGCAAAAATGTTGATTTGCGGGCATACCCGGTAACTATATATGAAAACTTTTATAAGAATACACAGGAAAAACCGGCGAATAAGAACACTGCTAACAACAGAATACGTGTTTATAAAGTACGTGAGGCTGTAAATCGTGCCTGTGTTTTAGAAGGGCGTCTGCCACAGACAGAAAATGAGATTGCAATCGACCGTATGCATGCAGACAACAGCGAACAAAAAGTCGGAGATGTGATGTATGCCGGTGGAAAAGAATACGTAATTACCGGGCTGATTGCACTGTCTGATTACAGTACTTTACATGAACATAATACAGACAGCATGTTTGACGCACTTACATTTGACGTCGGTTTAGTTACGGAGGAAGGTTTTGAACGTATAGAATCCAAACTTCACTACAATTACGCATGGAAATATGGAAATGAGCCTTCTGATGAGAAGCAGGAGAAAAAATATGCAGACGATTTTATGGAAGCCTTGGTGACACAGACGGTAAAAGCTGATATGGAACTGGAAGATTACATTCCACGCTATAGCAACCAGGCAATTAATTTTGCACCGGAAGATATGGGATCAGATGAAGCAATGGGTGGCGTTCTGCTCTATATTCTTGTCATCGTACTTGCATTTGTATTCGCAATTACAGTTAACAGTACAATTACAAAGGAGGCATCTGTCATAGGAACACTCCGGGCTTCCGGCTACACGAAGGGAGAACTGATACGGCATTATATGGCAATGCCACTCCTTGTTACATTATTTGCTGCACTGCTTGGAAATGTGCTTGGATATACGTTTTTCAAAAATGTAGTGGTAGCAATGTATTATAACAGTTACAGTTTGCCAGCCTATGAAACCGTCTGGTATTATGAAGCATTTATAAGAACAACCGTTATTCCGGTCATTCTGGTACTGATTATTAATTATGTTGTCATTTATTATAAATTGCGATTGACACCGTTACAGTTTCTGCGTCACGAACTAAAAACCAGCAGAAATAAAAAGGCGCTTCGCCTGCCAAAATTTAAGTTTTTCCGACGATTCCGGCTACGCATTATGCTACAAAATCTCCCAAACTATCTGGTTCTATTTGTGGGAATCTTTTTTGTGATGCTGTTGCTGTCGTTTGCATTTGGGATGCCGTCTACTTTGGAACATTATCAGAAACATGCAGTAGATCAGATGTTTGCAAAGTACCAGTACATATTAAAACAGACAGTAGACAAAGACGGAGAAGAGATTACGACAGAAAGGAAAGCTGCAGAAAAATTTGCGGTTACCACACTGGTCACCACATCAGGAATACGAGTTGGGGAAAGTGTGACGGTATACGGAGTCGAAAAAGACAGTAAATATATAAAAGCAGGATTGAAAAAAACAAAAGAAGACGAAACACCGGAAGTTATGATTTCTTCTTCCTATGCAGAAAAATTTCATCTAAAAAAAGGAGATAGCGTTACATTATCCGAGAAATACACCTATGATGAGTATACATTCCGGATTGCAGGAATCTATGATTATATGGGCGCCGTTACCGTATTTATGAATATAGATACGTTCCGTACTGTCTTTGACCATCCAAAGGAATATTTTAACGGTTTTCTTTCGGATGAAGAGATTACAGACATATCAGAAGACTATATTGCAACAACTATATCGGCAGAAGATATCACTAAGATTTCAAGACAGTTAGATCATTCGATGGGCGGATATATGGACTATTTTAAAGTGGCATGTATGATATTTGCAGCGATTCTAATCTATCTGCTGACAAAGGTAATTATTGAACACAACGAGAAAGCTATCTCCATGGTAAAGATTCTTGGTTATGAAAATAAAGAAATCACGTCTCTTTATATGCTCACAACAACCTGGATGGTAGTAGTTTCTGCAATTTTGGGAGCTTATCTTGGTGTAAAAGCAATTATACTGGTCTGGTATGAAATTATGAAAGATATGGATGGCTGGCTGTCTCCGTATGTAGGAATTTCGGAATATATCAAAATGGTTGTGCTGGTAATTATCGCATATCTTATTGTAATGATAATAGACTATAAGAGAATCAAGCGTATTCCTCTTCAGGAAGCACTAAAGAATATGGAATAAAAAAAGATTGTGCTTTTTTTAAAATGCGTGTATTATAGTGTACAGAAAATAATCCGGAGACAAATGTTTTCGGTAGAAAAACATCAAGGGGGATTTTCACATGAGAGAAAAAGATTTGGAATATCAACTTCGCGTGAGAGCACACAAACTGATATTCTGGGGACACCTTGCAATTACACTTGGAGCCGTAATTGGTTGTTTTGCACAGTTAATGGCGTCTGAACTGGCAGCATATAAAAGTATTATTCCAATTTGCGGAGCGATTCTGGTTTATGTCATTGGAACGGTTCTGTATTTTAAACAGAGAGGTGAATACATTTATTCCAGATTTGTAGCGTTTGGGTTTGGAGTAGTATATCTTTTGATGCTGTTCCTCTCAGAGTCCAATACGACGTATCCGTATCTTATGCCGTTAATCATCGGTGTAATGATAACACTGGACGTTTCGGCAACGCGCATTATTACGATTTGTTACCTTGTAGTCAATGTGATCAAAGGAATTACAATTATGGCACTGGCAGCAGACCCGGCGGCACAGGCAGAGTATATGATGATTGAGATTATCATTTCTGTTATTTTCTCTATCTGTATTTTCCGCGGAATCCGTATGTTGAAAGAATTCTTTACAACATCCATTGATGAGGCGAATGAAAACGCAAAGAAAAATGAGAAAGTATCCGTTAAGATTCGTGAGGTTGCCGGAAGTGTTAAAGGTAAAATGGACGATGTAACGAATACCGTAGTTAAGATTGAAGAAGCAACGGACAATATGAATGCGTCTCTTCGCGGTATTTCAGATGGTGTTTTGGAAAATGCCAATGCCATCATGGAACAGACAGATCAGACAAACTCTATTGCACAGATTATAGAAGATACCAATGAAAAGACGCGTAAGATTACAGAGACGACGCAGAGTGCACAGGAAAGTGTAGAGTCCGGTAATCATGCGATGAAGGATTTGACCGGTCAGGTAGTACAGGCGATTGAATCGGGAGAACAGATGAGAATTTCTGCTGCAAACCTACAGAAACGTTCCGAGTCTGTTCGTGAGATTACAGATATGATTTTAAACATTTCCTCACAGACCAACCTTCTGGCACTGAATGCATCGATTGAGGCAGCAAGAGCAGGAGAAGCGGGAAAAGGTTTTGCAGTAGTTGCAGACGAAATCAGAGAACTTGCAGAACAGACCAAATCTGCAACAGAGCAGATTACAAGCATTCTCGATAAACTGGTGGTTGATGCTACAGATGTAGTAAACAAAGTCGACGAGAGTGTAACGATTTCAAATACACAGAAAGAACTTGCAGACAATGCGTCCGAACGTTTCACAGACATTGAACAAAATGTAAGAGAATTGATGGCGGGAACGACAGAGATGGCAGCGCTGATGGAGAGAATGGTAGATGCCAATCGCGTAATCGTGGATTCGGTAAGTACACTTTCCGCAAGCAGCGAGGAAATCTCAGCAAGTACACAGGAAGTATCCAACAGCAGTGAAAATAACGTAGATATGGTACGTCAGTTCACAAAGATTATGATGGATATTAACAAAGAACTGGAGATGCTTCAACAGTAATAGAAAACCTGTTGCAAATCGCGTTGAAAAACTGGTTTGTGGCAGGTTTTTTTGTTATTATAGAGAGTAGCAAATGTAACATAATAGAACATTAAAAGAAGGAGGTTTTCATGGAATTATATCTGATTAAGGAAGTACTGGAAAAATGTGAAGAAAGTATAATAGCCAATGTAACTGTTCCCTATGTAGCAATCTTATCAGAGGAGGAATGGACCTCGAAAAAAGAGATGTTTGACGTGGGAATTGATATTGAACCAAATTTTGCAGATATCCTCGTATCAGAGGCAAATGTGAACTACGATTCGGTAACAGGGACATTCTGTATTCCGGATAGGGGACAGCCGGACAGAGATGAAAAATTTGCCTTTGTATTGGATGAAAAAGGTATTATATTTATCGAAAACACTGATATGGCAAAGAATCTGACAAGAGCGATTCAGAATACGAAGAAGTGGAAGCTTCCAAGTCTTGCGCGATTTGTGTATGATTTTATGACCCAGATTACCATCGGAGATGTGCGGATGCTGGAGAATTACGAAAAAGAAATGAGAGCCATGGAGGCAGATATTATTGCAGACAGACAGACGGTAACACCGGAAAAGGTAGCGTTGATTCGCAATAATATTCAGACGTTGCTGGAGCATTATGAGCAGCTAAGAGATATTGCTCAGATATTTGAAGAAAACGAAAACAACTTTTTTGATGATGAGAACATGCGATATTTTCGTATGTTATTGGACCGTATAGACAGGCTGAGAGAAAAGTCAACCGGACTACATGACTATACGGCAGCGATTCGTGATTTGTATAAGACACATCTTGATATAAAGCAAAATCGGATTATGACGGTTTTGACTGTAATTACAAGTATATTTTCACCGCTGACACTGATTACCGGGTGGTATGGAATGAATTTTGCCCATATGCCGGAGCTGACGACCACATACGGATATCCGGTTGTAATTGTGTTAAGTGTGGCAATTGTGCTGACAAGTATCATTTATTTTAAAAAGAAAAACTGGTTTTAGCTTCGTTGGCGCGTAAGGTGTGTACGCGTGCTATGACGTAGCAGGGATGGGAGGAGAGAACTTTAATGAGTAAAATCTGTATTATAGAAGATGATGAGTCCATTCGTCAGGAACTCACCTTGCTTTTGAAAAATGCGGGGTATGAGACCGCGGTAATCCGTGACTTTCAAAATACAGCAAAAGAGATACTTAAAGCGGAAGCAGATCTGATTCTTCTTGATATCAACCTTCCGGGTGCCAATGGCGAACAGTTATTAAA
>JAILQS010000056.1 GCA_024698865.1 Lachnospiraceae bacterium | reverse complement strand
AGATGTGAAACTTATATTAAGTTTGATTGGGACTACTGAAGGATGGGGAATATCTATCTCAAAAGAATATGTTGATATATTCGATAAAGCTAAAGGAAATGATTATAATGTAATTGCTGAATCAGAGGATAATGTAGTGATTACAGATAAAAAACTGTTATTGCAAGAGAAGGTTTGAACAATAAAAAACTAAAAGTTTTTTCTAAAGCGTCTTTTGCGGAACAGAAAAATGCAGAATACGACAAGTTAAACGAGGGGCTGGTAAAAGTTGATCCAAAGGAAAAACCAACGATGGGACCGGATGGATATGCCAAAGAGTTTTCTGTGAATAACGATAACGAGAAGGTGTTAAAATTACACAATAAAAAGGGACAAGGAAATTATGGTTTGTGTTGGGCAGCGTCATGTGCAACCATTATCAATTATGAAAAAGGAAAAAACTATTCAGCATTTGGTGTTGCTGATAAGATGGGAATAGGTTATAATTCGGGCGCAAATATAGCTGAAGTACAATTGGCGTTACAAAAATATGGGGTCAACTATACAAATCTAAATCACGACTATACAAATATTATGTCTTGGAATTCAATAAAATCCAATATAAAATCAAAACACTGTATTTACGTTGCTTCTAAAAGTTACTATGATAAAAATGGAAAGAAAGATGAAGTAGGTCATGGTGTAACGGTTTACGGATATAAGATAGCGAACAATAAGAAATACATTAAAATCTGGAATTCAGCACTTGGGAAAAATGGGAGTGGAGATACGCAAGTTGTAAAATATAAAACAAGTGGTCCGACGTTTACACAGTATGGCAGAACATATACATGGAAATATTCTTTATCATATTAGGGGGGATACTATGAAAAAGACAGTAATAAAAATTGTAGTAGCATTATGTATTGTAGTGGTGCTATGCGGCAGTTATCTGTTTTATTCAACGCGCAGGCCACATATAGAAAGGTCAGATGTTACATCCATCGATATTTTGATATTCAATACTAGTAGGACGGTTACAAATGCAGAAGATATAGATAAAATCGTTCATATGATAAATGATTTTCCGGGGAAAAGATATTTATTTGAGTCTCATAATGATGGATTTTCATATACTATAGATATTTATCATAAAGACGGTTCCTTTGAAGAGTGTTTGCTTGCAGATGGAATTCACATAGCTGGCGAGCGCTATGAACTCTCGAAGGAAAACGACGAAGAATTAACCAATTATTTGGCTACATTTTTTGAATAGAACTGAGACCTAAAATATATAAGCCTTATTTTACTAAAACACAACTCAGCAAATTGTTCGTAATGCAAAAGAGTTCCGCTTGCGGAACTCTTTCTTATTCTACATCTTTTTATTCGTTGATTTCTGTTGTAGAAACTTCGGTGTTGTCTTCTTTGACTTCGTCAGTCGCTTCGTCAGCGGCATCTTCGGTTTTAGCCTCGGCATCTGTTTCAGAAGCTTGCTTTTCTTCCTCTTTCTTAGGAGTAATAACTCCCGGCTCTACTTCTTCGAAGATTTCAAGGAATTCTTTACCTGTGATTGTCTCTTTTTCAATCAGGAATTCAGCAAGCTTATCTAAAGCGTCTCTATGCTCGCGAATCATTTGCTCAGCTTCATCATAGCAGTCTTTTAAAAGCTTCTTGACAACCTCGTCAATTTTGGCTGCTGTTTGTTCACCGCAGTTTAGTACTGCTCGTCCATCCAAATAACGATTCTGAATGGATTCCAGCGCTACCATTCCAAACTCTTCGCTCATTCCGTATTGAGTAACCATAGAACGTGCGATGTTCGTAGCTTTTTCAATATCGTTGGAAGCTCCGGTGGTAATAGAGTTAAATACAATCTGTTCCGCAGCTCGTCCGCCGCAGAAGGTTTTGATATCGGAAATCAGTTCTTCCTTAGACATCAAATATTTTTCTTCTTCCGGAACCTGCATAACATATCCGAGAGAACCCATAGTTCTAGGAACAATGGTTATTTTCTGAACCGGTTCAGCATTTTTTTGTAAAGCTGCAACCAGGGCGTGTCCAATCTCGTGGTAAGCAACAATTTTCTTTTCTTTCTCACCAAGAATACGATCTTTCTTTTCTTTACCGGCAAATACAACTTCTACCGCCTCAAACAAATCTTTCTGGGTGACAGTTTTGCGGTTATCTTTAACTGCCATAATGGCGGCTTCATTAATCATATTTGCAAGGTCGGAACCAACGGCACCGGATGTTGCAAGTGCAATTTCATCGAAATCAACGGTTTCGTCCATATGAACATCTTTGGCATGTACTTTTAATACGTCAATTCGACCCTTCAAATCCGGCTTTTCAACGATGATACGTCTGTCGAAACGACCTGGACGAAGCAGCGCTTTATCAAGCACTTCAGGGCGGTTGGTAGCTCCAAGAATAACTAAACCTTTGGAGGAATCAAATCCGTCCATTTCGGAGAGCAACTGGTTCAAAGTCTGCTCACGTTCATCATTGCTACCGCTTCCGTAGGAGTTATCGCGGCTCTTGCCGATCGCATCAATCTCGTCAATGAAAATAATACAAGGTGCCATTTGTTGCGCCTGTTTAAAAAGGTCACGTACTCTGGAAGCACCGACACCAACGAACATTTCAACGAAGTCGGAACCAGACAAAGAGAAAAACGGAACTTTGGCTTCACCGGCTACGGCTTTCGCCAACAGAGTTTTACCGGTTCCCGGAGGTCCTACAAGCAGAGCACCCTTTGGAAGTTTGGCACCAATCTGTGTATATTTACCCGGATTATGAAGAAAATCAACCAATTCATACATGGAATCCTTGGCTTCCTCCTGACCGGCAACATCTTTGAAGGTGACACCGGTTTCTTTCTGAACGTACATTTTCGCATTACTTTTACCTACGCCCATCATGCCTCCGCCTTTGGACATATTTCGGAATAAAAGGAAAGTAAGTCCGATAAGAAGCAGAAGCGGTATCGATGAAAGTAACGTGGTGAGAATACCGTTCGATGAAGGTGGAACGTCAGCTTTGTAGACAACATTATTCTCATCTAACAGTTTGATCAGTTCCGGGTCATGTAAATTACCGGTATAGTAGGTAATTGGATACACTGCGTTGTTGTTTTTCTTAGGAGTGATGGTAATCTCTCCATTTGTTCGAAATTCAACAGACTTGACTTCTTTGTTTTTTACCATTTGAGTAAATTTGTCATAAGAGACTTCTATATGGGTGCTGGCTTTAATCTGGCCGGAAACAATACTGTAAAAAACAGCAAATACTACGGCAATCAGCAGAAAAAGAACCAAACCCGATGTGCCCTTGCCGGGCTTTCTGTTATTGTTTTGTGGTTCTGGCATAAATGTTCTCCTTTTTGTAGAAACTTTTGAGAACATTTTATGATATAAAATAGGGAAAAGCAAGGAGTTTAGATTTTTTTAAGATGTGTGAAATTCTTGTGTCCTGAATTGGACTCTGCAGGGCGGAGGGCTTCCTTCTGTAGTAAAAGCTTGAATACCAGAGGACACTGTGCTATATTGCTGCAGCCAGAAAGAAAGTGCTTCGCGCTGTGGGAGCTAATTCAGGATACTGCGAATTGTGGACTTGGCTTGGCGTCGGCGGAAGGAAATTGCCTAAGCGGAGCAAACCTGCTAAAAAAGGCACAAAAGGCAAGTTGGGAACTTGCTTGGCACCGGAAGGAAGTTGCCTAAACGAAGCGAACCTGCTAAAAAAGGCACAAAAGGCAAGTTGGGAACTTGCTTGGCACCGGAAGGAAGTTGCCTAAACGAAGCGAACCAGCCCAAAAAGGCACAAAAGGCAAGTTGGGAACTTGCTTGGTACCGGAAGGAAGTTGCCTAAACGAAGCGAACCAGCCAAAAAAGGCACAAAAGGCAAGTTGGGAACTTGCTTGGCACCGGAAGGAAGTTGCCTAAACGAAGCGAACCAGCCAAAAAAGGCACAAAAAACAAGTTGGGAACTTGCTTGACACCGGAAGGAAGTTGCCTAAACGAAGCGAACCAGCCCCAAAAGGCACAAAAGGCAAGTTGGGAACTTGCTTGGCACCGGAAGGAAGTTGCCTAAACGAAGCGAACTAGCCAAAAAAGGCACAAAAAACAAGTTGAGGACATTCTGCGGCGGAAGAACGTTGCATATGCTGAGCAACAGAACATAAGCGCGATAACACAATTTATAAAAACAACGCAATATGTTACAATAAGAGCGACGGTAAAACCGAATCCATAAAAAGCGACACGGCTATTTGTGCTTCGGCATGGAGGATTAGTATGTTTGATATAGAGGAAGAACTTAAAAAACTGCCGGCCTGCCCCGGCGTGTATATAATGCATGATAAAAAAGACAAAATTTTATATGTGGGTAAAGCGGTGAATCTGAAGAATCGTGTGCGCCAGTATTTTCAGGCGAGTCATCAGGTATCTTCTAAGATTGCAAGAATGATTGAGCAAATTCATCATTTTGAATATATTATTACCGACTCGGAATTGGAGGCTCTGGTGCTTGAGTGCAATCTCATCAAGGAGTATCGACCGCCTTATAATACTATGCTGACGGATGACAAGGGCTATCCGTTTATAAAGGCAACGGTGTATGAGGATTTTCCAAGGCTGTTGTTTGCCCGTGAAATGAAGCGCGACAGGGCGCGTTACTACGGACCGTATACGAGTGCTACAGCGGTGAAGGAAACATTGGTGTTGATGCAAAAACTTTTCCAATTAAGAAGTTGTAATCGTAATTTGCCAAGAGACATTGGAAAAGGCCGCCCATGTCTGAATTATCACATCGGTCAATGTCTGGGACCTTGCCAGGGGTATATAAGTAAGGAAGAATACGCAGAAAATTTTCAGCAGGCATTGGATTTTTTGAATGGAAACCATAAACCTATGATAGATTTGCTGGAAAAGAAAATGCGGGAGGCTTCTGAAAAATGGGATTTTGAAGAAGCTGCCAAATACAGAGATTTGCTTACCAGCGTGCAGCAGGTTGCGCAGAAACAAAAAATTACCAGCACCACGGGGGAAGAGGAACGAGATATTATTGCCCTTGCCAAAGGAGAGGACGAGGCAGTCGTGCAGGTGTTTTTTATGCGCGGTGGGAAAATGATTGGACGAGAACATTTTCATTTGAATCATGTACGGGACGAAAGTCGGGAAAGTGTGTTGGAGGCGTTCGTAAAACAGTTTTATTCCGGTACGCCATACATCCCGAAGCAAATCCTGTTGCAGACGGAAATACAGGATGCTACAGTTGTAGAAGAATGGCTTTCGGACAAGAAAAAACAGAAGGTTACCATCGTTGTGCCAAAGCGCGGGGAAAAAGAAAAAATGATTGAGCTCGCCCACAAGAATGCCTTGATGGTTCTAAAACAGGACAGCGAGAAAATACGACTGGAAGAAAAACGAACAAAAGGGGCATTAAAAGAAATTCAGGAATGGCTTGGCATGAAGGAATTGTCCCGCGTGGAGTCGTATGATATTTCCAATATAAGCGGTTTTGCATCGGTTGGCTCCATGGTGGTATTTGAGGAAGGCAGACCTAAGAAAAATGATTATCGTAAGTTTCGCATCAAATCGGTGGAAGGACCGAATGATTATGCCAGCATGTACGAAGTGCTTACACGCAGGTTTCTGCATGGTTTGAAGGAGCGCGAGGAAAATGCCAAAATCCAATCCTTTGGTGTGTTTCCGGATCTGATTATGATGGATGGTGGAAAAGGCCAGGTAAATGTGGCACTGAAAGTTCTTGATGAATTGGGGCTGTGCATACCGGTTTGCGGAATGGTAAAAGATGATAACCACAGAACGAGAGGTCTGTATTTTAACAACGAAGAAATTCCTATCAGCACGCGAAGTGAGGGCTTTCGTCTGATTACAAGAATTCAGGATGAGACGCACAGATTTGCCATTGAATACCATCGTTCTTTGCGTGGAAAGGCACAGGTGCATTCTATACTGGATGATATTCCGGGGATTGGAGAGACGAGGAGAAGAAATCTGTTAAAACATTTCAAATCCTTTGAAAAAATCAAAGCTGCTTCGGTGGAAGAACTGGAAAATGTACCATCTATGAATCATAACGCAGCGGCTTCCGTGTATGATTTTTTGCATAAGCCGCCAAAGGAAGAGAATAAACCACCAAAGGAAGAAAATAAAAACAGTAAGTAAAAAAATACACGACAAGGACTGCAAAGCAGATTTGCGGTAACATATATGATGTGTTAGAATTTATCTGATAAGACGAATTTGCGACTGTTCATTTGAAACAGAGAAATGGAGTAAACTATGACTTATACCGTAGAATTAGAAAAAATCGTAGAAAAAATGGAACTGGAGAATTGTACACCGGATGTAGATATTAGCAACATCGTGATTTCGCAGTCAGACGTAAACCGCCCGGCGCTCCAGTTAACCGGTTATTTTGATCATTTTGAATCTACACGTATTCAGGTTATTGGATATGTAGAATATTCATATATGGAAAAGTTGGATAAATTGACAGCAGCAAAACGAATCTCTAAAATACTTAGAGCACAGATTCCGTGTATCGTATTTTGCCGCAATCTTGAGGTCAGTGAAGAGATTATCAAACTGGCAACGGAAGCGAAAGTGCCAATTTTCAGAACTGCCAAGACAACATCGTCCTTTATGGCAGAGGTCATCCGCTGGTTGAATGTAGAACTTGCACCACGCATTTCCATTCATGGTGTTTTGGTCGATGTATTTGGTGAAGGACTTCTGATTATGGGAGAGAGCGGAATCGGTAAGAGCGAGGCAGCGCTTGAACTGATTAAGCGTGGGCATCGTCTTGTTACGGATGACGTTGTAGAAATCAAGAAGGTAAGTGACGATACCTTAATCGGTACGGCGCCGGATGTGACCAGACATCTTATTGAACTTCGAGGCATAGGAATTATAGATGTTAAAACATTGTTTGGTGTAGAAAGTGTTAAGAATACGCAGTCCATTGACCTGGTAATCAAACTTGAAGAGTGGGACAGAGAAAAGGAATATGACAGACTTGGACTGGAAGAAAAATATACCGAATTCCTCGGAAATAAAGTAGTATGTCATGAAATACCGATCCGTCCGGGACGAAATCTTGCAATTATTTGCGAGTCGGCAGCGGTCAACTACCGTCAGAAGAAGATGGGATATAATGCTGCCCAGGAACTCTATGACCGCGTAACCAATAATCTTATGAAGAAATGAGCAATGCGACGGTCGTGCTTGCACGAACCGGCATATTGCGAGTGACAAAACGGAGACGGTAGTCGACGTTATGAAAAAATAAGAACAACATAGTTGTTCTTGCGATGCGACGGTCGTGCTTGCACGAACCGGCATATCGCGAGTGACAAAACGGAGACGATAGTCGACGTTATGAAGAAATAAAAGGTAAAGGAATATTTAAATGGAAACAAATATAAAAGAATCTCTCATCGAATTACTAGGAGAGGAGGCTGTAAAAATCGCAGAACCTATGGAGAACCATACCACGTTCCGAATTGGTGGACCAAGCGACTATTTTGTTGAGCCTACAACTGTAGAACAACTTGCCAAAGTGCTTTCTTTGTGTAAGGAAAATCAGATTTCCTATTACATTTTAGGCAACGGAAGTAATCTGCTTGTGGGAGACAAAGGGTATCGTGGTGTGATGATTCATATTGGAAATAATATGGCGAAATACACAGTTAAGGAAGATGGAACAGTAACGGCGCAAACCGGAGTACTTTTATCAAAACTGGCGATGGATGTCGCAAATGCAGGATTTAAAGGATTTGAATTTGCAGCCGGAATTCCGGGCAATCTTGGAGGCGCCGTGACAATGAATGCAGGTGCATATGGCGGCGAAATCAAGGATTGTATCGTAAAGGCAACTGTTATGAAGGAAGACGGGGAAGTAGTCACCTTGTCAAAGGAAGATTTGCAGCTTGGATACCGAACCAGTATTATTCAGAAAGAGCAGCTTATCGTGTTAGAAGCAGAGTTTCAGTTTGAAAAAGGGGACAAAACAGCCATATTAGAAGAAATCAACCGTTTGAATACACAGCGTAGAGAAAAACAGCCGCTGAATTATCCGAGTGCAGGAAGTACGTTTAAAAGACCGGAAGGGTACTTTGCCGGCAAATTAATTATGGATGCCGGACTAAGAGGATTCCGTGTCGGTGGTGTGCAGGTGTCTGAAAAACATTGCGGATTTGTTGTAAATGATCAGAATGGAACGGCTTTGGACGTACGAAAATTAATGGAAGAAGTAGACCGTATTGTATACGAGAAAGAAGGCGTTCATTTAGAGCCGGAAGTGAGATTTGTCGGAGAATTTTAACGCAGTCGAGCATCAAGCCCGACTGTGTTAAACGCTTTGCGGGATGCACACGGGTTCGGACAGGAAGACGTTCGCCCGGTGCGAAGCCGAACCCGGCGCACAAGACTCGCAAGGAGACTTGATTGACAGAAAGATTTGGAAAAGACAGAAAGATTTGGACGGAGGATTAATATGAGATTTGTAATAGTAACCGGTATGTCGGGCGCAGGAAAAATGTCCGTAATGAAAATGCTGGAGGACGTTGGATATTATTGTGTAGATAATCTTCCGATTCAGTTCGTCGAGAGAATGGCAGACAGCTTTTTTGAAAAAAAGGAGGACTCCTCCAACAAAATTAAAAAGCTGGCGCTTGGCGTAGATGTTCGAAGCGGGAAGAAACTCGCAGAAATGGAAAATATACTTTGTTCGTTCCGCGAAAAAAACTACAAATACGAAATTCTATTTCTGGAGTCCAGCAATGATGTACTGGTGAAGCGGTTCAAAGAAACCAGACGTACCCATCCGCTTACAGGAGTGGGGAGAATGGACAAAGGAATTGAGATAGAGAGAGAACGACTGGCATTTTTGAAAGCACATAGCGACTATATTATTGACACCAGTCATTTGTTGATTCGCGAATTAAAAGAAGAAATAAATAGAATTTTTGTGGAGGGCCGTAAGTTTAATAACTTTTACATTACGGTGCTTTCTTTTGGGTTTAAGTACGGAATACCGGCAGACTCGGACATTGTTTTCGACGTGCGTTTTCTCGAGAATCCTTATTACATCCCGGAATTGAAACATAAAACCGGTAATGACAAGGAAGTTTATGATTTCGTAATGAAGAGTGATGAAGCAAAAGAATTTTTGAAAAAACTGGAGGAGATGCTGGTATTTCTGATTCCAAACTATATCAAGGAAGGAAAGAATCAGCTTGTAATCAGCATTGGATGTACAGGTGGACAACACAGGTCGGTAACGCTGGCAAAAGCGATTACAGACAGATTGGAAGCGCAGGATTACAGCGTCAGAGTAGAGCATAGAGATATAGAAAAATAGAGAGGTTAAAAATGTCATTCTCAAAAGAAGTGAAGGAAGAGTTAACAGGTCAGCTTTCTTCGGCAAGACATTGCCAGTTGGCAGAATTGGGCGCCATATTGAGTATGTGTGGCAACGTTGTGATAGATGAGAAAAATCATCATTTGATTAAAATCCATACAGAGAACTTGACAGTTGCAAGGAAATGCTTTATTTTAATAAAGAAATCCTTTCGGCATTCACCGGAGATTTCGGTGCGAAGAAATGTTGGGCAGCGAAATGCTACGATGTATACGGTGTTAGTAAAGGATTTTGTCGTGTCCAAAAAGATTTTGGAAGCGACAAAATTAATGGATTCACAAGGTGAAATCAGAGAAGAGATGTCTGTTACGGACAATCTTCTGGTTCAAAATTCCTGTTGCAAGAGAGCTTTTCTAAGAGGAGCTTTTTTGGTCAGTGGTTCGATCAGTGACCCGGAAAAGGCGTATCATTTTGAAATTGTTACTGCCACCCGCAAAAAAGCAGAACAGATTCAGATGGTGATTAAAAGTTTTCATATTGAGGCCAAAATCATTCTTCGCAAAAATTATTATGTAGTTTATGTTAAGGATGGTTCTCATATTGTCGATTTATTAAACATCATGGGAGCGCATATCGCACTTATGGAATTAGAGAACGTTCGAATTGTGAAAGAGATGAGGAACTCAATTAACCGTCAGGTTAATTGTGAGACAGCCAATATTAATAAAACTGTCGCAGCAGCATCAAAACAAATGGACGACATAAAGTACGTCAGAGATACGGTCGGTCTGGGCTATTTATCAGAAGCACTTGAGAATATAGCAAGACTGAGGTTAGAGAATCCGGATATTTCCCTGAAGGAATTGGGGCAATTACTGGATCCACCGATTGGCAAATCCGGTGTGAATCACAGAATGCGTAAAATCAGCGAAATTGCGGATACTCTGAGAAAGGAAAAGGAGAGGTAATTAGTAATGGTTTCAAAGAAAATGACAATCAATATTCCTACCGGTTTAGAAGCAAGACCAGTAGCACTTCTGGTTCAGGTTGCAAGCCAGTATGAGAGCAGCATCTATGTTGAATTTGAAGAGAAAAAAGTAAATGCAAAGAGTATTATGGGTATGATGAGCCTTGGACTTTCCGTAGGTGAAGATGTGGTTGTATCCGTGGATGGAGAAGACGAGCAGGAAGCAATCAGCAATATCGAAAAATATCTGACTTCGAAAGAAGCTTAGTACATATAATAGATAATAGCTATGCAAGAGTAGGGTTCAGGCGATAAGTCTGAACCCTTTTTTAACTCAGTCGGAGAAATCCCCCACCTCTAAGCGTTAGCGTAGGTGGGGGATTTCTCCGACTGAGTTAATTCTTATAAACGAGTTTTTTACAAAGCCCTACCAGATCATATCTAATGCCCTCTCTGCTCCTCCAGCCTCGTCCTGACCATTCTTCTCCGGACAGATCATCTCCGCCGTATA
>JAILQS010000055.1 GCA_024698865.1 Lachnospiraceae bacterium | reverse complement strand
TTTGAGAGAGTTTGGTATGATTCCGGAGTTTTTGGGAAGACTTCCGGTAATGTACACCTTAAAGAATCTCACCAAGGAAATGTATATACGTATTTTAACGGAGCCAAAGAACGCGATTCTTAAACAGTACGAGAAGCTTCTTTTGTTAGATGAAGTGAAGCTGGAATTTGATGAGGATGCGCTGAATGCAATTGCTGACAAGGCACTTGAGAAGAAGACCGGTGCCAGAGCGTTACGAGCGATTATCGAAGAATTTATGCTGGATATAATGTACGAGATTCCAAAGGATGACAATATAGGAAGAGTTATTATTACCGGCGATTATATCAATGGGAAAGGATCGCCTAAGATAGAAATGCGTGGAGCAATGTAACAATGCGCTGTATAGAAAGCAGGTGAGTGTATGAAAAAGTATAAACGTATTTTTGTAGTAGTAATAGATTCTCTTGGAATTGGTGCGATGGATGACTCGAAAGAATTTGGAGATGTTGGAGTGGATACTCTGGGGCATATTTCCGAGGAGATGGAGGAGTTTTATATCCCTAATCTTCAAAAACTCGGACTTGCCAATCTTCATCCCCTAAAGCAGGTACCGTCAGTAGAGAGACCGTCAGGTAAATATATGGCAATGCGGGAAGCAAGCAATGGCAAAGACACAATGACCGGTCACTGGGAGATGATGGGGCTGCACATTACCAAACCATTTCAGACGTTTACGGATACGGGATTTCCAAAAGAACTGATTGAAGAACTGGAACGACGTTGCGGTAAGAAGGTCATCGGCAATAAAAGCGCAAGCGGTACCGAGATACTGGATGAACTCGGCGAAGAAGAAATCAGAACCGGTGCCATGATTGTTTATACATCAGCGGATTCTGTATTGCAGATATGCGGCAATGAAGAGACCTTTGATCTTGAGAATCTGTACCGTTGTTGTAAAATTGCCAGAGAACTCACGATGAAAGACGAGTGGAAAGTGGGGCGCGTGATCGCAAGACCTTATGTCGGCAAGAAAAAAGGTGAATTTGTACGAACGAGCAATCGTCATGATTATGCGTTGAAACCATATGGTCCGACGGCATTGAATGCGTTGAAAGAGAATGGATACGATGTTATTTCAGTAGGTAAGATAGAAGATATTTTTGTATCGGAAGGAATTACAGAAGGCAATCGCTCCCAGAGCTCTGTGCATGGGATGGAGCAGACAATTGAAATCGCCGATAGAGATTTCAATGGACTGTGTTTTGTAAATCTCGTGGATTTTGATGCAAAATGGGGACATCGACGGAATCCGATCGGATACGGCAAAGAAATCGAAGCCTTTGATGTGAAACTCGGAGAATTATTAGAGAAGTTAAAAGAAGACGACTTACTCATTATCACTGCAGATCATGGCAATGACCCGACCTATACCGGAACGGATCATACCCGCGAGAAGGTTCCGTTTATCGCCTATGCAAAGAGTATGGAGCAGGGTGGAGAACTTCCGGAAGCGGATACATTTGCAGTAATCGGAGCGACAATCGCAGACAATTTTGGTGTAGAGATGCCGGAGGGAACGATTGGACATTCGATACTGAAGGAATTGTTGCACTAGGGAACTCCTTACGCATAATATAAGGTAAAAATGTTTCGGAGTGTTTTATGCCGGTTAACTGTACCGATGCAATTTATTCAAATGAATACTATGACTATATTATAAATACCTCCAGTGTTTTGGAACTGGAGCAGTTTGAGGAGGAAGATGCCTGTCTGCAAAGTGTAGACAGGCGTTTTTTAATTTTGTACCGCAGGGGTGAGCAAAACGGGGAGGACGCTGATTTCTTTCAATCAGAACTTGGGTACAATCGTATTCCCAAATGTTTTGGGTTGATGGAAACGGAGAACCTGGAGGCTTCGGGGGTCGGTAAACTTCGCAGACAACCTTTTCTCAATTACAGTGGAAGAGGTGTTCTGGTGGGTTTTGTCGACACCGGAATTGACTATCAAAATCCTTTGTTTCAAAGAGAAGATGGTACTTCGAGAATTGCAGCTATATGGGATCAGACGGAAAGTGGAGGGATGCCACCGGAAAATTTTCTGTATGGAAGGGAATATCGCAACGAAGAAATTACAGAAGCAATTTTGTCTGAGGAACCGCTTCGTATAGTGCCGGAAGTGGATACGGATGGGCACGGAACCTATCTTGCAGGAATTGCTGCAGGTAATCGTCCGGAAAATGAGGAATTTTCCGGGATTGCATATGAGTCCGAAATTGTCATGGTAAAGCTTAAGGAGGCAAAGGACAATCTCAAACAATACTTTGGAATTCCGACAGACAGAAAGGCTTATAGCGAGGCCGACATCATGCTTGGAGTAAAATATCTGGTTGAAGTGGCGGGCAGGTTGAGACGACCACTGGTAATTTGTATCGGGCTGGGGTCTTCGCAGGGAAACCATACCGGACAGACGGCGCTTGGCAGATATCTGGAAAGTTTTACGCTAAGCTCCGGTATATCTATCATATCCGCAGCCGGCAATGAAGGAGACAGAGGTCATCATTATGGGGGTGAGATGCTTTCTTTTAACGAGGAGGAAACGGTGGAGTTTCAGGTGGCAGAAGGAGAAAGTGGTTTTACGATGGAAGTTTGGACGTCTGTCCCGAGTTTTTTTAATCTGGAGCTGATTTCACCTTTGGGCGAAACAACCGGAGTTTTATCCGGAAGGCTGAGTTTTTATGCACCTTCTAAGTATCGATTTCAATTTGCGTTGGAAAGTGTTGAAGTATTTATAGAGACAGACCTGGTGGAGCAGTTTACCGGGCAGCAGGTTATTTTGATAAGATTGCGTAATCCGACGGAGGGAATATGGCAACTGCGTCTATTGAATATGGAACGGTATGAGTCGCGACTGGATATCTGGATGCCGATTGAGAATTTTCTCAATCCGGATACAAGATTTTTGCGACCGGATCCTGACATTACCATATGTGAGCCGGGAAATAATAATGGTGTGATTACAGTGAGCGCATATGAGTATCGCAACAATAGTCTGTACGTATTTGGCAGCAGAGGTTATACAGAGGAAGGCGACATCAAACCGGACATTGCTGCGCCCGGCGTGAATATTACAGGGCCGGTGCCGGGAATTGGTGAAACAGAAATACGGTTTGAAAACCGCTCCGGAACCTCCGTGGCAGCAGCACACGTCGCAGGCTGCGCTGCATTGCTTTTAGAGTGGGGGATTTATGGCAATGAAAATGCGGGGCCGTTGCCCGAACTTTTGAACACGCAGATTAAGACGTATCTTATTCGCGGAGCTACGAGGATTCCGGGTGTAGTATTTCCGAATCGGGAGTGGGGGTACGGAAGTCTTAATATATTTGATACCTTTGCGCTCCTATAATAAAAAAAGATAGGAAGTATAGTGGTTATTTACTTGCCACAGTAAGAAATAGAGGCTATTATTGTTAGGAAGAAAATATATAGAATATACCGATACGGAGGTAATTATGATAAACAGTCCAAACAACAGTCAGGTAAAGCATCTTGTGCAGCTTTTAAAGAAAGCGAAGCTTCGGAAAGAGGAGCAGAGTTTTATCGTAGAAGGTAGAAAAATGTTTCTCGAGGCAGAGGGACTTCGCATCAAATCCTATATTTCCGAAAGTTATCTTGTACAGTACCCGGAGACTTTAGAACTGCTGAAAGATGAACCGTATGAAATTGTGACAGACAGTATTATGCAGGTGATATCAGATACCAAAACTCCGCAGGGAATTGTGACGGTAGTGCGCATGCCGGAATATTCCCTGACGGAAGTATTTGAAAAAGAAGAGTCGCGCCTTATTTTCCTGGAGAGTCTTAGGGACCCGGGCAATCTTGGTACCATTGTAAGAACTGCGGAAGGTGCAGGAATCCGGGGAGTCATTCTCAATAAAGAGTCGGTTGATATTTATAATCCCAAGGTAGTACGTTCTACGATGGGGGCAATTTTTAGAATGCCGGTCATATATGTGGATGATTTTTATGGCACGCTCAGACAGGCAAAGGCGGCAGGCTTTGAGCTATATGCTGCGCATCTTAAAGGGACAGAATTCTATGATGACGTAGAGTACGCCAAGAAGACCGGAGTGTTAATTGGAAATGAGTCGGCAGGACTTAGTGAGCAGGCAGCAGAGGAAGCAACGAAGCTTGTAAAAATACCGATGGAGGGACAGGTGGAATCCCTAAACGCGGCAATTGCAGCAACGGTATTTATGTATGAAATATATCGCCAATGGAGAAAAAGTTAGAAAAATTTTATACTTATTTAATTGACTTTGCGATAGCGTCAGAATAAAATCTTGAGTGTTTAAAGAAGAAAAAGAAGCCAGGAGGAAGAAAATGCTGTCCAAATTTAGTGTGAAGAAACCTTTTACCGTTGTAGTAGCGGTTATTTTGGTAATTATTCTTGGAGTTGTGGCTTATACCGAGATGACTCCCGATTTATTACCAAGCATGGATTTCCCGTATGCAATCGTCATGACTACATATCCGGGAGCAAGTCCGGAGGAAGTAGAAACTATGGTTACAACCCCAATTGAATCGGTTGTGGCTACGCTTAATAATGTGAAAAATATTCGTTCTACATCCAGTGAGAACTATTCGTTGGTGGTACTGGAATTTAATGATGAAGCGAATATGGATTCTATTACCGTGGATATGCGAGAGTCATTGGATAAACTGGAGGATACATGGGACGAAGGCGTTGGTAAGCCGGTCATCATGAAAATCAATCCGGATATCATGCCGGTTCAGGTAGATGCCATTGATGTAAAAGGACTTTCTACCGATGAGATTTCCAAATATGTAGAGGAAAATGTTGTACCGGAGCTGGAAGCTGTAGAAGGTGTGGCGAGCGTGTCACCGACCGGAATGGTAGATAAGCAGATTAACGTCGTGTTAAATCAGGATAAGATTGCAAACGTCAACAGCAAGATTCTTGCGTCTGTAACCGAAGATTTAGATGATGCAGAGAATAAGATGAAAGACGCTAAGGATGATCTTGAGTCCAAACAAAGCGACTTGTCCAGCAAGAGCAAACAGCTATTTAGTCAGTCGGCGAATGCAACGGCACAGTTTGACGCTGCCAAGTACGAGATGATTCTTAATGAAATCAAAATGAGTACCAGTGTGTCAGAAATGGAGAAGCAGGAGAAGCAGATTCAGGAGGGACTGAAAGAGGTAGCAAGTCAGAAGAAGAAAACTTTGGACGGTAAAAAACTACTCCTTGAGAATAAACAGAAAGCAGAAAGTGGACTTAAGACTCTGAATGAGAATATCCCTAAGGTAAAAGACGGGATTTTGGCAGGAGAAAGCACGATTGCAGAATTAGAAAAAGCAATCCATGCGATAGAAGGAAACGATGCATTATCTGACATAGAGAAAGAGGCACAGCTGACTGTTTTAAAAGAGAATCTTAACAAAGCAAAAGATGAAACAGATAAAGCCAAAGGTACACTGGCTACGCTCGAAGCTCAGAAAAAAACAGCTGAGGACGGATTGAAAGAAATCGATACCAATCTCAAAAATGTTGAGAGTGGATTGAAGAAAATCGAGAAAAGTGAAAAGGACTTAAATGCCGGTCTCAAACAGATTCAGAGTGGTAAGAAGCAGGTCCAGGACGGACAGAATAAGTTAAATGAAGGAAAGAGCCAGTTAAGCAGTAAGCAGGTAGAAGCAAATACGCAGATTAATTCTGCCACAAGCCAGCTTTCCACTGCACAGAGTCAGTTAAGCACCGGAGTAAACCAGCTTAATGAGAAGATTGACGGGTTTGATGACACCAGAAAAGAAGCCGAAGATAAAGCAGATATTTCCGGTACAATCAATTCCGATATGATCATTCAGTTTTTGAAAGCTCAGAACTTCGCAATGCCTGCCGGCTACGTGGTTCAGGGAAATGAAGATTATCTGGTGCGTGTCGGAGACAAAGTAGAAGATGTGGAAGAACTTAAGAATCTTGTGATTTTCAATCCGCAAATGGATGGTGTGGATCCGGTCAAAGTATCGGATGTGGCAGACGTTTTCTGGTCAGATAACTCCGATGAGACTTACGCGAAGATAAATGGAAATCCGGGTGTAGTACTTACCATCCAGAAACAGAATACGTACTCTACCGCACAGGTTTCCAAATCAATCACTAAGAAACTGGATCAGTTGAAAGACCAAAACAAAGACCTGCGCGTAACCAACCTTATGGACCAGGGCTTCTATATAAAAGTAATTGTGGATGCCGTAATGAACAATCTGATTCTTGGAGCAATCCTTGCAATCCTGATTCTGTTGTTATTCTTACAGGATATTCGACCAACAGTTATCATTGCATGCTCCATTCCAATCAGTGTAATTTTCGCAATTGTACTGATGTATTTCTCAGGAATTACATTGAATATGATTTCGCTTTCAGGACTTGCCGTCGGCGTCGGTATGTTAGTAGATAACTCGGTCGTAGTTATTGAAAATATTTACCGACTGAGAAGTAAAGGCTTTTCCAGAGTGAAAGCTGCAGTCAGCGGTGCTTCACAGGTTGCCGGAGCGATTACATCCTCCACACTGACAACCGTATGTGTATTCCTCCCAATCGTATTTGTAAAAGGAATCACCAGACAACTGTTTACGGATATGGCACTTACAATCGCGTACTCACTTCTTGCAAGTTTGATTGTTGCGCTTACACTTGTGCCAACAATGTCTTCCAATATGTTAAAGAAGACGAAGGAAAGAAAACATACATTATTTAACGGATTTGTAAGAATCTATGAGAAAGTGTTACGCTTTACTCTAAGACACAAATTACTTACCATTTTAGCAGTTGTTGCCCTTTTGATCGTTAGCGCAATTGCAAGCTTCAGCCGTGGAACTTCATTTATGCCGGAGATGGACAGCACACAGATTAGCGTGGAAATGGAAATGCCGGAGGATACTACACTGGAGGATACGGTTGCAATGTCTGATGAAATTGTACAAAGAATCCAGAAGATAGAAGGTGTAGATACGGTAGGAGCTATGCTTTCCGGTGGACGTGCCGCTTCCTTCGGAGTTAGTACGGACGTGGCGACAGATGCAGTTTCCATGTATGTTGTATTGAAAGAAGATAAAAAGATTACCAGTCAGGAAATTGCCTCTCGCATTGAGGACAGTTGCAAAGACTTGGATTGTGAAGTAAAGGCAAATGGTTCCACAATGGATATGAGTGCATTGGGAAGTTCCGGAATCGTTATTAATGTAGAAGGAAATGACTTAGATCAGTTAAAAGATGTTGCACAGGACGTTGCCGCAAAACTTGAAAAGGTGGACGGTATTCAGGAGGTTTCCGATGGAATCGAAGATCCGACACCACAGCTTGAGATTACAATCGACAAAGCAAAGGCGATGAAAAAAGGTCTTACGGTAGGACAGATTTTCCAGGATATACAGAAAAATATTGCAGACGGTAAGACGGCAACCAATTTGTCTATGGAAGGAAAGAATTATTCGATTGTTGTAAACTCCGAGGAAAGTCAGGAAATGACAACGGACGATATCAGAAACTATACACTGGAAACCACAGACAAAGATGGCAAGAAGAAAAATGTTAAACTGAAAAACATTGCGGATATCAAAGAAGGTATTTCACTTTCTGCGATTACTCGTGAAGGACAGCAAAGATATATTTCCATCAGTGGTGAATTAAAAGACGGATACAACGTAGGCCTGGTAAGCCGCGATGTGAAGGCCGCATTCGAAAAATACGAATTACCGGACGGAATAGAACTTAGCTTCCAGGGTGAGGATGAGACAATCAACGAATCCATGGAGCAGTTACTTAAGATGTTACTTCTGGCAATTGCGTTTATCTATCTGATTATGGTAGCGCAGTTCCAGTCATTGAAATCACCGTTCATCGTAATGTTTACGATTCCACTTGCGTTTACCGGAGGATTCCTTGGATTATTCCTGACCGGAATGGATATCAGTATCATTTCCATGATTGGATTCGTAATGCTTGCGGGTATTGTCGTTAACAACGGTATTGTACTGGTAGACTATATCAACCAGCTGCGACTGGATGGCATGGAGAAAAAAGAAGCCATCGTAGATGCCGGAATCACACGTATGAGACCGGTACTTATGACCGCGCTGACAACAGTGCTCGGACTTTCCACTATGGCACTTGGAATTGGTATGGGTGCAGATATGATGCAGCCAATCGCAATCGTAACCATCGGTGGATTGTTATACGCAACCATTACAACACTGTTTGTAATTCCAATTCTTTATGATTTGTTCAACCGTAAGGAAATGAAGAAGCTCAAAGAGGAAGACTTGGAAATAGTAATGGAAGACTAGGTTAGAATTTACACGAAGTTTTGATAACCAAATAACATTCTACGAAGGTGGAAATGAATATATATCAGGCATTCGACTCTTATAGGGGGTGGATGCCTGATATTTTAGTTTAGGAGTCATTTAAGATAAAAAACTATCAACGGATTGCACGAAAACGTAAAATCTATTATAATTGTGAAAGTATATTAAGGAAGCGCAATAAACGCAGAAAGAGGATGACATGGATATTTTAAAACAGATCAAAGAGGAATTGGGGATTGAACTGTGGCAGGTTGAAGCAGTAGTCAATTTGATTGACGAAGGGAACACCATTCCTTTTATTGCCAGATACCGAAAAGAGAAGCATGGAGCATTGGATGATGAAGTGCTTCGAAATTTAAATGAAAGACTCACCTATCTTCGTAATCTGGAAGACCGTAAGAATCAGGTACTTTCCAGCATTGAAGAACAGGGTAAGCTTACGGAAGAATTGAAAGCACAAATTCTTGCAGCATCTACGCAGGTACTGGTAGAGGATTTGTATCGACCATATAAGCAGAAGAGAAGAACAAGAGCGACCATCGCTAAGGAAAAGGGATTGGACGGACTTGCGGAATTTATTATGGAGCAGAGTACATCTGTACCTGTAGAAGAAGAGGCGAAAAAGTATATTTCCGAGGAAAAGGAAGTAGCTAACGAGAAAGAAGCCATTGCAGGGGCTATGGATATTATTGCCGAGAATATTTCCGACGAGGCAGATTACCGTGTATATATCCGTAAAGCAACGATGGAAGAGGGGACAATTTCTTCCACAGCTAAGGATGAAGAGGCGCAGTCTGTATACGAGATGTATTATGACTTTAGTGAAAAGATTGACAAGATGGCGGGTCACAGAGTACTTGCGCTTAATCGTGGTGAGAAAGAAAAATTCCTTACGGTAAAAGTAAATGCACCGGAAGAGAGAATTCTTCGCTATCTCGAGAAAATGATTATCAAAGAGGATGCCAATGAATTCACGACACCGATTCTCAAAGAAACGATAGAAGACAGCTACAAACGTCTGATTGCACCGGCAATCGAACGTGAAATCCGCAGTTTCCTGACAGAAGAAGCGGAAGACGGAGCAATCAAAGTTTTTGGAAAGAACTTAGAACAGCTTCTGATGCAGCCGCCGATTGCCAATAAAGTAGTACTTGGCTGGGACCCGGCGTTCCGTACCGGATGTAAACTGGCAGTTGTAGACGGAACCGGTAAGGTATTAGACACATGCGTCGTATATCCGACGATTCCACATAATAAAATAAAAGAAACCAAAGAGACGGTGAAGAAACTCATCGACAAATATGATATTGATTTGATCTCCGTAGGAAACGGAACTGCGTCCCGCGAGTCAGAGATGATTATCGTAGAGATGTTAAAAGAAATCGACAAACCGGTACAGTATATTATTGTTAACGAAGCCGGAGCGTCTGTTTATTCTGCAAGTAAGCAGGCAACAGAGGAGTTCCCAAACTTTGATGTAGGACAAAGAAGTGCAGTTTCCATTGCGAGAAGATTGCAGGATCCGCTTGCTGAGCTGGTTAAAATTGACCCGCAGTCTATCGGAGTTGGACAGTATCAGCACGATATGAACCAGAAGAAACTTGGGGAAGCCTTGTCTGCGGTAGTAGAAGATTCCGTTAACCACGTTGGTGTGGATTTGAATACGGCATCAGCAGCACTTTTGGAGTACGTATCCGGTATTTCCAAAGCTATTGCCAAAAATATTGTTTCCTATAGAGAAGAAAACGGTAAATTCAGTGATAGAAAACAGTTATTAAAGGTTGCCAAGCTTGGACCAAAAGCATACGAGCAGTGTGCAGGTTTCCTGCGTATTTTGGACGGAGACAATCCTCTGGACGCTACAAGTGTTCATCCGGAATCTTACGAGGCAGCGCTTGCCCTTATGGATAAACTCAACGTAACGATGGAAGACGTTAGAAAGACCCAGAAGGAAGCGGCGAAAAAACGCCTGCTTGGAAAGATGAACGACGAACCGGCAAAACCGAAGAAAAAGAAGAAAAATATTACTGTACGTAACAACAACACTGCATTTGGACAGGCACTTATGAGTGCACTTTCCGGCGGTGTGGAAGATATGGCAGTAGAGGATGCACCGGTTGAAAAGAAAACAGAGTCCGGAAGTTCTATGGGACTTAGCAGACGCATCAAAGATAAAGAGAAGATGGCGGAAGAATTAAATGTTGGCGTTATGACTCTTGATGATATTGTGAAAGAGCTGGAGAAACCGGGACGTGATCCGCGAGATGAGATGCCAAAACCAATCTTACGTACTGACGTACTCGAGATGAAGGATTTGAAGGAAGGTATGATTCTCAAAGGAACCGTGCGTAACGTGATTGACTTTGGAGCCTTTGTCGATATCGGAGTGCATCAGGATGGACTGGTTCACATTTCACAGCTTAGCAATAAGAAGTTTGTAAAACACCCATTGGATGTAGTCAGTGTCGGTGACATTGTAGAGGTGAAAGTAATGAGTGTTGATCTTAAGAAGAACCGCATCCAGTTGACGATGAAACTATAGAACGATAGTCCTATTGACCATTTGGCAGAGTTCGGGTTATTATAAAATTACAAATAGATAAATGGGCAAAACCAGCGAAAGCTGGCGACGCAAAGCTAAAGGGTCTTTAAAATGACAGCCAGTTGCAAAATTAAGTGTATCGATTATAGAAGCACTGTCGGAGGAGATTTCCGATAGTGCTTTTTGTTTTATAGCAAAGATTTCACTTTACTTTAGTTTTGTACATGTCCGCCTTAAAGGAAGAAGGAGATATGTATGAAAAAAAGAATACTATTTGGGATAGGTGTAGTGGTATTAATGATAGCCACACAGTTTGCAGGTATGACACAGACAGCACAGGCAGCAAAGAAAGCCAAAGGTTCTTCTAAGAAGAATGCAGTCTATGTAAGTGCAAGTGCAAAGAAAGAAGGAAATGGAACATTTGAAGCTCCATACAAAACCATTCAACAGGCAATTGATTCCTTAAAGAATAAGAAAGGTAAAACTATTTACCTTAGAAAAGGAACTTACAATGAAAAAGTTGTATTCACAAAGAGTGGTTCCAAATCCAAACCAATCGTAATTACGAGATACGGAAAAGAAAAAGCAGTAATCAGTGGACAGAAGACAGATGGTGCGATTATTTCTTTGAATGGACAGAAATATATTCAGATTACCAATCTGGAGATTTGCAATACATCCGGTTTTTCTCATGGAATTCTTGGTAATGGTGGAGAGAACAACATTACGATTAAGAACAATAAGTTCCATGATCTCAATGTAGAATCCGGACAGGATGGTTCGCAGGGAACCAATGCAGTTATTTTCTATTGTGCAAAAGCAAGTGCCAATATCGTAGTTGATTCCAACAGGATTTATAATTGCAGAACCGGTTTTAGTGAAGCGATTACTTTTAATGGCAATGTAAAGAATATCAAAATTACCAATAATACGATTGAGAATACTACCAATATCGCAATCGATGTAGCAGGTCACTACGGAGCATGTGAGACTACAAAGTACGACCAGGCAAGAAATGTTGTAATCAAGAACAACAAAATCAAAAACTGTGTATCCAAAATCGCTGCCAATGCAGGTATTTATTCGGACGGTGCAAAGAATGTACAGATTTTGAATAATACGGTTAGTGGTTGCCCATATGGAATATGCGCCGGAGCAGAGTGTCCGGATGGTGGATACGCAACATCAGATATTACAATCACCGGCAATAAAGTTTCCAAATGTCAGTATGGAGCATTGCTGGTTGGTGGAACACAGGCAACCGTTAAAAATGTAACAGTTTCTAAGAATACATTGTCAACAGATAATGTGAACTGCCCGATTTACATCAATAAAGCAAATAACGTTAAGATTAAGAAGAATACATTAAAGACACAGGGAACCTCAGTGGTTGGTAACTTCTATTCGGCAGATGAAACAAAGAATGTTACATTTTCAGGCAACACCTATTATGCGGGTGCCAAAACAGCGGAAGAAACAATTTCCAGACTGTATGACGAAGTATTCTGGGGAATTGAATGTATAGACAGTACATACAAATATATACCTATGGTTTAAATCTCTTCCAATAGAAAGAAGCCTTGACAAGAATTATCGGGATACATATAATAAGTCCGTAAAATGAGATAATTCTGCAAGGCTTTTTCTTGATTTTAACTTAGTCGGAGAAATCCCCCACCTCTAAGCGTTAGCGTAGGTGGGGGTTATGACAAACTATACTCAGTCGGGGTACAAGCTCCGACTGAGTTAAACGCTCCGCGAGGATGCAAGCAGAAAATTACACGAAAAAAATAGCCCATCGATAGAAGAATGAATGGAGGAAGTATGAACGGATTATTTGACGCGATAAAAGACAACTTATTTTTTGTAGGAGAACTGGTGTTAATCGTTGCAGCAGTTTTTTTAATAGCTTATATCTTTGAAAAACTGTTACAGAAGAAAAACGGTATCAATGAAAAGATTCTTACCACCAGGAAAATGACGATGATTGGATTGTTTTCCGCGTTGGCAACCATTCTTATGATGTTTGAAATACCGGTGTTTTTTGCACCACCATTTTATAAAATAGATTTGAGTGAAATTCCGGTACTGATTTGTACTTTTGCATTCGGACCGGTAGCGGGCGTATTAACCGAGACAGTTAAGATTTTATTGAAACTGGTATTTAAATCTACTTCAACAGCATTTGTCGGTGAACTGGCAAACTTTGTGATAGGTTGTTCTTTCATCTTGCCGGCAGTTATGCTTTATGATTTCAAAAAATCCAAAAAGGCCGCAATGTTTTCCTGCGTATTGGGAACAGCAGTTATGACAATTGTAGGTTCTGCATTCAATGGGATTTATCTGCTTCCGAAGTTTGCGGAATTATACGGAATGCCGCTTGATGCGCTCATTGCTATGGGAACAGAGGTAAATGCGTCCATTAAAGATGTGACCACTTTTGTGGTGCTTGCGGTAATGCCGATGAATTTGCTGAAAGGTGTGGTTATATCTGTAGTTACCATGTTAGTGTATAAGCGTATCAGCAGAGTAATCAAATCAGGAAGTTCGGATTCCGTAGCACGCAAATAACATAACAGATAACGGAGGAAGGGTATTATGGAAGAAAACTTAAAAAATGAAGCGACAAAAGATATCATTTTCGATGTAACAATAAAGCCGGGGGATATGGCACATTTTCAGTTGAATCATTATTATACGGGAATGTCCTGTGTAATTGGATTTATCCTTAGTTTTGGAGCACTGGCACTTTGTCTGATTCGTTGGAATCATCTGGAGCTGATGCAGAAAGCAGTACTTTTTCTGATTGCATTTTTATTTCTGGTATTCCAGCCGGTATCGCTAATTTCCAAGGGGCGTAACCAGGTAAAATTCAATCCGAGTTTTAAAGAAGCGTTTCACTATAAAATGAACAGCAACGGGATTACGGTTTCTATGCTGGAAGAAAGCGAAGAAGTAAAATGGGAAGACATATATAAAATCAGAGAATCAAAGAAATGCTTCTTTCTTTATTTCTCAAGAGTACAGGCAAATATTATTCCAAAAAAGCAGATGACAACCGAACAGTGCGTGGAAGTAAAGAAACTGATTGTTGAACAATTACCGGCAAAAAAATATCGTTTAAATAAGTAAGTTAGAAGGGAAAACCATGAAATACGAAAGTTTCGGTGCAGAGGATACCTTTGCCATAGGAAAGCAGTTGGCTGAAAAATCAAAGCCCGGGGACATCTACCTTTTGATTGGTGATTTGGGTGTGGGAAAGACCGTATTCACACAGGGATTTGCCAAAGGCCTTGGAATTGAAGATGCAGTAAACAGCCCGACGTTTACCATTGTACAGACGTATGAAGACGGAAGGCTTCCGCTCTATCATTTTGACGTATATCGAATTGGCGATGTAGAAGAAATGGATGAAATCGGATACGAGGATTGCTTCTTTGGACAGGGAGTGTGTCTTGTGGAATGGGCGAATCTCATAGAGGAAATCATTCCTGAAAATGCTATTACGATTACGATTCGAAAGGACCTGGAAAAGGGATTTGACTATCGCGAAATTACAGTGGATTAGAAGAAAGAGAGTGAAACGGAATGAAAATATTAGCAGTGGACAGCTCCGGACTGGTTGCGTCAGTAGCCATTGTAGAGGATGATGTTTTAAAGGCGGAATATACGACAAACTTTAAAAAGACGCATTCACAGACGTTAATGCCAATGATTGATGAAATTGTGCGCATGACAGAGACAGACCTTGCAACCATGGATGCGATTGCAGTTGCCAAAGGACCGGGTTCCTATACGGGACTTCGTATTGGGTCGGCTACGGTAAAGGGACTTGCGTTGGTACTGGATAAACCGATTATTGCGGTTCCTACCGTTGAAGGACTTGCGTATAATCTGTATGGAACGAATCGTATCATCTGTCCGTTGATGGATGCCAGAAGAAATCAGGTATACACCGGTCTTTACAAGTTCGAAGGGGATGCGTTTCATGTGTTAAAAGAACAGGCCCCTTTGGGAATCGAGGAGATTATAGAAGAAATAAATACGTTATCGGAGCCGGTTATTTTCCTTGGAGACGGTGTTTTGCCATATAAGGACAAAATAGAAGAAATGGTGAAGGTACCGTTTTTGTTTGCGCCGGCACATCTGGCTGCACAAAGAGCAGGAGCTTTGGCACTTAGGGCAAAAGAAATGTTTCTTGCTGGTCAAATCGAAACCGCAGATGAACACAAACCGGATTATCTTCGTTTGTCACAGGCAGAGCGCGAAAGAAATGAGCGAGAACAAAGCGGTAAGGAGCGTGTGTAGATGGAAGTTCGAAGTATGACGCATTCAGACGTGGCTCAAGTCGTTGCAATAGAGCGGCAAATATTTTCGAGACCCTGGAAGACGGATGATTTTGAAGATGCAATTATGAAGGATGTAAACATCTACCTGGTTGCATTGAAAGAAGACGAGCTGGTTGGCTATGTCGGGTTGTGGGGCGTAGCCGGAGAAGGGCAGATTACCAATGTTGCAGTTTCGCCCCAACATCGTCAGGAGGGAATAGGAGCCCTTTTGATGAAAGAGGTGGAGGCAAAAGCTAAAGAGATGGGAATTGAGGAGATGACTCTGGAAGTGAGAAAAAGCAATCTTGCGGCGATACGATTATATGAAAAACAAGGGTTTGTTTCGGAAGGAATCAGACCTGATTTTTATGTGGAGCCGGTAGAGGATGCAATCATCATGTGGAAAAGGAAAAAGTAGTTGTGATATAATAAGTATATCGGACGGGAGTTACACCTGTTTGTTAAAGGAATCAATGGAGGAATGAAGTGTTAGATGTTTCATTATTAGGTTCAGGAGGAATGATGCCGCTTCCTGGAAGATGGTTAACGGCATTATATACAAGATTAAATGGCAGCGGTTTGCTGATTGATTGTGGAGAAGGAACGCAGATTGCACTGAAAGAGGCAGGCTGGAGTTGTTATGCGATAGATACGATTTGCATCACGCATTTTCACGGAGATCATATCAGTGGACTTCCGGGTATTTTACTTTCTATGGGCAATGCAGAACGTGTAGAGCCGGTAACGCTGATTGGACCAAAAGGTTTGAAAAAGGTAGTGGACTCTTTACGTATCATTGCCCCGGAATTACCATTTGAACTGGAATACATTGAGCTTGACAAGCCGGAAATGACAATTGAAAGGAAAGGATTTATTATAGAAGCCTTTCGTGTAATGCATAATGTTGTTTGTTACGGCTATACGCTGAAGGTTCCAAGAGCCGGAAGATTCCATCCGGAACTTGCGGCAGAGAATAATGTACCGCAAAAAGCGTGGAGTCGCCTGCAAAAAGGAGAGAATGTTGAGTTAGACGGAGTAACCTATACGCCGCAGATGGTACTGGGACCGGAAAGAAAGGGAATCAAGCTGACCTATTGTACAGATACACGACCAACAAAGAGAATACCGGAGTTTGCAAAAGATGCAGATTTATTTATCTGCGAGGGTATGTATGGGGAAAAAGACAAGGCAGTGAAGGCAAGAGAGCACAAGCACATGACGTTTTATGAGGCAGCGAGTCTTGCAAAAGAAGCAAATGTAAAAGAAATGTGGTTGACACATTACAGTCCGTCCTTGGTACGTCCGGATTTGTTTTTGAAAGAAACAAGAAAGGTATTTCCAAATACACAGCTTGGAAAGGATGGCAAGACGACATTACTGGAATTTGATAAGAACGAATAAACACAGGTTTTGCTGAAGGGAAGGTGCAGAGCATGAAGAAAAACGGGGGTAAAATAGTAACAACAGTACTGGCGATGGCAATATTTTCGGCGATTATAATATATGTATATGCACGTCTTGTGAATCCATCGACTACGACCAAACTCAAATCAAACGAATCGGAAGTCCAGATTTTAATGAACAAAGATCTGAATGGCAACTATCCCAAAACACCACGCGAGGTAATGAAAATGTATGCCCGTATCACCAAGTGCATATACGGTACGGAGATGTCTGCGAATGAATTCTCTGCACTGGCGGATCAGTTGCGCCTTTTATTTGATACAGAGCTTCTTGCGGATAATCCAAGAGATATGCATCTTGCGAAAGTTAAGGCCGAGGTGGAGGACTATATTGATAAGAACAAAACAATTATGTCCTGCAAGATTGAATCCAGCAATGATATCGAATATCAGAAGATTTCCGGAGAGGATTGTGCAAGAGTTTACATTATGTTTATGACCAAAGAAGGAAGCAAGTATTCCAAGAACTATGAAGAGTTCATTTTGCGGGAAGACAACGCAGGAGACTGGAAAATTCTTGGATGGCAGAAGGCGAACGAGCCTGCGGTGGATATGGAAGAATAATTCAACCAGACCCGGGAATGATGGTTATGAAGAAGTATAGAAGAAGAGGTAAGTACACAAGAGCTTACCATATGAAACAGTTGGAAAATAAGATTGGAATGAAGAGAAAATGCAGTTAGAAGAAAAAGATATTTTGATTTTGGGAATAGAATCTTCCTGTGATGAAACAGCAGCTGCTGTTGTGAAGAATGGAAGAGATGTGTTATCCAATGTGATTTATTCACAAATAGATACGCATACTTTATATGGTGGAGTTGTTCCGGAGATTGCCTCCAGAAAACACATCGAGAAAATAAATCCCGTAATCAAAAAAGCATTAGAAGAAGCAAATGTCACATTAGAGGATATAGATGCAATCGCAGTAACTTATGGTCCGGGACTTGTAGGCGCACTTTTGGTTGGAGTTGCAGAGGCAAAGGCAATCAGTTACGCGGCACACAAACCACTAGTTGGCGTACATCATATCGAAGGGCACGTGTCCGCAAACTTTATTGAGAACAAAGAACTTGAGCCACCGTTTATGTGTCTGATTGTATCCGGTGGACATACGCACCTTGTAATCGTAAAAGATTATGGCGAATACGAAATTATCGGAAGAACACGCGACGATGCGGCAGGCGAAGCATTTGATAAAGTGGCAAGGGCAATCGGGCTTGGATATCCGGGCGGACCGAAAGTGGATAAACTTGCGCGGGAAGGCAATCCGCATGCGATTGAATTTCCACGTGCGAAGGTTGCAGGTTCTGTTTATGATTTTAGTTTTAGCGGTGTTAAGTCAGCGGTACTCAACCATTTGAATTCCTGTGAAATGAAAGGACTGCCGGTAAATAAAGCAGACATTGCAGCCTCCTTCCAGGAAGCGGTAGTAGATGTGCTGTCTGCGCATACGGTAGCAGCGGCAAAAGAATATGGCTTCACTAAAGTAGCAATGGCAGGTGGCGTTGCTTCCAATCATGCACTTCGGGAAGGAATGTTACAAAGGTGCAAGGAAAATGGAATAGAATTGTATTATCCACGACCGGAACTTTGCACAGACAATGCAGCAATGATAGCGTCTGCAGGATACTATGAGTTTATAAAGGGCAATACACATGGACTTGATTTGAATGCCGTTCCGAATTTGAAACTTGGAGAACGATAAGGCAAAAGAACGGGACAAGGTTGTATTTGTTGAGATTATGTTCTTGAGACAGGAGAAGATAGAATGAGAACGTTTGCTATTGTTCTTGCCGGTGGAAGAGGAAGCAGAATGAACAGCGAGACACCGAAACAGTATATGCTTTTGGGAGAGAAGCCGGTGATTTATTATTCACTATTTGCATTTGAACAAAATAGTCGCATAGATGATGTGATACTGGTTTGTGCGGAAGATGACATCGAATATTGCAAAGAAACCATCGTTGAACGGTACCATTTTTCTAAAGTACGCAAGGTGGTTGCCGGTGGCAATGAAAGATACTTGTCAGTGTACAATGCGTTGCAATGTATAGAAGATGCAGATATGGTCTATATTCATGATGGTGCCAGACCAAATGTAACGGACGAAATAATTGATCGTCTGTATAATGAAACGCAAAAAAGTGGTGCGTGCGTTGCTGCGGTACCGGCAAAGGATACAATTAAAATTGCAAGCGCTGATGCAATCGTGGAAAGTACCCCGGATAGAAATTCATTGTGGCAAATACAAACACCACAGGTATTTTATTTTAAAGAAATAAAGGAAGCTTACGCCAAGGCAATCCGGGAGAAAGATACAACATTAACGGATGATGCGATGGTAATGGAATGCTATGGAGAGCGCCCGGTGAAGCTAGTAATGGGCGATTATCATAATCTCAAAATCACTACACCGGAAGATATGGAAATAATGGAACTTTTTTTGAAAAAAAGTATTGACATTAAAAAAGTATGATGATACAATATCTAAGCACTGTTCGGAGAGGTATCGAAGTGGTCATAACGAGGCGGTCTTGAAAACCGTTTGTCCGCAAGGGCGCGTGGGTTCGAATCCCACCCTCTCCGCTCCAACAACCATCAGTTGCAATATTGCTGATGGTTTTATTATTGCCAAAATATACAATTCGTTTTATCAGAATTTTGGAGAAGTACCCAAGAGGCTGAAGGGGCTCCCCTGGAAAGGGAGTAGGTCGTTAATAGCGGCGCGAGGGTTCAAATCCCTCCTTCTCCGTTTGTTATTTGAAAGACTAAAGGACGGTATCTGTTATAGAATACAGTCTGATATGTTACAAAGTGACATCTGGCAGATGATCATTGTAACGACCATAACGATGAAACTTCATCGTGAAAATAATCTTTCTAAATAATAAAAAAGTAGTTGACATGAGACGCATCACGTGATAGAATAAACAACGTTGACGCGACAAAGTTCAACAAGAGAATATCGATAGAATTTCAAGTGTAAAGAGCAGATGCTTTTCCTTGAAAACGATAGATGGAACCTTGATAATTAAACAGTGAAACAACCCTGAAAATTCATTTGAATATTTCAATAAGAAATGATTAACCATTTCTTCGATAAGGTAAACTTATCACGAACGAACACCAAGTAATATGTAAATATTACACGGATTATTAG
>JAILQS010000022.1 GCA_024698865.1 Lachnospiraceae bacterium | reverse complement strand
TTCCTGTTATATATGATGTGATGCTACGAATGGTATTGCAGCCGGTAAGCATCAGACTTAACGCCATTAGGATTACTATTATCTTTCTCTTCATAGATTACCTCCACACTTTTTCATTTCTATGCGACTGTATGTCGCCGGCTTTCCTGTGTCACTTCTGTGCGCATTAAAGTTCTTCCATGCGATTTCCCTTTCTTTCACACACAATCGTGAGATTGCCGTTTCTACAACGCAGACTGTCTATAAATTCTTTCTCCTTTTGTACATCCTTTAACTCAACATGATACTGCAATTCGTACATACTTCCCAGATTGGTCGTTTTCACAAAATACAGTTCATGTTTGTTTGTATATGCCTCGAATAAATCATCAAACAAGCCGTTGTAATCCAGATTCTCCGGTATTGTAATTTTCAAATTCTTCTCCACATCTTTCATCTCACCAAATGATGATTTGGTAAGAAGCAGCATAGCAACGCCGATAATGACGGTGAAGATTGCTGCATATGTAACATAACCGGTTCCCGTTGCAAGCCCTACTACCATAGCAAAGAAAATCGTTGCTATTTCCTTTGCCGTTCCCGGTACCGAACGGAAACGAATCAGGCTGAAAGCTCCCATTACCGCTACACCGGTACCAAGATTTCCATTCACGAGCATAATGACAACCTGAATCAAAGCCGGTAACAACGCCAGTGTTGTTACATAACTTTTGGAAAAACGCTTTTCCTGTATCATATATAAGGACGCAATAACAAGTCCCAAAACCAACGATGCCACCGTGCATACCATTGCGGTCTGCATATCCATAACTCCTGTTTCTGTGTTTAAAATTGTATCTAACATATATTTCTCCTCTTTTCCATATCTTTTACAACTTCCAATTTATATGCGGTTCCGTATTTGGAAAATGACGTCTGATAAATCTGAAGTTCACTAAGTAACTGCGCCATCCAGATAGGGTATGCACCCCCTACCTTTATTTCCATCAATACGTCGTCTTCTCCTAAAACCAATGTTCCAAAGTCTCCTTCTGTAAGATCCAGATGTTCTGTACGATAGCGGATTCGAAAATCCATCGTAAGCCGTAGTTCCGGGTCATCCTTTCCATACATGGCAATCCGGTCATAAGCGATAAACATCTTTGGAACCGGATGATAGAATTCCATAAAATAATCGATCTCGCGTTTAATCTGCGAATCCCGTCCACTTACCTTACCGGCATTTAAGAATCTTCTGGACTCCTGCATTGGCATTTCTATTCTTCTCTTATACACAACACCTGACCACTTTTTCTTGATTTCCACAAATGTCTGGGTGTCTTCTTTTGGAACTCCATAGCTTCGCAAACGAAGTTTTTCTTTATAGGCCGGTTTTTCAATGGAATGACGAATCAATTCATAATTGTCTGTATCATAATAAATATTGCATATCGTACTGAGTCCATATTCGTCGACTTCCATGTATTCCTGAATACGTTCCCAAAAGAGTTTGTATTTTTCTCCGGAAAGGAGGTACTTTTTTTCAATCCGTTCAAAAATACTGTTGTTTTTACTCATTTTTCGCTTCCTTCTTTCTTCGTGATTTCGTATTTATCTCTTCCTGTTGTACTCATCATACAAAGGAAACTTAAAATGAACCTAAAAGTATTTTGTGAAATATGAAACAATTTCATCTCTAAAGACGCCAAAAAGCCGAACCGGATATTATCCGATTCGGCTTTTTTACATTACATTATAATGTTAGACATGCTTACTATGCCTCTACTTTTTTGTTGATCTTATCCTGCATAAGTGCATAAGCAACAATACCAAGTCCTACAACCTCAAGAATAAGGTAGATAATTCCAAGATTGCCTTTTTCACCTGTGAAAGATTCAATCTTTTCTCCCTGTTTGTAGGCCCAATAGAGTCCGTAAATTCCGCATGTAACCAATGTTAATAAGAATGCTACTACACCACTGGTTCCTTCCTGTCCGTTAAGTGTATTAACCTCATCTGTTAATTTAATGAACCAGTAGATTCCATAGATTCCGCATGTAACGATGGTTAAAATAATGCAAAGTGGAATACTTCTTTTTTGTACCATTTGTTTACCTCTCCTTTCATAAATTCAAAATTATTTTACCATAATATACACAACCTGACAACCTATTCCATAAAACGTCAAGAAATCCAATAATACCGCACCATATTAATAAAATTAAACGGATGATAACTAATCGGATTATCTCCGTCATACTTTCTGTAATCCGGATGCCATTCAAAGACAGTAGCCATTCGGTATATGTAATAAAGAATAACAATAATGCATATGACCATTAAAATCTTTTTCACACCGGGTATTTCCCTGCCTAACAAATATCTAAATACGATACAGTACAACAAAAACGGTATTACAAGATAAACACAGGCATGGTACTCATACGCCTGCCCGAAATCTCCCTTTATTAATGCGAATACTGCTCTGGTCATTCCACACCCCGGGCATGGAAATCCTGTAAATCTCACAATCGGACAAACGCTGTAATGGATCAGTTTTGCAACCAGAAGATAGATGCCAATCACTGCGGCCACTACACCGCTTTTTTTAATATCCTCTTTTAAATACGGTTTCCCCTTTATTTGCATTATCTTCTGCCTTTCACAATCTCTCTTACATTGTATCTTTCAATCATCTCTGACGTCTCTCCATATTCCGGGACGCACGGATTACACATCGAAAAGTCATCCTTACAAAATTTCTTCCAAAGTGACTTTAGCGACTTACCTTCTGCTCCGGTTCCTTTGAAAACCTGCTTCCATGCGCTACCTGTATTTTCCCAGTTTTCTCGTTGATACGCGCCTTTTTCAGATTTTATTGCTTTTGCAATTCGTTTCATGATATCGATTTTCTTTGTGGAATATTTATAATCAAGCCATACCCAGAATCTATTTGAAGTCGAATAGTGGTTTTCATTTTCCCTGTTTTGAAGTTCCCAGACAACATCGTTATAGTAGCCGTTTTTATGCGCATAAATATACCTGCAATAATCCGCAAAACGTTCAATCATATACGTATCTTCCTCATACGTCGGAACATAATAGTCATCCCATTCTGTCTGGATAACATGTGCAAACTCGTGCGTCAGGCAATCAAAATCTTTCTTATTGTTCTTTAACCATTTATCGTGCAAATGCACCTGATTGCCGCTTGTACAAGCAATTTCATACCCTTCATTCTCTACCGCAAGGCGTACCGTTACCGGTGTTTTTTTCACTGCAAAACGCTGATACATCTGCGGATAGCAATCCCAAAATAATTCTGTACAAGTCAGAAGTTGTTTTGCAGTAGTTTTCCCAGCATACTTCCACAGTTCAATTTTAAGGGTGTACTTCACATCATCCACCGTCGCAGTCTGCGAAATTGTTTGTGCTTTTCGGTTAACCCTTACTTTCATATTCTCATCAACCGTTGTCAGTTTAAAGTATTGCTTTATTTTCTCCGGTTTTCCAAAATCAATAATAGAATTAAACCGGTCACTATGTCTGATATAAAACTTCTTTGTTGCTTTTCCGCTGTATTTACCGATTCCCTTGACAGATATGTACGCAGTACCGATTTTTTTGTTGTTCCTGTATGTTAGTTTATAATCTTTATTTCTCTTTAACGTTTTCTTTTGAAATTTTACCGTTGCTTTTGGACAAATAGCCTTTCCCGTATAGACATATCTGCTTTTGGGTAACGTAACCGTTGCTTTGTTTATATTCGGTTTCGCTTGCGTATGTTGCGCAGATGCACAAAAAAATAACAGTCCAATAAGGAAAACTCCCATCCAATGAATCGTCTTATTTTTCATATCTTCTATATCCCTCTTATCCGAAAATATCGTCATTACGTGCTTTATTCTTTTGTAATATCAATTACAACGTATTCTGAAAATGTCGCCGTTTTAAACTTAATCGCCCAATCCGAAATCCCGGAGGTCACGATAAAGTTTGTATCTTTACGTGTTTCCAGACCGTAAGTTTTCTCGTTGGCGCCGGAAAGCTCACCGGTGATTCCAATTGGAAACATCTGTCCACCATGTGTGTGACCGCAAAGCACCATATCTACACCTGCTTTCGCTTCCGCGAGAAAATCGTGTGGCTGATGATCCAACACAAACATATACTTGGAAGTATCCAAACCTTTTGTCAGTTCTTCCATGCTCTTTCGTTCACGATAGGAATAATCTTCTCTGCCTATGATATAAAATCGGTTATCAATCAGTTTTGCCTCATCTTCCAGAATCTCTACTCTGTTTTTTTGCAGCTCCGCCTTCAACTCATCAAAATCAAATTCCCTTCCGTCAAAATAACCTTCGTCGTGATTTCCCCAGCAAAGATATACTCCGTACGTTGTCTTTATCTCACCTAACGCTTCGCACGATCTTATCATATCCGCTTTTGTCGTACTGTCATCTACAAAATCGCCTGCTACAACAAGCACATCCGGATTTGTTTTCTCAATTTCCTGCATGTGTTTTGCGAACCCTTCACCATCAAAAGTTGTCCCTACATGCGAGTCTGCGATACCGACTATGCGACAAGGCTTATCTCCGATATCTTTTGATGTCACCATCTGGTAATGCGTTTCCCATACGTGATGCGCATTGTACCATCCGATTGTTAGATAAACTGCCAGCGACATTATGGCCACGATACCGGCAACATAATATCCGGATTCCTTACCTGTGACTTTTTGCACGACCTTTTGTACCAATTCGAAAAACAAACAAAAAATCCCCAGATGCAATACAACAATCACTGTATTTACAAAATCCAGATATCCGAATATAAACACAACAAGAATTGGCAAAAGCATACAAAAACGCCGCTTTCCCTTGCTTTCGCCAACCCATTTTTTCACTATATAAAATTTATTTACCCTGGTCGCGACGTATCCTAACAACACAACCGCAACCAGTAAAAATATTCCCGCAAAAATCAAAAAAAACATGCTCTATCTCCTGCTGTATTCATCAAAGAAAGCTTTTATTTTTAGCAATAATTCTTTTTTCTCAATGTTCTTGAGAAGATATCCCTCCGGCTTTAATTCAACCACCGACAAGACACTTTCCCTATCACTCTTACCGGTTAAGAATATAACCGGAATATTTTTGGTTTCTTCTTCGCTCCGAAGCATCTCCAATACCTGCGGGCCGCTTGTAACCGGCATTTCGTAGTCCAAAAGAATCAAATCTGCCTTGTTTTTGGCAAGCCATTTGATTGCCTGCAAACCGGAGGGAACCATAGCTACACGATAGGAATCACGGAGCCACTCCCTTACCAGACCCAGATAAGTAGGATCATCATCAACCACCAGAATACTCTTGTGCAACTCACCTTTTTTTAATTTGTCCAGCATCTCTTCCAACGTTTCTATATACACATCATTATCCAACGGACGCATAAGGCTCTTGTATATCAAATTGCCCGAAATCATTTTGGTAACATCCTGAATATCTGTTTTATCACCAATCAGAATCATATGTTTGTCTTCCTCTTCCAGTTTATCCCGCAGATATGCATACACATCCTTAGGCAAAGACACTCCCAGATCCATATAGAATACAACTGCTGAGATATCCTCCCACATCATATCTATAAGATCCACATCCAGAGGCGCATATATCGCTTCTATTCCTGCATCCTGTGTTTTTTTGATCAGAACTCTCACAAGAAGCGTTTCCTTTTCTGCAATTACCAATACTTTTTTTAATATCATGTCCGTTCTCCTTTTTGTTTAGCCGTCTGTCTATATCTGTTCCTTATCCAGTAAGCCTTCCTCTACAGCATATCGGTGCATACCATCCCAGTCAAGTTTCTTAAGGTATTTTTCTATTTTTTCAAGAACAATCCTGTCTTTTTCCGGAAGTTGATAATTTCCCGTCTCTGCAAGAATCATCTCTACCGCATCGAAATCCATCTGAGGAAGCACTTCTTTTAATGCTTCATATACCCCATCCAGCTCCTCTTTTGGAATCATTTCTTTTGTTTCCGGATTCTCTACGCCATCTGTCTTAAGCTTTTGCAGCTTCACCAGATAACTACGGTAATCCGCAAGAAGTTTTTCTGTGTTCTCATCTATAAAGGTCACATTGTTTTCCTTTCCGGCATCCTCCAGCTCCTTCGCCAATTGCGAAAGTTCCATAGCACCGATAATTCTTGCCGAACTCTTAAGTGCGTGTACCTTTATCGTATACAATTCCATATCTTTTGTCTTCCAGGTCGTTTCGATAACCTCGGCATTTTCTTCTAAGGTGTCGTAAAATGTATGAAGCGATTGAATGAATTCCTCACTTCCGCCACAATACTTTATACCCAGCTTCACATCTACGCCTTCTGTATCATACAACCACTCATAGCCCTTTGCCGTTTCTTCTTTCTTTGCATTGGCGATATATTCTGCCTCATCCACTTCCTCCAATACCTCTTTCGGAAGATATTCACGCAGCATTTGCTCCAGTGCATCCGATTCCACCGGTTTTGCCAGATAATCTTGAAAACCTGCCTTTTGATAAAAGCTTTTGCCATCATTTGCCACATTTGCAGTAAGGGCAATCACCGGTAGTTCGGGATGGTTCTCCCTTATCTTTGCAAGTGTCTCAATCCCATCCATTTCCGGCATCATATGATCCAGAAGAATAAGGTGAAAATCTTCCTTTGCAAGCAGTTCCAGACACTCTTTTCCACTGCTTGCTGTCGTAAGCTTCAGTTTCGTTGCCTTCAAGAGTCCAAGGATAACCTGTAGATTCATGGCATTGTCATCTACGACAAGTACTCTGCCTTTCGGTGCTGTAAATAACGGAATATACGGCTCATTTACCGCCTTCATTTCTCCTTCCTCTATGGCTCCGATTGGAGTAGGGTCCACAATTTTTTGTTCTATAATAAAATAAAAGGTGGAGCCTTCTCCATATACGCTGTCGCATTGCAACCGGCTTCCCATCAGTTCTACAAATTGTCTGGAAAGATTGAGTCCTAGTCCGGTTCCCTGGATGCCACTGTTACGTTTTTCGTCCAGGCGTTCAAATGCCAGAAACAGTTTTTCCAACTCTTCCGGTTTCACACCAATGCCGGTATCTTTTACACCAATGTATACCATGCATTTCCCATGAAATTCCTCACAATCCGTATCCTCGTCCCGGTCATAGTCATTATTAATGTAGTAGTTTGAACCACTGTCCATATGATAATCCTGAACGGCAATACGCAGTGTAAAACTACCCTTTTCTGTATATTTTACTGCATTTGTCAGCAGATTTAAAATGACCTGCTTTATTTTTTGTGCGTCTCCATACAATTTTGACGGAAGATTCTCGTCTATATCGACTTTAAACTCCAACGATTTCTCATTTCCACGTACCCGAATCATATTGATAATGGAACGAAGCGACTCCTTTACTTCATATTCCTGTTCCACCAGATTCATTTTTCCGGATTCTATTTTCGATAAATCCAGAATATCATTTATGATAGACAGAAGCAATTCCGATGCATTCTTAATGTCTGTCGCATATCCGGTTACCGCTTCTTTGTATTCCTTTGGTACATTATTGCCATCTTCTCGCAATATCATTTCGCCCATACCCATAATGGTATTGATTGGCGTTCGTATTTCGTGTGACATATTTGCAAGAAATCTTGATTTCGCACTGTTCGCACGATCCGCTTCTGCTTTTGCTTTTTTAGCCCTTTTATACTGCTTATCTATAACACTGTGATAGTTGGAAGCCATATGAATACCAAGCCCCAAAGAAAACAGCAGAAAACTAATTGCAATCAGAATTACCCGAAGCATAAAGCCTCGGATGTATGCCCGCAAACCTGCCATGGAAACATCTACGCATACATACGCCGCGCATTTTCCTTTCGAGTCCAAAATCGGTTTATACACGGTAATGTACCATCCGTAGACATCGTCTGTTTCTAACGGTGGAATTCCAATTCCCCGCAACAACTGTGCTTTATACGGCAGTATCACATCCTCATAATCCACTTTTGTCCCCGGCTCATACGGAACATCACCTTCTGCCGCCTGATCGAAAACCACTTCGTATCCGGTCGGCAACATGCGATAAACATAGACATAATCTATCAGTGGTGTGTTATCCCGCAGTTCTTCCAAAATCGTTTCTATCCGGTCATAACCATCCACCTCACGCCCATTTTCCACATATGTTTCAATTTTATCCGCATCGATTGTATTTACAACAAGCTGCGCAACTCCGGAGGCAACATCTATTCTTTCTTCTCTTGCATTTTCCGTATATACATTGACGCTGATCCACGCCGTCACTGCTGTCAGTGAAATCGCCATTACAGATAACAGAATCAGGATACGCCGTCGCAGTATGACACGTCTCTTTTCTTCTTCCTCGTCACTCCACAAAATATCCATTTCGCCAAAATGCAGATTTTTGTATCGGATTTGTTCCCCATAACGCTTTGGTATCAGCTTTGCAATCAACAACGCACCAAGCACTGTGATTAATTTATCCACAACACTGCTAACCGCAAGTACAATGGCATATGTAGTCCACTTTATTTCACCGATTTTTATTGGAAGCATACGAATTGCGTTCATGGTTTGCTTATTTTCCGGATTCCCCGTAAGTATCCATTCGATAAGACCTCCCATGGCTCCACTAAAAAAAGCAGTCAACAAAATACAAAGAAACACCCTTTTCGCAGAAAAGGAGCTGTCCTTACGGAGTAATAATCCTGCAATCACCGCAACCACTATTTGTACAATTGAAAAATATAGGGACATAGTTTGAATTGTCCCACAAATAACACCCGACAACAGCGCTGTAAAAGCACCGGACAATACACCGCATTCTCCGGCCGTCAAAACAGTTCCCAATGTATCAAGATACAGTGGAAGACGAAAATGCTGACTGATTACAGACATAAGAACATTCAGTCCGACACCGAACAGAATGTAAATCATTCGATACCATTCCACGCGATTACGTTTGATTTGTTCCAACATCAACCCCGAACACTCCTTTCCCCAGTATGACTTCATTATATCGTACTGCCACAAAATGTCGATATCTGGATTTAAGGCTCTCTGTGACATTTTTAATGCACGCAAAAATACCCTTCTTACCGGAATCCTTTTCCCGGCAGGAAGGGTATGTACCTAAGCTATATTCTGTTTGTATCGTGCACTAGTCAACGTCCGTATCCCTATCAGACTGTGTATCAACTTGTCCGCCAAACTGTCCATCAAACTGTCCGTTATACTGTCCGTCAACCTGTCCGCCAACCTGTCCGTTATACTGTCCGCCAAACTGTCCGTCAACCTGTCCGTTATACTGTCCACCATCCTGACCGTAAGTCTGTGTCGTATCTCCATACTTCATTCTCTTTAACTCTGCATATGCACCTGCGTTTGCAATACTTATATAAGGTGAAACATATAACATAAATAAAATTCCACAGGTCAAAATCGATAACAGTGCCCAACCGATAAAGGATAATTCAAGAACAAATAAATCGAATTTGTGTCCATATGTCATTTCTTTTGATACACGGAAACATTCACTCACGGAAAGTTCCGGACGATCCAGTAATAAATACGGAATCATAGAATACTCATAAGCCTTCACAATTCCCGGAATAATGAGAAGCAAGGACCATAACCAAATTTTAAGCGACATAAGAAGCATGCCACCAATTACATGCCAGAACTGCTTGTTCTTAAACGGTGCAAATAAATCAGCAATCTCCGGATTCTGATTCGTATACATATGATACGAAAAGAACGCAGTACCTGCACCAAAAATGCAGCTACAAATAATTCCGAATATTGAGCATAAAAAACTAAAAATGAAAATCGTCGTAACCGGTCCAACCATACCCGCCTGTACCAGTATCTGTGTCATACTGTTAAGACCTGAGCTCATTCCGGTAAAGGCTCCACTCAAAAGCCCTCCGAGTAACATACCGGCAACCGCCAATCCATATCTCGCAGAAATAGCAGCTTTTGCATTTTGTTTAATCATCACTCTGTCAAACATAACTTATACCTCCATCGTAAAAACTGTTAATTTGTATCCCCTTCATCCGATTAATCAGATGTTTACTTGAAAAAGTCCGTAAAGTCAAATGTCGCAAAATAATCTTCCGGCTTTTCTGCACGTCGGATCATCTGTACACTTCCGTCCTCTTTTAACAATAACTCCGCTGATTTTAACTTTCCGTTGTAATTATACCCCATCGCGAAGCCGTGTGCACCCGTATCATGAATAACAAGATAATCACCCTTGTCAATCTTAGGTAACATACGGTCTACTGCAAATTTATCATTGTTCTCACACAGTGAACCGGTTACATCGTACTTGTGATCGCATGGTGCATCTTCCTTGCCAAGAACGGTGATATGGTGATATGCACCATACATTGCAGGTCGCATAAGGTTTACTGCACACGCATCCACACCAATGTATTCTTTATAGATGTGTTTCTCATGAATTGCTTTTGTCACAAGATGACCGTACGGTGCTAACATATATCTTCCAAGTTCGGTAAAGATAGAAACATCGCCCATTCCGGCAGGAACCAGCACTTCTTCAAATGCTTTGCGAACACCTTCACCGATTACCATAATGTCATTTGGCTCCTTGTCCGGTGTATAAGGAATTCCAACACCTCCGGAAAGGTTGATATACTTAATATCTGCTCCGGTTTTTTCTTTCAATTCCACAGCCAGCTCAAACAAAATCTTCGCAAGCGTTGGATAGTACTCATTCGATACAGTATTACTTGCAAGGAAAGAGTGAATACCAAAATACTTCACACCCTTCTCTTTCAGTTTCTTAAACCCATCAATCATCTGTTCTTTGGTAAGACCATATTTTGCATCTCCCGGATTGTCCATAATGTCTGTACCTAAAGAGAACACTCCACCCGGATTGTAGCGACAGAAGATTGTCTCCGGCAAACCACAGGTCTCCTCTAAAAACTCAATATGCGTATAATCGTCCAGATTAATAAACGCACCCAATTCTTTTGCTTTGATAAATTCTTCCTTTGGCGTTACGTTGGAAGAAAACATTATATCGCTGCCACTAAAACCGGTAGCTTCAGACATCATAAGTTCCGTCAAAGAAGAACAATCGGTTCCACAGCCCTCTTCCTGTAATATTTTTAAAATAAACGGATTCGGTGTTGCTTTTACCGCAAAATACTCCTTAAACCCTTTATTCCAGGAAAAAGCTTCTTTCAGCTTTCTCGCATTTTCACGTATTCCTTTTTCATCATATATATGAAAAGGAGTCGGATACTCTTTTACAATCTCTTTTACCTTTTCTAAACTCACAAAAGGTTTCTTCGTACTCATAATTACACTTCATCCTTTCTTTTTTCATGGTACAAATCATAAAACAGGACGGCACTCTTGTCAAGTAACGTAATGCCGTATTCAATTTTTCTTGCTAGTTTCCTTCGTTTAGGCAATTTTCTTTCGCTGCTTGCTTAATCGTTCAGGACTTTAGGGCTTCTTTGTATCCTCGGGTGTTCTTGGAGATTACGTCTGCGACTCTCTATCGGTTTCGCACGGGGCTTTGAACACGTCGGTATTTGGGTTGCGTTATTTGCAACCCTATGTACCGCTACGTGTTCAACTGGTGAAAACGTACCCGTGCGAAATCGATAGAGAGTCGCAGACGGGACTTCAGGTACCCCGCGCGAAATCAGCAGAAAGCCCCCGACGGGACTTCAAGCACCCCGCGCGAAAGCAAAGAAGGCCAAACGTCTGATTTTATCAAGTAAATTTGATTATTTACGTTTTTTATGCTAAACTTAACGCGATTATACTACTATATATAGTAGTTTTTTTGTAAATGGAGGTTATTATGGCGCAATATAATGGCAGTCAAATAGTTGTTCTGGAAGGCTTGGAAGCCGTTCGTAAAAGACCCGGTATGTACATCGGAAGTACCGGTACCCGCGGTCTTCATCATTTAATCTGGGAGATTCTTGACAACGGAATCGATGAACAATTAGCTGGTTTTTGTACTGAAATTGAAATTATTTTACATAAAGACGGAAGTGTTACAATTGCTGATAACGGACGTGGTGTCCCTGTAGACATCCATCCAACCAAAAAAATCCCGACCGTACGTGTCGTTTACACGGTTTTGCATGCCGGTGGTAAATTTGGAAACAACGTTTACAAGGTTTCCGGTGGTTTGCATGGTGTAGGTGCATCTGTCGTAAATGCCCTCTCTTCCAAAATGACAGTCGAAGTCAGAAGAGACGGCTGTATCTATCGGGATGAGTACGAGGATGGTGGAAAGCCGATTACAAAACTTGAAAAAGGAATGCTTCCGGTCGTTGGAAAATGCAACAAGTCCGATACCGGAACCCGGGTTACTTTTTATCCGGATCCAACCATTTTCGAAACGGTGGAATTCAAACCGGAGACCATCAAAAAGAAATTAAAAGAAATCGCATTTTTAAATAAAAATCTCAAACTTCACTTTATAGATGAGATTAACGGCACGGAAAAAACCTACCTCGAAAAGGAGGGAATCAAGAGTTTCGTTTCTTATCTGAATCGCGACGTAGAAACGATAAACAGTGAAGTCGTATATATCGAAGGCACAAGCGGTGATATTGAAGTGGAAATGGCATTCCAATATACCACAAACTTTTCAGAACAGATTAACTCTTTCTGTAACCGAATCAATGTGGCCGATGGTGGAACACTGGTGACCGGTTTTAAAACGGCTCTCACCAGACTTATGAATCTGTATGCAAGAGAACTTGGTATCCTCAAAGAAAAGGATGAGAATCTGGACGGAAAAGATATCCGAAATGGTATTACCGCCATCATTTCCATTAAACATCCTGACCCTCAGTTCGAAGGTCAGACCAAAACAAAGCTTGGAAACAGCGATGCCAAAAATGCTGTGGAAGATATTTTTATGTCGGAAGCACAGTTGTACTTTGATAAAAATGTAGAGGAGCTTAAGAAAATTCTCGAGAATTCCGTTCGTTCCTCTAATGCGAGAAAAGCCGGTGACAAGGCACGTAATGTAGCTTTGAAGCAGTTAAATGACGTTGATACCCGCGGCAAACTTGCTGCCTGCAGTTCCAAAAAACCGCAGGAATGCGAACTCTATATCGTCGAGGGTGATTCTGCCGGCGGCACGGTAAAAACAGCAAGAAACCGACGTACGCAAGCAGTACTTCCACTTCGCGGAAAAATTCTAAACGTTGAAAAAGCGACATTGGAACGAATTTTAGTAAATGCTGAGATCAAATCCATGATTGCCTCCTTTGGTTGTGGTATCGGAGATGATTTTGATATCAGCAAATTACGTTACGATAAAATTATTATCCTTACCGATGCGGACGTAGACGGTGCTCACATCAGCACTCTGTTGCTCACCTTCTTCTACCGATTTATGCCGGAGTTGATTGCGGAAGGAAAGATTTACCGCGGTCTCCCACCTCTTTATCGGGTAGTTTATGAAGGACCGGGGCTTCCGGATGACGATGATACCAATACCAAAACAAAAGGTACCAAAAAATCCAAGAAGTCTACCGCCAAAAAAGAGAAGGAAAAAAAGGTACGCTACATTTTTAATGACTTTGAGCTGGAGAAATTCCGAAAAGTACCGAATAACAAAATTCTGGAGTTGCAACGCTACAAAGGTCTTGGTGAAATGGATGCCAGCCAGCTGGAAGAAACCACATTGGATCCTGCAACCAGAAGTCTTGCTCAGATACAGATATCCGATGCGGTAGAGGCAGATGAAATCACGACAATTCTTATGAGCAACAACGTGCCTCCACGTAGGGAATTTATTATGGAAGAAGCACAGTATGCACGCCTGGATGTGTAGTTTTAAAAATATTCTGCGTTTTACAAACGCCTACCTATATTTAAATTAGAGAGGAAACTTTACCATGAGTACTCAAATAGAAGAAAATATCATACATCTCGATTTTGTAGAGGAAATGAAAACCTCTTACAGAGATTATGCAATGAGCGTAATCATTGCCCGAGCATTGCCGGATGTTCGCGATGGTTTGAAACCGGTACAACGAAGAATTTTATATGCAATGAATGAACTTGGTTTGTCTCCGGACAAGCCACACAGAAAATGTGCCCGTATTGTCGGTGATACAATGGGTAAATATCATCCACACGGTGACAGTTCCATTTATGACGCATTGGTACATCTTTCAGAGGACTACTCGCTTTCCCTGCCGTTGGTTGACGGGCACGGAAACTTTGGCTCCATAGACGGCGACAGCGCAGCTGCGATGCGTTACACGGAAGCACGACTTTCCGAAGGTGCTATGACGCTCCTGAAAGATTTGAACAAAGGTCTCGTAGACTTTATGCCAAACTTTGATGACAGCGAAAAGGAACCGGTTGTACTGCCGGCAACTCTTCCGAATCTTTTGATTAACGGAACAACCGGAATTGCCGTTGGTATGGCGACCAACATTCCACCTCACAATCCGGGAGAAGTTATTGACGCTGCGATTGCCTACATCGACCGACCGGGAATTTCCCTGGACAAATTAATGGAATACCTTCCGGGACCGGATTTCCCGACAGGCGGCATCATTATCAATCCGGAGGAAATTCGCAACATTTACGAAATTGGTGAAGGCAAACTTAAAGTCCGTGCCAAAACCGAAATTGAAAAAGGAGACGGTGGCCGACAAAACATTATTATCACCGAAATTCCTTATACCGTAGCCGGCAATAAGACAAAGCTTGTAGAAAACCTCTCTACTTTAATGAGAGAAAAAGTATTCGAAGAAATCTATGACGTACGCGACGAATCTTCCAAAGAAGGAATTCGTATCGTAATTGAAGTAAAAAAAGACCGCGACGTTAACAACCTTTTGAACGGTCTCTTCCAAAAGACCTCCATGGAGGATACGTATAGCGTAAATCTGTTGGCCGTTAAGGAACAGCAGCCAATTGTATTTAACCTCAAATCCCTTCTTCAGGAATTTCTGACTTTCCAGGAGGAGTTGTATACCAGAGAGTATACCTACCGACTGGATAAAGCAAAGAATCGTCGTGAAATTGTAGAAGGTCTTTTGAAGGCAACGGATGTTATCGATCTGATTATTGAAATTCTGCGTGGAAGTTCTTCTGTTAAGCAGGCAAAAGCATGCCTTATGGAAGGAAACATAAAAGACATCAAGTTCAAATCCTATGAGTCCAAACTGGAAGCTACCCGCTTGAACTTCACTGAAGCGCAGGCAGATGCGATCCTTGCAATGCCTCTTGGCCGATTGATTGGTCTCGAGATTCTCAAACTCGAGGGCGAGTTAAAAGATTTGACCGAAAAAATTGCGGAATACGAACTGGTTCTTGGAAGCACAAATGAGTTACATAAACGCATCAAACAACGTCTTCGCGAATTCAAAAAAGCATTCCCGGTTCCACGAAGAACAATGCTTGCCAGCGCGACCGTTGAAAAATATGTTACAGAGTTTAAAGAAGAAGACATTTATCTGTTAATCGACCGATTCGGCTATACCAAATGCCTGGATGAAGCCGCTTACTCCAGAATTGCAGAGGATGCTTTGAGTGATTATCCATACATCGTTTCCATGAAAAATACAGACCGTCTCTGCCTGTTCACTTCTGCCGGAAATATGTATCAGATCAAAGCAGAAAAAATACCAAAATGTCGTTTCCGCGACAAAGGAACTCTGATTCATACCCTCTGCAAAGTAGATAAAGAAGATATTCTGATGTACTCTTCTTTTGAAGCATTGTTTGAGTCACAATTATTGTTTACAACCAAAAAAGGCTTTATTAAACTGGTTTCCGGTGCAGAATTCGAAACGAACCGTTCCGTTATCTCGTCTACAAAACTGGATGATGGAGACAAAGTTGTCGGTGTGACCGCTCTAACCGCGTCGCAGGTGTTATCCAACCAGATGAAAGTTATCCTTCTGACTGCCAAGAAGCTTTCTCTCGGTTTTCCGCTTTCCGAAGTGTCCGAGATGAAGAAAACCAGTCGTGGCGTAAAAGCGATTACCCTTAATGCAGAAGATAAACTTGTATTTGGTTCTGCGGTTTCCACAGATACGGAATCCTTTACCTACAACGGCAAGCAGTACAACGCTAAGAAGATTCGCAATCGTAAACGTGGCGCCAAAGGAAATAAGGCACAACTCTAATATAAACAACAAAAGCAAAGCATTTGGATTGTTCACCGAATGTTTTGCTTTTTTTTGGGTTTTTTCAGTTTTTTCTCTTATTGTGGTTTACATTGTTAAAGCGTTGTGCTAATATAATACTTGATGTAGTGTTTATTATTTAGAGGAATACAACATATTCTAATGGGGAGATGCAAACGTATGGATTTAGAACTTTTAAAAACCAAATTAGCTACCGTACCTGAGTTGGATGTTGACAAAGGAATTTCTAACTCTGTTGGCAGTTTAAAGAACTATCGAAAGTCTCTTTATCTCGTATTTAAAAGCATTCGTTTCAAGTTACCAATGCTTAGTTCTATGTTAGAGTACGATGAATACGATGGTTTGAGAATTATCCTCCACACTATGTCTCAATTCCTTACCACTGTCGGTGCAGACTCTCTGGTAGAAGCATCCCGTTCCATCGAAAAATCATATTTGAACGATCAGTTGACAGCAGATGTATTTCAAATTTATCTGGAGCATCTTGCCTCTTTTGTTGAAAGACTCGAGACAGGTATTCGTCAGGTGGATTCTCTTTTACAGAATGCTCCCGACCATATACACTCCGTTTCCAATTATAAAGAGACCAAATCAAGTTATGATATGGCCTCTATCGATACAATTTCCATGAAAAAAGTTATGTAATAACCTGTTTATTTGCTTAATTCACTTTGATTGGACGCACAACCAATACTGTGTCCGCTCTGTTGTAATAGTATTCCGCAATATTTCCGTGGTCAATCATTGTCCCATACCCCCCGTAGATTGCTGTATGGAAAATTCCAAGGTATCTTCCGTTTTTTGTCCCACCATAGAAGAACACATCCCCCGGTAAAAGTTTATCCATATTCTTTACCGGTTTTTTTGCGATTACTTTGTAGTGTTTTCTGGCGTATTTTGCCATATCGGCAGCTGTCGGCGCCCAGTACTTCGACCCAAAATCAAAGCCCGCCGGTTTAAGCGCTCTCCACACAAGGGAACTGCAATCATAGTACCCTTTTTTCATTCTCTTGTCCTGGCTGTATTCGGATGTTTTCACGATACTTCTTGCTCTGCTAAGGCTTTTATTAATAGATTTCTTAATTACGCATACACGCATTTCCAATTCCATACCTTCCACCGTTGCTGTAATCAGGGCAATTCCTTCTCTTTTTCCTTTTACCAACCCGTTTTTCACGGTTGCAATCTTTTTGTCACTGCTCTTCCATTTGACCGTTTTTTTCTTATCGTAATATCCGTAGATTTTTACCTGTTTGGATGCCCCTTTGGAAAGGTTGAGGCTTTCTGTTTTGAAATACGGATTAATTACTCTTACAACCAGACTGAGTACTTTTCCATCGACGGTAATCTTTACCGTTTCTGCGCCGGTCGCTTTTCCATTGATTTCAAGCTGACCATTCCAGCTGTACATATTACATTTCGTTCCTTTGAGCGCAATGGAAATATTGCTCCCTTCTGTAATCCCGAGCAAAGGCAATGAGATATTCTCGTTTTTTCTAAGAATAACTCTTGCCATTTCCAAAGAAGGATCGGTAACTGTTACCGGAATACGAAGCGTCTCCTCATCCTCCTCATAATTTATATGAATTGCAAGTTCCGTTGCACCTTGGTTGTTTCCGGTTAGTATGCCTGCCTCATCCAGACTTGCAATATTGCTATCCGCCACCGTGTATGTGTAGGCAACGCCTTCTTCTTCCAAACCAAAGTTATCACGATACCACTGTTTCGCATCTAACATGCATCCCTTCGCAATAATAACCGGCGCCTGGCTGTATCTGTCCGGATAGGTTTGCGCGTATCCTTTTTGTTTCGCTGCCCAAAGTCCTATCATTAGAACTCCAATGTACAATAATACAAATAATTTCGTTTGTTTTATCTTCATATGATTTTTCTCCTATTTTTTATTTATTTTCAGAAATTATATTTATCTGCTTCGAAATATGTTATAATAATAGTAATTGTACCGTCAAATTTCGCTATTGTTAGGGGGCTTTCATATGAACAATACTATACTATCTTTATTAACACTAACAATGTGTGTTCTCATTATCGATTTTATCATATATATGATTTATATAAATACACATACCGGACTGTCGCCGATTAACTTTACGCGTCGGTTTACATTCCGTATTATTTGCTTTGCAAATATCATTCTGCTTTTCTTTGGTAATGGTTTTCTGGCATCATACATTTACCATTCTAAAGCATCTTCTACCGTTTGGCTACTGATATCTGTGATGTCTTTTATTATATCGCTGTTTATTTATTTATCCATACGATCTTATATGTGGATTACCGCAGATTACAATAAACTGCAGCCCAAAGCAGACGAAGTGCGCGCTGAATATGCCAACACGCTTTCTCAGTTATCCAAAGATATTCGTTCACCGGTTAATACCATTCTTGGCACTTCAGAACTTCTGTTAAACCGCACCTTTGAAACAGAGACTTTACATGATTTGAAAAATATTCAAAATGCAACCTTTTCATTGATTACAATTATGAATCGCATCTTTGATCTTTCCAGTATCAATGCTGGAACGATTGAATGCACCATGAATGAATACTCAACAAACAAACTTTTCAGCGAAGTGACGGTAATGACCAACTATCAGTTGAAAGGTTCGCTGGTTTCCTTTAAAACACAAATTGATCCGGAAATACCGGCAACACTGTACGGAGACGAACTGCACTTAAGACAGTTGCTCTCGTATCTTTTGCTCAATTCTATCGAGCATACACGCAAAGGCTACGTAAAAATGCATGTGGACTGGCACCCATCCCAGGTAGAGGATGAGGCAATACTTGAAATCAGCATTTTGGATACGGCAGGCAACAATCTGCAGACCGACGACAATGCCTTTCAGAATTATACGATTGCCTCCTACCTCGCAGATTTGCTTGGCGGAACACTGCAAATGGATTATCACGAGGGAACCGGCAATATTATTCAGTTGACATTGACCCAGAAAATTGTCCAGTCTGAATCCATGGGACAGTTAAAACACATCACAGATGAAGACTCAAATGTAGATGATACTTTGATTGTTCCTGACGCCAAAATTCTTGTCGTGGATGACGACGTAGTTAATCTGACCGTTACGTGTGGTCTGTTAGAAACATTCCAATGCCAGATTACATCTGCTTCAAATGGAGACGAATGTCTGAAGCTTTGCAATATCAATTCCTATGACCTGATTTTTATGGATCATCTGATGCCGGGACTGGATGGTATCGAAACGCTTCACGAACTGCGCAAACAGGAATTGATTTATGAACAAACACCGGTACCGGTCGTAGTACTTACCGCCAACGTTTCTGTTGACAGTCGCGAGAAGTATATCCAAGAGGGCTTCTCCGATTATCTGACCAAACCGGTTCGTACCGATGCCTTGAAGAAAACGTTGCAAAAACATTTACCAAAGAATTTATTGCAACATTACGTTCCATCCAGGGAAGATGCCAAACATCAAAAGGAAGCACAGGACGATTCCGTTCTCTTCGAACTGCATCAGCTGCTCCTTACTTATCTTGGTGAATTTGATTTGGATACTGCCATGGTGCACTGTTCCAGCGATCCACATCAATACCTTGGTATTCTTTTATCCTTCTTCACAGAAGGCAAGAATAAAGTAGACTATATCCGGGACACTCTGAAAAACGGGGATTTAAAGAATTTCACCATTACCGTACACAGTTTAAAGAGTATCTCTGCTGCCATCGGAGCAATTGAACTTTCCAATTTGGCACGCGCGCAAGAGGATGCAGGTTCTACCGGCAATATGGATTACATCCAAGAACATATTGAAAACTTCATCTCGGTTTATGAACGGGTATTACAAAAGATTGGTACCTGCCTCAAACACTATGAAACATTCAAAAAAGAACATAACATAGAACAGGATATCGTAGTCAGCGACTCTTTGCCGGAAAAAGAATTCTTCTTTACCAACATTGCACTCGCGCTGGAAGCCCTGGAAGATTATGATCTGGATACCTGTGAAAGTGTTTGCGAAAAACTGTATCCTTTCACCTATCCGGAACACGTAAAACAGAAAATGTACCGATTACAGCAATGCATCAAGACTTATAACTATAGTATGCTGGGAGATACTTTGCGGGATTTATTGAAAAATGACGATCTGTTTGTATAATAATTAACAATCTATTCACAATTTACTCATATTCTCTTCACAATATGGTAGTATGATTGATGACTGTAAGATACTTGCAAGAAACAAGCAAGACTTAAATTTTTTCATACCCCCCTCAAAAAATATATAAGAGGATGTTACTTATAACAACCCCCCATATTGTTATAGGTAACATCCTCTTCCTCGTTCTTTATATATGTAGTATATGTGTTGCAATCTGGAAATACAACAGAAGCGACATCGCATCTACAATTGTTGTAATAAACGGTGTTGCCATTACTGCAGGGTCAAATCCAATCTGCTTTGCCAAAAGAGGAAGTACACTTCCCGTTATCTTGGCTACAATGACAACTACAAACAATGTCAGACAAACAACTGCTGCCACAGCAATTCCAACTCTGTCAAACAACAGCAGACGAATCAGATTAGCTGCTGCCAGTGTCAAACCACATCCAATCGCAATTCTGATTTCTTTCCAAAGTACACGGAACAAATCTTTCATCGTAATCTCATTCAGTGACAATCCACGAATAATCGTGATAGATGCTTGAGAACCGGCATTGCCACCCGTATCCATCAACATCGGAATAAAGCTTGTAAGTACAACATAGGCGCCCAATGCTGATTCATAATGGCTGATAATACTTCCGGTAAAGGTTGCAGAAATCATCAACAGCAATAACCATGGCATTCTCTTTCTGTAGGTCTCAAATATTCCGGTTTTCATGTATGGCTTGTCGGTAGGAATAATAGCCGCCATCTTTTCGATATCCTCCGTGGCCTCCTGTTCCATGATGTCCACGATATCATCGACCGTAATAATTCCAACCAGACGATTCTCGCTATCTACAACCGGCATAGATGTAAAGTCATACTTTTTAAATTCTCTGGCTGCTTCCTCCTGGTCGGTAAGTGTGTTAATCGTGATAACATTTTCATGCATGATATCACTGATTTTGGCACTCTTATCGCTAAGAAGCAATCTTCGCAGTGTAACCGTTCCCAAAAGCTGACGGTTCAAATCTGTTACATAACAAATATCAATCGTCTCTTTGTCTACACCGACCGTTCGAATTCTATCGAAGGCCTGCTCTACGGTTATATTTTCCTTGAGGCTGACATACTCCACCGTCATGACACTACCGGCAGAATCCTCAGGATATTTTAATAAGTGGTTGATATCTCGTCTTGTTTCGGGACTGGTTGCCTCCAAAAGACGTGTTACGACCCCCGCCGGCATCTCATCAATCAGATCGGCCGCATCATCGGCAAACAGATTATCCAGAATGCTGGCTGCCTCATTGGTGGCAAGAGAAGTAATCAGATCCTGCTCCTCCTCTAAAGGAAGATGCGAAAATACTTCCGCTGCCATGTCCTTAGGTAACATACGAAATACCTTCAACATGTCCTCACCGGACAGTTCCTCAAGAATAGCAGCAACGTCAGGCGCATTCAATTCGATTAGTTCTTTACGAGCCTGCATATACTGCTTCTTTTTTACGTATTCAATTATTTCTTCAAACATAATAGTTTCTCCTTTACAGTGGTTAAAATGTACAAACTTCGCTCGGGAACATCAGAAATTGAGTTGCCTCTACTATGATTATTCATAAAAACCACCTGCCTTTCGAAACTATAAAATGTGTTGTTTACAATTACTAAACCTTAGTTATTCTAACACATTTTTGCAAAAATGAACACCCCCATATTCTTTACCTATATACGTAAAAAATACAAGGGCAGTTCTAACAACACCTTTTTAATTAACGGATTGCTTCAAACGTAGCGATAACTTCCTCCTTCAAAAACGGCTCCTGAAGTGCATACGTCAGCGGTTCTTTCAGTTCCTTTTGTATTTCCTTCGTCTCAAGATTTTTGCTGACCAGAATCACCGGTATCATGGAAAACAGTGATTTTCTCCGAATTGCTTCCATTCTTTGTACGGCACAATCCATATTTACAATAATTGCGTCTGCATCATTTTCCTGCAGTTCTTCCTCCATTCGGCTTCCTAGTGATATTTCAATAAAATCGTATTTCTCACCAAGAATCCCTTTTAGGGTACGCAGATTTGCCACGCGGTCATCCACGTATAACACCTTGCGAAACATTTTCTTCTCACCTTTGAAAATCTCCTGCAATTTGCGAAGCAGGACATCCTTTTTCATCGGCTTAATCATATAACCCGCAGGATTAAGCAGCATGCTTTTTTGAATGGTATTGCCACTTGCCATTCCTGTCTGAAACAGAATCGGCAACTCTTTGCACTCATTCATTTGCCTTATTTTCTCTGCCAGCGTAAGTCCATCCGTTCCGGGCATCGCAATATCCAGAATAATCAAATCCGGTTTTGACTCGTTCAGAAAACGAACTGCATCATACGCCGTACTCTTTACAATTACATCATAGTGTGCACCAAGATATAACTCTGTAGTGCCAAGCACAATAGGATCGTCATCTACAACAAGAATTCTCTTCCGAGGTGCTTCCCTGTCAATATGCAATAACTCCAGGCACAGTTCTGTCCAAACCTCGATTCCTTCCTCATAATCGACAGTCTCTGTCAGTCCCTCCGTCTTAAGTGCCTTATCCATAACTTCCGCTCTATTATTATCATTTACCAGCGCAATCAACGGTATATCGCGACCTGCACGCATATTTCGAATACGTTGCAATACATCCAGACCATCATACGCCGGATTTAGCATGTTCAAAATAATAATATCCGGCTGTATACGTATAATGTCTGAAAAAGCCTTAATTGCTGTCCCTGCGACCGTTGTCTGGTATTCTGCATTCGTCAGTATATGCGTTCCTTCATGAAATCTCTTGTCGCCTATCACTAACATATGTATCATATCGTCTTCATCTCCCGTCTGCCGTTATTCCGTTAAGCAATCGCTCCATAGTAAGCTTCCAGTGCAATGTTGAGTTTATCGATAAACGCCGACATTGCATCGTAATATTCCTTAAGTTCATTGGCAATATAATTCCTGTCTTCATTTCGCCCTGCCTCTTCCAGCTTCTTGGAGCGTTCGGATAACTCCAATGCTCCGATTGCAAGTGTATTACTTTTGAGCGCATGTACCTCTATCGTGAATAACTCCAGGTTATTCTCTTCCCAGTATTTCATCAGGGCATTGATTTTGCCAGGTACATATTGCAAAATCATCTCAATCGTTTTTACGTATAATTCTGTGTTGGATGCACAATTAGACATTCCGGATTCAACATCAAGTCCTTCAATTGCAAACTCCTTCGGAAGTCCGACACTACTCAAATCATAGCTGTCCACATACACTCTTTCCATAAGAATCTCATCCGGAAGGTATTTTTGCAAAAATCTCTCCAAAAGTCCTACCGTCATTGGTTTATTCACGTATTCCTGAAATCCCATTTTTAAAAGATATTCTTTCGTGCCTTCCAATGCATTCGCCGTAAGCGCAAGCACCGGCATATTACGGTTCCACTCGCTGTGCATTCGAATCTTGCGCAAGGTTTCCGCGCCATCAAGACCCGGCATCATATAATCCATAATAACCATATGATACAGTTTATCATCGGTCATATCGACCGCTTTCAAACCATTCTCTGCAAAATCCGCACGGATTCCAAACAGACTGAGATTCTGAATAAGGACGTCTGCATTCATCTCGTTGTCATCAACAACGAGAATTTTGGCATCCGGTACATAAATACGATTTTTATTCAGATCATTAACCCCTTGCATTGCCTCACGATATTGTCGAACCGATACCTGACTAATCAGTTTCTGAATCAATACTATCGTAAAGGAAAGATTATCCTTAGCCGACTGCTCTTTGGATGTCTTATCCCCGACTTCACTCTCAAAGAATACGGACCCGCCGATGTTGCTAAGAAGTGACGCAGTCACGGAAAGGCTCAACGCCATCTCTCTTTCAAAATCAGCATTTCCTTTTGCAAAGTTTTGCGATATTTTCTCGCTTACCTCCCAGGTATCAATATGACGCAACTGGTCACACAATCGCCTATATTCATCTGCCGGAAGGCCCGAGTTGCTATTCCTGATACTAATGGCCAGTTCCAGATAATCCTCAGAAACTTTATGTCCCGAAAATACAATCTGGTACTCTCCTTTACACTGACTTACTAACATCCAGTTAATAATATTCAAAATGATCTGATGAATATGCACACTATCCCCATACAAAACAGATGGCAGTTTCTCATCCAGCTCGCACGAAAGTACGACGCCATTCTGATCCGCAACCACTTTCAGCACATCCTCGATTCGTTCAACAAAATTTCCAAGTGCATATTCATTTTCGACAATACACTTACCGTCCTCGGATAGAAGCGTATAATCCCGAATGCCACTTACGGTATTAATAAGCGTATTCACACTGTTGCGAATCTGCTGTACATTTTTACGAATCTTTCCGTCCTCAACCTGATGAAGCAATAGCTCCGTATAGCCCCAGATTGCGTTCATCGGCGTTCTCAGTTCATAGTTTGCCATTGCAAAGAATTCATTTTTACTTGCGTTCTCACGACTCAGTTTGTCATTGCTTTCACGCAGCTTTGAAATCTTATTCTGCTCCACGGTTATGTCGATCAGATAAAGCAGATATCCGGCAAGCTTGGCATTCTTTTTGTACAGTTGCTCCGTGCGTTTATAGAAGGAACGATTCTCCAGACGTATCTCCGTATTCTCCGAGTAAATAAACAGCTCATTATACTTTCCCTCCAGCGTATCTCCCGGCTTTAGCTTCTCAAAATAAGAAATCTTTTTCTTCGCGCATTTATTCGCATACACAAAGCGTAAATCTTTGTCCATCACAACAACAGGTTCGTCAATGATATCAAATACGCCAAATCCCCTGTAACTTACATTGCCAAACCGGTTCCTTCTGTTATAAATATAAATCCCCACTAACAGTGTCAGTATCAAACAGGCACTAATAATCTGTAAAACAATCCAAAACTGTCCCATATACTTCCTCCGCTTATACATCCCATAATACAATAGCACTTATTATCAAATATTATACCACCAATTTAATGAAACGTGTAGATTATTCTACAGATTTTCACATTTTGTCAGTCGAGTAGGCTGACTCCTACTCGATTCCGCATCTGAACATTCCGCACTTCGTGCTCCATGTTCTTTCGACCGGCAAAAAAACGTGGCAACCAAACAAGTTGCCACGCCACTTTGTACATTTCTATAATCCATTGATTTTGTGTCTGTTCTTTTCCCGGATTCGAGCGGTAGCCCTTGCCATAGAAGCTTTTGATAAATGATACTGCCTCTGACTGAGCTTCTGTCTGAGTTCCTCTGCTGCACGCTCTCTTGCCTGTTCTGCACGTCGCAAGTCAATTTCCTCCGGACGTTCTATTGTTTCGACAAGCAAATTCACATGATTATTGAGTATCTCAGCAAGTCCGACACCCACTACTGCGTATTCCCATTCTCCGTTTTCCTTTTGGAAACGCATACTTCCGGCAGGAACAGAAACCAGCATATTTTCATGATGTGCCATAATTCCCATTTCACCGTCATGTACCGTAAGAATCAGTAACGGACAAGGTCCCTCGTAGAAGGTTCTGTTACTTGCTACGATTTTGAGTTGAAACATTTCCATATGCGAATCCCTCACTTTACTCAGTAGCTTCTTTGTTGGCTTTTTCCATCACTTCATCGATTGTTCCTACGTTAAAAAATGCCCACTCCGGATAATCATCCATCTCACCGTCTACAATCATCTTAAATCCGCGAACCGTTTCTTTGACCGGTACATATTTACCGACCGTTCCCGTAAAGTTCTCGGCAACAAAGAATGGCTGCGACAGGAACTTCTGAATCTTTCTTGCGCGGAAAACAACCAGCTTATCTTCGTCTGACAACTCTTCCATACCAAGAATCGCAATAATGTCCTGAAGTTCTTTGTATTTTTGTAAAATTTCCTGTACTTTACGTGCAGTGTTGTAATGCTCTTCTCCGACTACGTCTGCCTCTAAGATACGCGACGTAGACTCTAACGGATCTACTGCCGGATAAATTCCCTGTTCCACAATCTTACGTGATAAAACGGTTGTCGCATCCAGGTGTGCAAACGTTGTGGCAGGTGCAGGGTCTGTAAGGTCGTCCGCAGGCACGTAAACCGCCTGAACGGATGTAACCGAACCATTCTTTGTCGAAGTAATTCTCTCCTGCAATTCTCCAAGTTCCGTTGCCAAAGTCGGCTGATATCCTACCGCTGACGGCATACGTCCAAGCAGCGCTGATACCTCTGAGCCCGCCTGTACAAAACGGAAAATGTTATCAATAAACAATAATACATCCTGCTTCTTTTCATCACGGAAATATTCCGCCATCGTAAGTCCGGTTTCTGCAACACGCATACGTGCTCCGGGCGGCTCGTTCATCTGACCGAATACCAGCGCCGTTTTCTCGATAACTCCGGACTCCGTCATCTCTGTCCAAAGGTCATTTCCTTCTCTGGAACGCTCACCTACTCCGGTAAAAATAGAGTATCCACCGTGTTCCGTTGCAATATTGTGAATCAATTCCTGTATCAAAACGGTTTTACCTACGCCGGCTCCACCGAACAAACCGATTTTACCACCTTTTGCGTATGGTGCAAGTAAGTCAATTACCTTGATTCCTGTTTCGAACATTTCCGCTACCGGACTTTGTTCTTCGAATCCCGGAGGATCTCTATGAATCAGGTTCATTGGCGTCCCCTCAAGTTTTGGTCCTTTGTCAATAGTTTCACCTAGCACATTGAAAAGTCTTCCTAACGTAGCTTCTCCTACCGGTACTTTAATTCCGTCTCCGGTTGCCTCTACCTCCATATCTTTGCAAAGTCCCTCACTGGAAGATAACATAATACATCTAACCAGATTGTCACCGATATGCTGTGCTACTTCCATTGCGCATCTTTTTCCATGATTATCGACAAAAAGAGCTTCGCGAATGGCAGGTAATTCTTCATAAGAGAATTCTACGTCTACTACAGGACCTGATACCTGAACAATTTTTCCTTTATTCATTGTCTGCCCTCTTTTTCTTCTTTTTCTTTTTTAATGCTTTTGCTCCGCCAACCACTTCTGTAATTTCCTGTGTAATAGCGGCCTGTCTTACTCTGTTATATACAATTTCCAGTTCTCGAAGCATCTCACTTGCATTTCTGCTGGCAGCCTCCATTGCCATCATTCTGGAATTCTGTTCGCTGGAGTACGCCTCAACAAGTGCACCATAAATAAATCCTGCGATATAATTTGGTACGATGCTCTCAATTACCGCTTCCCCGGAAGGAAACATAATGAGTTCCGTTGTGTTTTTTGAAAGGAGATCATCCTGCACATCTTTTAGCTGTGTAAATTTAACTCTGCTCAGAGGCAGAACACGGTCCATCACCGCTTCACAACTTAAGCTGTTGACCATCCGGGTATAAACTACGCAAACTTCATCGATTTCTTCGTTGTTATAGCACTCTAAGATACGCTCTGTAATCCTACGTGCCCGGGAAATCGTCGGGTTCTGTGCCGTATAGTTAAAATGCTCCACGACATCCACATCTTTCCCCTCAAAAAAACGTTTGCCCAGTTCTCCTACGATAAATAACTTCGTAACTTCATTTTTTTCAATCTCTTTTTGCACCATTTTCAATATATTCATATTGTAGGCGCCAACAAGACCTTTATCTGCAGTTACAACGATATATCCTTTTCTTTTAATCGTCTCCTGCTCATCTACCTCGCGATTATCAAAATAGATGTGACGCATCTGTGGAATATTTTTAAGAATTCGCCCGATGGTCACCTGCAGCGAGTTGAAATAATCCTGTGTTTCCTGCAGAGTTTTCTTCGCCTTCATCAGCTTCGAAGAAGAAATCATATACATTGCATTGGTTATCTTACGCGTATCTTTTATACTTTTAATTCTGCTTTGTACTTCTCTTGCAGTTGCCATAATAACCCTCTTCTATTCTTCCGACTGCCAAACATCACTCTTGAATTGTTTTGCAATCTCGATAATGCTTTCTTCCAGTTTCGTCGTTAATTCTTTGCCATTTTCCAGTTCATCCACGATATCTCTATGGTCTTCTTCAAAATGAGCAAGCAGATCCATCTGGAAACGTTTGATCTGCTCGATCGGAAGATCCACCAGCAATTTGTTCGTAGCAACGCACAAGCTGATTACCTGCTCATGCATATTGAGCGGATGACACAACGGCTGTTTTAACATTTCCATAAGGCTCTTTCCATACTGGAGCTGCTGCTTTGTAGCGTCATCCAGATCGGAACTAAACTGTGTAAATACCTCCATCTCCCTGTACTGTGCCAGATCGATACGAATTCCACCGGCCGCCTTTTTCATGGCTTTGGTCTGTGCCGCACCACCAACACGGGATACCGAAAGTCCAACATTTACCGCCGGACGAATACCTGCAAAGAACAAATCGCTCTCAAGGAAAATCTGACCGTCTGTAATGGAAATTACATTTGTCGGAATGTAGGCGGAAACATCGCCTGCCTGCGTCTCAATAATCGGAAGTGCGGTAATAGAGCCTCCACCCGCTTCCGGTGCAAGACGACTTGCTCTTTCTAAAAGTCTTGAATGTAAATAGAATACATCACCAGGATATGCCTCACGTCCAGGAGAACGCTCTAACAACAGCGATAATGCTCTGTAAGCAACCGCATGTTTGGATAAATCATCATAAATGATGAGAACATCCTTGCCCTGATACATAAAATACTCTGCTAACGCAGCTCCCGCATACGGCGCAATATACTGCAAAGATGCCGGATCGCTTGCAGTTGCAGATACAACAATGGAATAATCCAACGCTCCATTAGTTTTTAACGTATTTACAATCTTGGCTACCGTAGACGCTTTCTGTCCAATCGCTACATATACACAGATTACGTCTTTTCCCTTTTGGTTCAACATTGCATCAATTGCAATGGATGTCTTACCGGTCTGACGGTCACCGATAATTAACTCACGCTGTCCTCTACCGATTGGGAACATCGCATCAATTGCAAGTGTACCGGTCTCCATTGGTACACTGACAGATTTTCTGTCTACAATCGTTGGTGCATCATTTTCAATCGGTCGGAATCCTGCCGCCGCAATCTCGCCTTTACCATCGATTGGTGCACCCAGTGCATTTACAACTCGTCCAAGGAAGCCTTCACCAACCGGCACACCGGCTCTTTTCTCGGTACGAATTACTCTCGTTCCTTCCTTGATGTCTGTATCTTTTCCAAAAAGAATACATCCGATTTCATCTCTACGGATATCCTGTACCATTCCTTTGATACCATTGTCAAAAAGAACAATTTCTCCGTACATGGCATGATCCAGTCCCGTAATATCTGCAATTCCGTCTCCTACGAAATTAACGTAGCCCACTTCCTTACCTTCCACTTCTCTCTGGAAATCCGAAAGTTCCTGACGCAAAATACTGATTACGTCTTCTTCATTGGCTACCGCCTTCTGTCCTGCCTGCGAAAGCATTTGCTCTAATTCTTTCAAACGGTTCCGGTTACTCCAGTCGTACTCATCCGTACCTACCGAAATAATGAAACCACCAATCAGCGCTTCGTCTTCTGTCATCACAAACTCAATCTGATCGGTCTCATATTCATACTGCTTTGCAAGGAAACGACGAATTCCTTCTAACTGTTCCTCGCTTGGTGCAGTTACATATCTGATCTTCGCGCGTAAAACACCCGGTTTTACTTCCTCTGTCTCAAAAAATGTGTCCATTACAGCTTTTAACGAACGAATATCCTCGTTATCGCACATAAGTTTTAACGTATCGCGCACTTTCAACGGAAAGTCCTTATCGATAATTTTGTGGCGTTTTTCAAGTGCAATCGTAGGATTCGCTAAATCCTCCAAAATCTGTGGCAAAGACACAAGCAATTCTTTTACCTGGACAATTTCTTCTTTCGAAACATGGTTGTCACGAAGGCTTTTTAAATATTTATTTATTGTTTGTGTCAATTATTTTCACCTACTTTTGTCAAAAACTGATTATAGAGTTCATTGTCAAGTGTTGCATTAGAATGCGCTCCAACGATTCTTGCTGCCGCTTCTACTGCCAGGCTCGTAATCTCGGACTGTGCCTCTTGAAGAGAACGTTCCTTTTCGTTCTTTGCAAGAACCTGCGCATCTCTTACGATCTCGGAAGCTTTTTCCTGCGCATCTTTCACGATTCTGTCATACTCATTGTGCGCTTTATCTTTTGCTTCCGTCACAATACGCATACCGTCTTCTTTGGCATTCTCCAGCTCTTTTTCGTACTGTTCATGAAGACTATTCGCCTCTTCTAATTTCTTCTCTGCATTGTCCACTCTTGTCTGTAAAGCTAATTCCCTTGCCGCAATAATATCCAATACAGGTTTAAATAAAAATCGACGAACCAATAAAAAGAATACCAACAGATTGACTACGGTAAATACCATATTCCAAACTTCTAATTTTATCATTTTATCGTCGCCTTTCTTATTTCAGCATAAATATAATTAATACAGCAATAACGAAGCCATAAATAGCGGTTGCCTCTGCAAGCGCACAACCCAGAATCAAAGTACGTGAAATCTTACCCTCTGCTTCCGGCTGTCTTGCGATAGACTCAACGGCTTTACTTGTTGCCATACCGATACTGATACCTGCTGCTGCACCTGTTAAAACTGCGATAGCTGCTCCTATAGCGATTAGTGTTGTGTTCATAATTAATTATCTCCTTTTTCTCATTTATTCTACTGCCTCTTTTACGAACAGTGATGTTAAAAATACAAATACATATGCCTGTATCAGTCCATCAAATATATCGAAATATAAACTAAATGGAACCGGTATAAATACAGGGCATACGGTTTTCAATAATTCCATAACTACAAATGCGCCCAGAACGTTACCAAAAAGTCGCATGCATAACGATAACGGGCGGATAAACAGCTCCAGAATATTGATTGGCAATACGACGGCAACCGGCTCTAAAAAGCTCTTTAGCCATCCAAGTATACCTTTCTTACGGATTCCGGCAAGTGTAATGAGCAAAATACTCATAATTGCCAGTGCTGCGGTAACATTAACGTCTTTTGTCGGTGGTTTGAACCCAAACAGACCAATTACATTGGATAACCCGATATAAAGCAATACACAACAAATATATACAACGTAATCTTTGCCTTCCTCGCCCAGTATTCCTTCTATCATGTTTGTCAATCCTGTAACCACTGCCTCCAGAGCCATCTGTTTCTTTCCGGGGGACTCCACCTCTAGATTACGAACTAACAAAAGACATGCAAAAACCACGACTGCCATTATAATCCACGACACAAGAATTGATTCCGAAACAGGAATTCCACCAAAAACCGGAATTTCAAAAACTGTCTCGCATTGTAATTCTTCCAGTAGTTTCTCTGCAATATCCAATACAGCGCTCACTCCTTTCCTTTCATTTTTCTATCCATAATTATAGATGAAAAAGTGGGTTTTGTATATACAAAACCCACTTTTCAAACTTTGTGAAAATCCCTCTATTTATTATAATAATTTAGCATTTATAACGGATTGGATTACTCACTCAGTGTCGCATACTTTTTGAAATACTTTTCAAATTCCTCGGCACTGATTTCTACAGAATCCGACTCCATATTCTTGTACGTAATTGACACGTTCATAGGACTGCGAATTACCGTATCCTGATTATATTCTCCATCCGGCGCCATTCCCATTTGTTTATAGTTATAAGCGAAACCACTGGATACAAACAATTCAGGATGTGCTTCGTAGATTTCTTTAATTGCAGCTTCATCTTGAATTACATATACCTCGTCTTCTTCAGAATATTCCGGATATATATATATATCCTTAATGGCCTTCGATGGCTCCTCTAAGGCTTTCTGCATTTTTCCCGCATATCCATGACCTTCCAAAAACGCTATCGTATTCTGGAAACTCGGTGTAATTGGAAGTCGTTCATACTGTGTAGATTCATCATCCTTATACATAATATATACCGGATCAAGTTCTCTTTCACTCAGCAGTTTTTCAGGGTCAAGATGGTTTACATCTTCCAGATACGCCTCCAACAGTTGAGCCGTTTCTTCTGTATTTTTCTTGCTAAGTTTCTTATCTTCCGATTCGTAATCGTCTGCAAATTGACTATCTAATGTCCAGCCGTACTCCGTGGCATTATCTAAACTATCTGCATTCAGACAATCGTGTATTCCTTTCCAGTATTCCGGCATCCCAAGCAATGTTTTATAAATCTTCTGAGCCTCCTTCGCCATTAAGCAATACTCACGTCTTACACATCGTCCATTTTTCAAACGATACTCCACTGCACATCTGTTTCCAAAATCTCCATCTTCAAGCGCCTCATTATCTGTTACGTTGTTTTCAGCTATTTCCCTTACCAGATCATAGTCCTTTATCTTCATGTCCTTCATAATCGCACTACCATCCTTGTATGAGTCATCCATATCATAAAGGTATAAACCGGCACTCTCAAAACTACTCTCTTTTGGAATGTACGTATCTACACCAAACAAATCCTGTTTAAAGATCACAAAAACAATTCCGGTAACTACCAATGCGATAATTGTATGGTGAGGTTTTTTCACAATTGCTTTAATATCTGACTGGAACATTGCCTCAATAAAACCGCCTGCAATTGCTACAACTACGACTGTCAACAGGATAGTAGAGACACCAAATTTTTCAAACATTCCATAAGATGCAATTAATACAAGCAGTGAAAACGGTATTAATACAAATAACTTTAACCACGCCTTAAGTGCCGGGAAAGCCACGCTGTTTCCTGCTGCTTCAGACGCCCTTTTTCTGTATGAATAATAGACAATGCCTGTTACCACAACAAATAATATAAAAGCACGAAGCATTCCCTGATAATTTATATACTGAAGCGTATGTCCTGCATCGATACGTTCCGCCGAAGATGACAGAGCATTATATATCGGTGCCGTATACAATTGGTCACCAAACATCATTTCGGACGCGGAATATATGGTCTTAAAGAAACTTTCCAGATATAACATTGCAAGAAACCGAACCACAAACTCATAGCCCATAAATACAAGTGTTCCACACACTGCAATTGCCGGTCTTCCGGTGAGGAGTACCGCAAGCGCAGCAATACTAAAATACGCCATAAAAATCAGGAACATCTCTATAAAATTACAGAATGCTACCAACAAAACACCGCCGCTGATTCCACCATAAGCAAGCCCGATTAGAAGTGCAACAAAAGCCATAACACCATAAATCACAGCAAAACCTATCGCTGTTACTGCATAGATTTTAACAAATCTTGCCTTTGCAGACTCCGGAATACTTCCATACATATCTACTTTGTCTCTTCCATGCAGGTAAATAAACGCCATAAATCCTGCGATTAATCCGCACGCCATTACAGCAAGACACAGCATCGGATTAGCTCCCAACACCATCTTGAAAAATTCGACCATTTCTCTTCTATAGTTCTTGGCTGTAAGGTCATTTCTCATCATCTCTGCGCCACAGATAGCAACCAAAGGAAATACCATCAGGAAAGAAATGATCATCATTACCCATGTAGTCAGGCGACGACGCGCATTTTCCTTCATTCTATCCAAATAATATTTTTTTGATGTCATATCCTTCTACCCCCGTTTCGCTAATAAATACTTCTTCCAACGTAAGCTCCAGTATCTCATAGAACACGGTATTTACTCTATGGAATACCATTTCGGTCTCTTCTCTGCTACCACGAATGGTAAGTACAGAAAGGCTGCCTCGTTTTTCTTCCTTCACAACATCCAACATAGAGAATACTTCTTCTCTTGCCGCTTCATCTTCAAACACGCACTGTACTTTGTGTATCTCACATTTTAACTCTTCCAACTCTCCCGACAGGATAACTCCACCCTTGTGCAGAATTCCGACTGTATCACAGATATCCTCCAGCTCTCTTAGGTTATGAGATGTGATAATCGGTGTCAGACCACGCTCTTCCATCTGCTCTGCCAAAAGACTCTTTATTGCCTGTCGCATTACCGGATCCAACCCGTCAAAGGTCTCATCACAATACAGGTATTTGGTTCTGCTGCAAATTCCCAGCAGAATAGACAACTGCTTTTTCATTCCCTTAGAATACGTTCTGATTTTACGCTTTTTCCCCAGATTAAAATAATCTAAGTACTTGTGCAATAACTCCGAATTAAAATCCTTATATACGCTTTTATAATATCTCTCCATTTCTTCCGGTGTACTGTTAGCAAAAAAGTACGCATTATCGGAAATAAAGAAAATCTTTTCTTTGGTCTGCGGATTATCCCAGACTGGATTCTCATCTATCAGAATCGTTCCGTAATCCGGTTTGTATACGCCTGCCATCATACGAAGCAAGGTACTCTTACCGGCACCGTTGGTACCGATCAGACCATATACGGAATGTTCTTTCATCTCGATACTCAAATCGTCTACCGCTTTAATGTCTTCAAACGATTTAGTAACATTCTTAATGGTAATCATACATAACCTTCCTTTCTATCCTTTAAACTCTCTTAACCAATTCTCAAACTGGTCGGATTCAATACCAATCTCTCTTCCTTCGACTACGAGATCCTTCAGTCTGTTTTTGATATCTTCTTTACGCTCTTGCAGTAATTCCGGTTTCTGTGCCACGAAATTTCCCCTCCCTTTCACTGTATAAATATAACCTTGCTGCTCCAACACCCCATACGCTTTTTGTATGGTATTCGGATTGATGGACAAATCCACCGCCAGACTTCTTACGGATGGCATCTTGTCATCTTCCTTTAACACGCCTTTTAAAATCAAAAGCTTGAACTTCTCTACAACCTGCTCATAAATCGGCCGGCTGTCTTTGTAATCAATTATGATCATGTTTTCCTCCTTTCTAAGTGTACTACCACTCCTAGTACACTTAATATACTTCATATTCTTCTTTACGTCAACCCCTTTTTTCAAAAAAATTAGCACGTTGTTTTTTTACAACAAAAAAACACTGCCCACTGACACTATGCACCTGCATAACGTCACCAGACAGTGTTATAGATTATTGCTATTTGATTATTCACATAATGTCGCCGTATAACAATCCAGTAAAATTGCCGGATGATACGACAGTTTTGCCTTTCTAAGTCCTTCAAATCCCAGATCTTCTTCCCGGTTCACATACTTATAATCACCCAGATGATTCAGGGCAAATTGATGGTTCATTACGGCATATAGCTCCGGTATTTCATTGGACGCTTTTTCCACGTGGGTTCCAAAGGTATCTTTGGTGATGGGTTCTCCATACGTAAATGCTTTCACTTCACCATTTACCCTTATCAGTCCACCCGACAGTCCCAACTCCTCAAAATGGTCCAGTCCGATTTCTACCGCCCGTAATTCCTTTTGAAAAGACTTTTCTTCTCTAAGAATTCTGCGAACTGCCCTGTCCTTTTTCCCAAGTTTCTTTTCTTCTTCGGTAAGTTCAAAACGTTCCACACGCTGTTCTTCCCACAAATCAGACATTGCACGACATTCTTCGATATTGGTTGCGTCCAGATTCTCGTAAACAAAATCGTACGTTTTATAAAACTTGTTCACGTGATTTTTCTTTTTGTGATATTTCCTTCCGGACAGTCTGGCAAGCGCCTCTACATCGTATATATATTCCGCTCTGGAACGATGCTCTTCAAATTGAAACTTCCCCGGAAACAGTTCTTCCAGCATCTGTTTTCGTTCTTCATTCAGATACGTAAGTACAAATTGCTGTTTTAATTCCTTGGTCTCGTCAATCAAGTTCTGAATCAGATTTTTGTAATGCCCGTTTACATTTGGAACCGAGTAAACAGCACTTACATTGCCCTCTTTGTCTTCATCCAAAGAACGAAATACCAACATGTCCTCCATAACCGAAAACTCAAGTGCATCATCCTGATTCCACATAAACAGATTACCAATGCAGTATCCGCACGCTCTGTTTGTGTTTTCCTTCAGTTCTTTTTTTAATACAGGAATAGCTTCCCTGCGAATCTTTCGAAAATTAATAATAATCCTTCTTTCCTTTCGCCTTTGCTAATTTCCCCTCTAATTCTCCTGATTGTCGCTTTCCTTTGCTTTTTCTCTCAGGAATTCTTTTAAATTGTTCTTCTCCTCTTCACTTAAAAGACCTTGAACACTAATCATAACTGCAAGCTGGTTTTTCACACTGGCTACCTGTGAAATATATCCGGTTCCATCTGTTTTAATCAATGCCGGTGGAACGGAAGTGTCTCCAGTGTTAATCTCTACAATTTCACGAATTCCATCCACTTCCAGAGCCAGATGCATATTCTGATCCAGATTTGCAATGATATACTGTTCATCGCCGGAGGATGATGCTTTTGGTGGCATACCGAATTTCTTTCGTAAACTGTAAACCGGTATAATTTCACCTCTGAGTTTTATAAGTCCCACAATATAGGGAACTGTATTTGGAATCGGTAATATACTCACTTTTTTTTCAATAGCCTGTGTATCCTCCACATCGATTCCATACGTCTGATTTGCAACATCAAAGAAAACTGCTCTTTCCATATTAAACCTCCATCGTCTCTTTGTTTAATCTTCTTACATTGTTTTAAACACCCATTTTTAAATACTCATTAATGAATAAATCAATATCACCGTTTAAGACAGCGTCTACATTACCGGTTTCAGCGTTCGTACGATGATCTTTTACCATCGTATACGGTTGCATTACGTACGAACGAATCTGACTTCCCCAGCCGATTTCTTTCTGTTCGCCTCGAATACCGGATTCTTTCTCCTGGTTCTCCTGCTGTTTCAACAGATACAGCTTTGCTTTCAGCATCTGCATCGCTTTGTCCTTATTCATATGCTGTGAACGTTCATTCTGACATTGCACCACAATTCCGGTAGGGAAATGCGTAATACGAATTGCCGATGATGTTTTATTAATGTGCTGTCCACCGGCACCGCTTGAACGATACGTGTCGATACGGATATCTTCATCTGCAATTTCTACATCCAAATCCTCTTCTATCTCCGGCATTACGTCGCAAGACACAAAAGAGGTCTGTCTTTTTCCTGCAGCATTAAACGGCGAAATCCTTACCAGACGGTGTACTCCATGCTCGGATTTCAAATATCCATATGCATTCTCTCCGTTTATCTGCAATGTTACAGACTTAAGTCCGGCTTCTTCGCCGTCCAGAAAATCAAGCATTTCAACCTGAAAGCCCTTTTTCTCTGCATAACGCTGGTACATACGGCAGAGCATACTTGCCCAGTCACAACTTTCCGTACCACCGGCACCGGCATGAAGCGTCAGTATTGCATTACAGTTGTCATACTCTCCGGATAACAGAGTAGCAATTCTGATTTCTTCAAACAATGTAATAAAAGAGTTCAGCGCTTCCTCTACTTCACCAATCAGTTCGGGATCATTTTCTTCATAACCCATTTCTATGAGTGTTTCCACATCCTCATATTTTTCCTTCAGGTTTTCAAAAGATTCCCGTGCACTTTTTAATTCTTTCAGTTCCTTCATGGTGTGTTGCGCTTTTTGTGCATCCTCCCAAAAGGAAGGTTCTTCAATTAAACGCTCCAACTCTTCTATCTTGAGTTCCTTATTTGCGAGGTCAAAGTGAATCCCCGATTTCTTCTAATGGTTTTGCGTAATTACTCAAGGTAAATTTGTACTGATCTAATTCTACCACTAATATATCACCTCTATCTAAATAATATAGTACACAATTTAATATTTTGCAATCTTTTTTTTGTAACGTAAGTAAATACCTCTAAAGTAGCTGCTGTCTACTCTAGAGGTATCATGGTTTTCTTAGCAAGCATTGCCTCTAAGGATTATACTGTTTTTCCGCAGCAATATTTGTACTTCTTACCACTTCCACATGGGCATGGATCATTTGGCTGAATTTTCTTGCCTTTACGTTTTACAGGTCCCTTCTGAACCGAATCATCTTTGTTCGTTCCGGTTACTTTCGCTACCTGTTCTCTTTCTACTTTCTGTTCAATCTGTACATGAAGAAGTGCTCGAACCGTATCTTCATTTATAGATTTTATCATATCTTCGAACATATCAAAACCTGCAAATTTGTATTCTACAACAGGATCTCTCTGTCCATACGCCTGAAGTCCGATTCCCTGGCGAAGCTGATCCATATCATCGATATGATCCATCCACTTGCGGTCAATTACCTTCAGCAAAATAACACGTTCCACTTCACGAATCTGTTCCGCTTCCGGAAACTCTGCTTCTTTTGCTTCATACATTTTCACTGCCTGTTCTTTTAATCTCTGAACAAGTTCTGCTCTTGACTTATCTGTATCTTCAACCTTGATAGGATTCATCGGTATAATCGGAAGAAGCAACTCATTCAGCTCCGTCATATCCCATTCTGCCGGTTCCATATCATCTCTGATACACATATTAACTTTGGACTCTACGGTATCCGTAAGCATTTTGTAAATGGCATCACGCATACTGTCTCCGTTCAATACTCGACGGCGCTCTTCGTAAATAATCTCTCTTTGATCATTGTTAACCTGATCGTACTCCAACAGATTTTTACGAATACCAAAGTTGTTATTCTCAATTTTCATCTGTGCTTTCTCAATGGTGTTGCTAAGCATCTTGTGCTGAATCTGTTCACCTTCCGGCATACCAAGGGAATTGAATACTCCCATCAGTCTTTCGGAGCCGAACAATCTCATCAAATCATCCTCGAGTGAAATATAGAACTTAGACTCACCCGGGTCACCCTGACGTCCGGCACGTCCACGCAACTGATTGTCAATACGGCGGGACTCGTGTCTTTCTGTACCAATGATTTTCAAGCCGCCAAGTTCCTTTACCCCTTCGCCGAGTTTGATATCGGTACCACGACCTGCCATATTGGTAGCAATCGTAACTGCTCCGTACTGACCTGCGTCTGCAACAATCTCAGCCTCTAACTCATGGAATTTGGCATTCAATACTTTGTGCTGAATTCCTTTTTTGCGAAGCATCTCACTAATCAGTTCGGATGTCTCAATGGTAATGGTACCAACCAAGACCGGTTGTCCTTTTTTATGTGATTCTACAATATCTTCTACAACTGCGTTGAATTTTTCTCTCTGTGTTTTGTATACTGCATCATCGTGGTCGATACGCTGTACCGGAAGATTGGTAGGTACTTCTACAACGTCCATTCCATAGATATCTCTAAACTCTTTCTCTTCTGTCAATGCAGTACCTGTCATACCGGATTTCTTTGCATATTTGTTGAAGAAATTCTGGAATGTAATCGTTGCAAGTGTCTTACTTTCTCTCTTAACTTTTACATGCTCTTTTGCTTCAATCGCCTGATGCAGACCGTTTGAATAACGACGTCCCGGCATAATACGACCGGTAAATTCATCTACGATAAGTACTTCATCATCTTTTACGACGTAATCCTGATCTCTGAACATGAGATTATGTGCCCGAAGAGCAAGTTCCATGTTATGCTGAATCTCGAGATTCTCCGGATCTGCAAGGTTCTGAATTTGGAAGAACTTCTCAACTTTGCGTACACCCTGTTCTGTAAGGTTTACAATCTTGTCCTTTTCATTAACTACAAAGTCTCCCGTCTCCTGGCTGTCCATTTTCATCATATAGTCGAGTTTTGTAAGCTCTACCTCTGTTCCTCGCTCTAACTGCTTTGCAAGGATATCACAGGCTTCATAAAGTCTTGTAGACTTACCGCTCTGTCCGGAAATAATAAGTGGCGTTCTTGCCTCATCAATCAATACGGAGTCAACCTCGTCGATGATTGCGTAGTTTAAATCTCTTTGTACCAGTTGTTCTTTATAAATAACCATGTTATCACGCAAATAATCGAAACCAAGTTCATTATTCGTTGCATAAGTGATATCACAGTTGTATGCTTCTCTTCGCTCGTCATTTTCCATACCGCTTAAGATAACGCCTACACTCAGACCGAGAAATTCATGAATCTGTCCCATCCACTCAGCGTCACGCTTTGCAAGGGAATCGTTAACCGTTACGATATGAACTCCCTTTCCGGTCAATGCATTCAGGTAAGCCGGCAAAGTTGAAACCAATGTTTTACCTTCACCGGTTCTCATCTCAGTGATACGTCCCTGGTGAAGAATAACGCCACCTATCAGCTGTACTCTGTAATGTTTCATTCCAAGTACACGTTTACCAGCTTCTCGTACCGTAGCAAATGCCTCCGGAAGAAGATCATCCAAAGTCTCGCCCGCTTCCAAACGATTCTTAAATTCTGTCGTCTTTGCTTTTAAAGCTTCGTCGGACAGCTTTGAATACTCTTCATCATAAGATTCAATTTTATCTACAATAGGGTATATTCTCTTTAATTCCCTCTGACTATGCGTACCAAATACTTTTGTTAAAATACTCATTTCCAAACCTCTTTCTACTTAGTTTCCAATTCCGCTCATAACCTTTCCCGGAATCAGTTCCCCCTGCGCGCATATATACCTCCGTATACACTTACACACAATAGTCATTTTAACATTATTATCGGCTCTTTACAACCTTTCATACTTAAAAAGATACCGGCGAACTTCCGCTCGCTGGTATCTTTCATCTTTCATTATTATGTAAATATTAAAACTCAGGTTCAATGAGTCCGTATGTATTGCCTTTTCTCTTGTATACTACGTTAACATCATCTGTTTCTGCATTACGGAATACGTAGAAGTTATGTCCCAAAAGCTCCATCTGAATACAAGCTTCTTCCGGATCCATTGGTTTCATAGCGAATTTCTTGCTTCGAATAATTTTGATTTCTTCTTCATCGGAAATCTCTTCTTCTACGAAATTCTGGCTAAAGTGAATTGCTGCCTGTTTCTGTTCAATCAGTTTATTTTTGTATTTTCTTAACTGACGTTCAATAATCTCTTCTACAAGATCAATAGATACATACATATCGCTGCTTACCTGTTCGGCACGAATGATGTTTCCTTTCATCGGAATCGTTACTTCTATCTTCTGTCTTTCTTTTTCAACGCTTAAAGTAACGTGAATCTCTGTGTCCTTTGTAAAGTATCTTTCCAGCTTACCGATCTTCTCGTAAACAGCTGATTTTAAACCTTCTGTAACATCAATATTCTTTCCGCTAATAACAAATTTCATGATATCCAACTCCTTTGCTTTCGTAGATCCTTCAAGTATGTATGGAGCCTCCCTGTCTCTCCAAGTTTTTCACTAGGATTACGTTATTTATCAACTATCTGTTGATAATATAATTATAACATATATTGTGTTTTTTACAAGAAATCAGGCACAAGTTTTTGCTCATTTTTTAATTTTTATTTTGAAGATTTTGTCTTTTAATAGTATTGTCTGACACTTCAAATGTCAAGCCAGATTCCTTTTTTTCTTTTTCACTTTTACTTTTTTCACTTTTTACCAAAACGAACGTTCGGTGATTTGGCCACTTTTTCATTTATAACACGATATAATTTCTGTGGATAATGTGGACAACTCTGTGTATAAGTACGTATTTTCTAAATTTTCGTATTTTTAACTTGTGGACAAAAAAGATTCTATAGAAATTAAAATTATATTTTGCCACTCGGCAATCGCATTTTATTTGTGCACTTTTTTACAGCCTATGGTTTTATATCTCAGTGTATGCAATTTTTTTC
>JAILQS010000007.1 GCA_024698865.1 Lachnospiraceae bacterium | reverse complement strand
TATATATCGTACCGTTGAGTTAGGTTTCGATTGTTGCGGCTTGCAGCATAGCTCCATAAGCTTATACGCGCGGTGTTTTTTAGCAGCACGACCATTTATTCCTTTATGTCAAGACTCGCTCGCTTCTCTTGCGCGCCGGATTCTTACTCTGCTTCAGCAGACAAATTCCTGTCCGAATCCGTGCGCATCCGTAGCATCGCGTTTAACTTACGTCGGAGCTTGTACCCCGACTGAGTATAGTTTGTCATAACCCCCACCTACGCTAACGCTTAGAGGTGGGGGATTTCTCCGACTGAGTTAAAGTTTTATATGCACAGCGTATCAACCTTTGGCAGCAGTTCACGCAAATGCTCCAATGTTCGATTAATCCTTGTCTCCTTAAGCTCAGGTTTGGTCAAACCGTGTGTAACAACTCTGTCCAGAAAACGAATACTTCCAAGCACGCGGATTATATTTTCCATTTGCTCTATCTGCTCCGGAGAATACCCTTCAAAATAATATTCTATTATATGCTCCCAGATATACAGACATCTGTCTCTTGGTATTCCCAAAAACTCCATTGGATTCTCCGGTTCATCCTCGCCATACGCAACATATGTTACATACAGTGCCTGCAAGTCAAACACCGGATTGCCAAGACTCAGTGTTTCCATATCGATAAGAATCAGTTCGCCGTCGTTCATCATAACATTTTTCATCTGCATGTCTCCATGCACCATGTGTTTTTCCTCCGGCATTTGTTCCAAAAGTGTTGTCAACTGTTTTCTAATCTCTTCCGGGATAACCTCTTTTAATTCCTGCACATACGTAAGGAAAATGTCTCCGGCATTTGGCAAGTCCCCGGAAAGCGCCTTCGCACTATGTACCTGATGAATTAATTGCACATATTGATGTAACAGTTCATCTGCACGTTCCGGACTCTGTATGAAAACATCATTCAGATTATGTGCCTTCAGCAATTCGAACACTGAACCATAGCTGTTTCCAACCCGAACAATGTCGTAGGAAATCGCCGTAGGAAGTCCGCTGATAAATGCCTGCTTCGCTCTTTTTTGTTCCGTCTCAATCAATGGAAGCAAATCCGGAGAATCGTACACTTTAACAATATTCTCATCGTCAATTCGATATACCGTTCCAAAAGCTCCCTGTCCAATCACTTCGCAGCCTTCTACGTTAATTTTGCGTACTTTTTTGCGTACATCCAGAATCTCTGTAAATCCGGTCATTTCAAATATTTCATAAATTTCGGCATTGACCCCCTGTACGATGAGCGGATGGCCCATTTCTTTGGAAAGTACAAGTAATACACGCAGTCCTGCGCTCGAAATATACTGTAGATTTTCTGCATCCACTATAATCTCTTTCGTTGTATCTTCCATATGTGCTCTCAGTTCTTGTTCTACATCTTTGGCATTATCCGAGGTAATCCTTCCTTCCGGATACGCAATTATCGTTTGTCCGTTCTTTTCAATTCTCATATCTCCAAGTCTCCTTTCCGCGTACTTTTTCTAGCAATTGTAACTCTATTCTATTATGAAGTTTCTTTTTTATGAAAACCTTTATATAAAACTGCCGCAGTAACTACCATACAAAATGCCGCTCCGCCAACATACGAAACTGTCATAGGAAGTGAAAAACCAACTTTTGCACTCAACAAATACGACGAAGTAACAAATGCATAAAACATTAGCGGGATAAGTGGCATCCATAAAAATTTTTTCCGTTTGTTCCACATAAGATATATCGTGATGCATGCCAGCGCAAACACTGCAAGTGTCTGATTGGACCAGCCAAAATATCTCCAAACCACATTAAACCCTGACGGATTAAGTTTTGCTGCAATCAAACATATATATACGAGTACAAATATCGGAAGTGCAAACAAAACCCTTTTCCATACACTCTGCTGTTTTATGTGTAATGCATCTGCAATCATCAGCCTGACGGATCTAAGAGCCGTATCTCCGGAAGTGATAGGAAGAACAATTACTCCGATAATTCCAATGGTTCCACCCACTGTACCAAGAAGATTGCGACAGATTACACCAACAACACTTGCTGCAGAAATCTGTTGTAAGCCATCGGCTCCCTGCATAAAATATGTCCATTCACCATTAACCATTTGCATTGTAATACCTGCCTTGTCAGCTCCAACCGAAATCATTGCCATAGTTGCAACTGCCCACACGAGAGCAATAAATCCTTCTGCAATCATCATATTATAAAATACAGTTCTTCCTTCTTTCTCATGCTCAATAGTTCTGGAAACAAGCGTAATCTGGGTCGCATGGAATCCGGATAAAATACCACAGGCTACTGTCACAAAGAAGTTCGGTATAAAATGCCAATCCCTAAAGTATGTGGCAAAATCGAACCCTTCAACACTCCATGGCTGCCAAATTTCAGGGAGGGAATATCCCTTTACAAACAACATAATAAAAATTCCAACCGCTGAAAGTAATAACATGCCCCCGAAAATCGGATATAATTTTCCAATAATCTTATCAAATGGAAATACCGTAGCAATGAGGTAATAAACAAATATCAACGAATAAATAACCCATGTAGAAATCTCATTTGGCGTTCCACCCTTCCCCAGAACCTGAGTAGCGATGATGTCTCCGGGTGTGTATATAAATACAACACCTATCAGGAATAACACCAGGCAGACAAACACCGTATAAATCCTATAAACAATAGGATTGGTGTATTTTCTAACCATATCCGGCATTTGTCCCCCACCGTCTCGTGTAGTAATCATTCCACTGAAATAATCATGCATGGCTCCTCCGATGACACAACCAATCGGAATAGTAATGAGCGCAATCGGCCCAAACAAAATTCCCTGAATCGGTCCCAGAATCGGTCCGGTTCCAGCAATGTTTAAAAGATTAATCAGCGAATTTCTCCATTTGGGCATAGGAATATAATCCACACCGTCTGTTTTTTCGTACGCCGGCGTTTTTCTGTCTTCCGGATGAAATACTCGCTCACACAAACGTCCATAGAAAGCACCACCAACCAAAAGTAATATCGTACCAAGAATAAAAGTAATCATATTTTCCTTCTCCTTTTTTCTACGAACAGAAATAAAGAAAAAGCCGAAAAGCAGACGTAACATCTATTTTTCGACTTTCACCCCTTTCCTTGTAACTGCTATCATTGTTTTCAATAATTACATAAACAAAACGGATATTTCATATAAATTATAAAACAATTATATCAAAAGGCAGGAATTTTTACAATTTACAAATTATTTCATACTTTTTAAAAATGCTTTGTAGCCTTTCTTCGCTTCGTAGATATCTGCCTTGCTGGCAAGTTCCCAAGGTGCATGCATACTTAAAAGCGCTACTCCGCTATCGATAACTTCCATACCGTAAAGAGACAGGATATAAGCTATCGTTCCGCCGCCACCTGCATCTACTTTTCCAAGCTCTGCAGTCTGGAACGCCACCCCTGCGTCATCAAATACTTTTCTAATCTTTCCAAGGTATTCTGCGTTCGCATCGTTGGAACCGCTCTTTCCTCTGGCACCGGTGTATTTGTTAAGAACAAGTCCTTTTGCAAAATAAGCGGCATTATTTTTTTCAAATACAGATGCATAAATTGGGTCAAAGGCTGCGCTGACATCGGAAGAGAGCATGCAGCTGTTACGCATTGCTCTTCGCATCGAGATTTCGGAATATTCACCACAGGCATTCATAATCTCGCAAACGATATTCTCAAAAAACTTAGACTGCATACCGGTAGCACCAACGCTACCGATTTCTTCTTTGTCAACAAGAATACAACATGCCGTTCTCTCCGGATTCTCTTCTTCCAAAATTGCTTCAAGAGAAGTATAGGCACATATTCTGTCGTCGTGACCATAAGCTGCAATCATACTTCGGTCAAGACCACATTCTCTTGCTTTTCCTGCCGGAACGACTTCCAGCTCTGCAGAAATAAAATCTTCTTCCTCTATGTCATATTTTTCTTTCAACAAGGCAAGTATGTTTTCTTTTACCGCATCCTTTTCTTTGCCTTTCAGTGGCTTACTGCCGATTAAAATGTTGAGATCTTCTCCTTCAACCACAACATTTCCCTTTTTCTCTAACTGTTTCTGGGATAAATGAATCAGTAAATCTGAAATGTATACAATAGGGTCTGTTTCTTCTTCCCCGATTACAACCTTGACTACGCTTCCATCTTTCTTTGCTACAACACCGTGAATTGCAAGCGGAATGGCTGTCCACTGATATTTCTTCACGCCTCCGTAGTAATGAGTATCCAGATATACAAGCTCGGTATCCTCATACATCGGATTCTGTTTAATGTCCAGTCTTGGCGAATCGATATGTGCTCCTAGTATATTCATTCCCTGTTCCATTGGGGTTTTCCCGATAACAAAAGCGATAATTGCTTTTTTCATATTTACGGCATATACCTTATCTCCCGGCTGAAGCTTCTCACCCTTTTTTAGAATATGATCCAGTTTGCGAAAGCCGGCTTTGATAAGTGCCTGTTCACTGTATTCCACACACTCACGTTCTGTCTTGCCAGCATCTAAAAATGCTCTGTAACGATTAGAAAGCGAATCTACTTCTTTTAATTCTTTCTTGTTATACTTAAGCCAAATGTTCTTGCGTTCCATCATTATAATCCTTTCTGTTGTTTTTCTTCTGATGTCAGTACCTCGTTCATACTTCCGGTGCGATAACCGCGAATGTCCAAGGCGATATACACAAATCCCATCTCTTGAAGTTCATGGTAAACCTTTAAACGAATGGATTCTTCCATAAAGCGTGGAAAATCTTCCGGCAAAAGCTCGATTCTTGCAATGAGGCCGTGAATACGAACTCTTAGCTGACGAAAGCCCAAATCCATCAACAACTGCTCCGCCTTGTCTACCATACCAAGCTTTTCTTCGGTAATTGTCTCTCCATAAGGGAAACGACTGGAAAGACAAGCAAAAGATGGCTTGTCCCAGGTTGGAAGACCAAATTCTTTGGATAATTCCCGAATCTCACCTTTGGTCAGATTGACTATCCTTAATGGACTTTTTACTCCAAGCTCTTTGACAGCAATGAGCCCCGGTCTGTAATCTCCATTGTCATCAATGTTGGAACCCTCCAAAACCTCTTTGATATTCTGTTCTTTGGCAAGACCAATCATCTTTTCGAATAACTCACGTTTACACAAATAACAGCGATTTTTCGGATTCTGTGCGAATCCTTCAATATGAAGTTCTTCGGATTCGATTACAAAATGACGAATTCCTTCCTTTTTGCAATACTCCGTAGCTTCCTTTCGCTCCCTTTCCGGAAAAGAACCAGAAACCGCAGTAACGGCAACTGCATTATCTCCCAAAGCTTTTCTTGCGGCGTAAAGTAGAAATGTAGAATCCACACCACCGGAAAAGGCAACTGCCACACTTTCCAGTGATTTGAGATAACTTATTAGATTGTTGTATTTTTCTGACAGCTCTTTCTTCATTATGCTCTCCTATTATTATAACCCTATTGTGGGTCTGTTTACAAATCCTGATCTTAGTTTTCTAATTGGTTCCCTGCCAAATCTTTGATGACTTCTCCGGCAATAATCAGTCCTGCAACTGCCGGAACATATGCGGTACTCCCCGGTATTGCTCTTCTGTCGGTGCATTTTCGTTCTGCTCCCGGAGGGCATACACAATTGGCACGACAGCTGGTGGACATATCATCTAATGGTGTAATTGGTGGTTCGTCGGAATATACCACTTTAAGACTTTCTACATTCCGCTTTCGAAGTTCCCTGCGCATAACTTTGGCAAGTGGGCAGATACTGGTTTCGTAAATGTCTGCCACCCGGAATCTTGAGGCATCCAGCTTGTTGCCGGCACCCATAGCACTGATAATCGGAACATTTTTTGCTCTACAGCATTCTATAATGGATAACTTGGCAGTTACCGTATCTACGGCATCTACCACATAATCATAGTTATCAAAAGCAAATTCATCTGCGTTCTCCGGCAGGAAGAAACACTGATGAACCGCAACTTTGGCCTGGGGATTAATCTCCAGGATTCGTTCTTTCATAACATCTACTTTGTATTTACCAATGGTTTTTCTGGTGGCAATAATCTGCCGGTTCAAATTGGTCAGACAGATTTTATCATCATCGATTAGGTCTAATGCGCCGACACCGCTTCGTACCAGTGCTTCGCAAACATATCCTCCAACTCCTCCGATGCCAAATACCGCAACTCTGGAATTGTGCAGCTTCTCAATGGCTTCCTCTCCAATGAGTAACTGCGTTCTGGAAAATTGATTTAACATAAATTTACACGTCCCTTTAAAAAAATAATAATCCTACCTATGCGGTAGGATTATTATTATATTACCTTCCTAAATTGTATCTGTCAATAAAAATATAAACAGAACATCGTCAGTTTTATTTTGTATCCAGTTAATATAAAATTACATTTCAGCTTTTAAAGCTTCTGTAAGTGCAGGAACGATTTTGTTTAAGTCTCCAACTAAACCGTAATCTGCTACGTCGAAGATTGGAGCATCTTCATCTTTGTTGATTGCGATGATAAGATCAGAATCTTCCATACCGGCAACGTGCTGGATTGCTCCGGAAATACCGATTGCAAAGTAAATCTGTGGACGAACTGTTTTACCTGTCTGTCCTACCTGTAAATCAACAGGTAACCATCCGTTTTCTACAACGGCACGTGAGCAGGAAACTGTTCCGCCAAGTACTTCTGCAAGGTCTTCTAACATTTTGAAGTTTTCTTTGGATCCAACTCCACGACCTCCGGAAACAAGTACTTTTGCTTCCATGATGTTTGCTGTAGTCTTAACAGCTTTTACGATGTTAAGAATTTCAACGAAACGATTGTTTGGAGTAAATCCAGGATTGTATTCAACAACGTTAGCTTTTGCACCTTCGATTTTAGCGATTTTCTGCATAACACCAGGACGAACAGTAGCCATCTGTGGACGGTTGTCCGGGCAAGCGATTGTAGCGATTGTGTTTCCACCGAAAGCAGGACGAGTCATAAGTAACTGATTATGTTTCTGCTCAGCTTCTTTTCCAGGTACTGGATTTAATGGGAAATCACCAATCTCGAGTACTGTACAGTCAGCTGTAAGACCAGTAGCAACACGAGCAGATACAGTAGGACCAAGGTCACGACCGATTGCTGTTGCACCAACTAACATGATTTCCGGTTTGAACTCGTTAATTACAGATGCTAATGCATGTGCATATGGCTCTGTTCTGTAGTCTTTTAATTCCGGATCGTCTACTACGATTACTTTGTCAGCACCATACTCAGCTAACTGGTCAGCAAGACCTTTAACATTGCTACCAAGTAATACTGCTGTTACTTCTGTATTTAAATCTTTTGCTAATTCTTTACCCTTTCCAAGTAATTCAAATCCAACGCCGTCTAATACGTTGTCTACCTGCTGAGCAAAGACAAATACACCTTTATATTCTTCTAATGCCATTTTTTTCACCACTTTTCCTTTTTTATTAGATAATATGTTTCTCTTTGAATTTACCGATTAAGTATTCAACTGCTTCTGCAGGATCAAGAGTAACTTTTTCTCCTGCTCCCTTAGCAACTTTGTCAGAAGCTTTTGCGATCTTTGTAGGTGAACCTTTTAATCCAAGGTTAGAATCATCTACATCCTTAAGATCTGCTCTTCCCCAAACAGTGATTTCTTTGTCAAATGCATCGAAAACACCGCCCGGAGTCATGTAACGTGGCTCGTTAAGTTCAGAAAGAGCTGTTACAAGACAAGGCATTTTAGCCTTAAGTTCATGGAATCTGTCTTCATACTGACGTTTTACAACAACAGAATCTCCTTCAACTTTGATTGCTTCTGCATATGAAATTACAGGAAGTCCAAGATGTTCAGCGATCTGTGGTCCTACCTGAGCGGTATCACCGTCGATAGCCTGACGTCCTGTGATGATGAGGTCATAATCGATGTTACGAAGTGCACCTGCGATTGTTGTAGATGTAGCCCATGTATCAGCTCCACCTAATACTCTGTCTGTTACAAGGATAGCTTCATCAGCACCCATAGCTAAAGCTTCGCGAAGTACTTCTTCTGCTTTTGGAAGTCCCATTGTAAGAACGGTAACTTTTGCACCTTTTTCATCTTTGATTCTAAGTGCTGCTTCAAGTCCGGCTTTGTCATCCGGGTTCATGATAGCAAGCATAGCTGCTCTATCAAGAGTTCCATCCGGGTTGAATTTAACTCCACCCTTTGTATCAGGAACCTGTTTAATACATACTACGATATTCATGTATTTTTCACTCCTTATTTTTTATTTATAAATAAACTAAGTTAAATTATCTGAGTAATGCTCCGGAAATTACCATACGCTGAACTTCTGAAGTTCCTTCGTAAATCTCGGTAATCTTGGCATCACGCATCATACGTTCTACGTCATACTCTCTGATATATCCATATCCACCGAATAACTGAACGCATTCTGTTGTTACAGCCATAGCAGTTTCTGCAGCAAATAATTTAGCTTTTGCAGCCTCTACAGAGTAAACTTTCTGTGTAGCTTTTGCCATAGCAGCTTTGTATACCAACAACTGAGCAGCTTCAATTCTTGCAGCCATATCAGCAAGTTTGAACTGTGTATTCTGCTGAGCAGAGATAGCACGTCCGAACTGTTTTCTTTCTTTTGTGTATGCGATTGTTTTCTCTAAAGCACCTTCTGCAATACCAAGTGCCTGAGCTGCGATACCAATACGTCCACCATCAAGTGTGTGCATAGCGATTGGGAATCCTTTTCCTTCTACACCAAGAAGGTTTTCTTTTGGAATTCTGCAGTCTTCGAAAATAAGTTCATATGTAGAAGATCCGCGAATACCCATTTTCTTTTCTTTTGTTCCAAATGTGAATCCAGGAGCATCTTTATCTACGATAAATGCTGAGAAGTTTTTCTTCTTTCTTCCACGTTTGTCTTCTGTAATGCTTGTGATAGCGATAACGATGTAAACGTCTGCAACTTTACCGTTGGTAATGAAACATTTGGATCCGTTAAGTACCCATTCATCTCCATCTAAAACAGCTTTTGTCTGAGCGCCCTGAGCGTCAGTACCTGCACCAGGCTCTGTAAGTGCGAAAGCACCAAGTTTTTCACCTTTTGCAAGTGGAGCAACATATTTCTGTTTCTGCTCTTCTGTTCCGTAAGTTAAAATAGGATCGATGCAAAGAGAAGTATGAGCGGAAACGATAACACCTGTTGTACCGCATACTTTTGATAACTCTTCTACACACATAACGTATGTTAATGGATCACATCCCTGTCCGCCATATTCTTTTGGTACAGGAATTCCCATAAATCCGTATTTCGCCATTTTGTCTACTGTTCCCTGTGGGAATACTTCTGTCTCATCCACTTCCTGAGCCAGAGGTGCTACTTCATTTTCAGCAAATTCTCTGAAAAGAGAACGTGCCATTTCATGTTTTTTATCTAATAAAAAATCCACGATAATTCCTCCTTAAATTTTATATATTACTGAGCGTCAACCGGAGTCTTTGTGCGGTCTGCATTGTATACATAGAAACCTTTACCGGATTTCACACCAAGGTTTCCGCCACGAACCATTTTACGAAGTAATGGGCATGCACGATATTTGCTGTCGCCTGTTTCGTTGTAAAGAACGTCCATGATTGCAAGGCAGATGTCAAGACCGATGAAATCACCTAATTCAAGTGGTCCCATTGGATGGTTAGCGCCAAGTTTCATAGCTGTATCAATACCAGCGATGTCAGAAACACCTTCCATTTTGATGAAAGCAGCTTCGTTGATTAATGGAATAAGAATTCTGTTTACAACGAAACCAGCAGCTTCATTTACCTGTACAGGAGTTTTGCCGATTTCTTCAGAAATCTTCTTGATTGCTTCTACAGTTTCGTCAGGTGTGTTAACACCAGCGATAACTTCTACTAATTTCATACGGTCTGCAGGATTGAAGAAATGCATACCGATCATTGGACGAGTAAGTCCGTTTCCGATTTCTGTGATAGAAAGGGAAGATGTATTGGAAGCAAAAATGCATTCCGGTTTAGCAATTTTGTCAAGTTCACCAAATGTTGTTTTCTTAACCTGCATATCTTCAAATGCAGCTTCTACGATAAGATCGCAATCAGCACAAAGATCTTCTTTCAGACCCGGTGTGATTTTAGCAAGAATAGCGTCTACTTTTGCCTGATCCATTTTTCCTTTTTCTACTAAACGAGCATATCCTTTAGCGATTTTGTCTTTTCCGCCTTCAGCCCACTCCTGCTTAATATCGCAAAGAGCAACTTCATAGCCATCTACCTGAGCAAATGCTTTAGCAATGCCCTGTCCCATTGTACCTGCACCGATAACACCAATTTTCATTGTTTGGTCCTCCTATTTTTTAATATAAAACATTATTTTCACCGGTAAAACCGGTTAATTACATTGTATTGATTGATTATTTGTAAAATATATAAGCGAAGCTTATTTATTTTGGAACGGAACTACCTTTAATTTCTTTTCTTTATCTTTCTCAAGGAAGTTACCCATTCCTGCTTTCTGGTCTTCTGTTTCGAAGCAATCTCCGAATAATTTTTCTTCGATTACGATTGCCTGATCCATATCAACTTCTAATCCTTCGTTGATTGCTTTCTTGCAGTTACGAACTGCGATTGGAGCATTCTGAGCAATAGTAGCTGCAAGCTTCTTAGCTGCAGGCATAAGCTCTTCTAATGGATAAACTGCATTTACAAGACCAATTCTGTAAGCCTCGTCAGCTTTGATATTTCTTGCTGCATAAATCATCTGTTTTGCCATTCCAGGACTAACCAGACGAGCAAGTCTCTGTGTTCCACCAAATCCAGGTGTGATTCCAAGACCAACCTCAGGCTGTCCAAACATAGCATTTTCAGAACAGATTCTGATGTCACAGCTCATGGAAATCTCGCATCCGCCACCAAGTGCGAATCCGTTGATTGCTGCGATTACAGGGATAGGGAAAGTTTCGATCTTACGGAAAATGTCATTTCCTTTTTTACCGAATGCTTCACCTTCTGCTTTTGTTAATGTACTCATTTCTCCGATGTCTGCACCTGCAACAAAGGATTTATCTCCGGCACCTGTTAAAACAACTGCTCTGATTTCATCTAAGTTAATTGCATCAAATGTAGCCTCGAGTTCTTCTAAAACCTGGCTGTTAAGTGCATTTAATGCCTTTGGACGGTTAATAGTAACAACTGCTACTGCACCTTCTGTTTCGTATGTTACGAATTCCATAATATATTCTCCTTTCAAACAAAACTATCCAAGGCATAGCCTCCACACAAACGAATGCAAAACATCCGTTTGATATGGAAGCACACCTTGGAATAGAATCTATTTATTAGTCACGTTCAACGATTGTTGCGCAACCCATTCCACCACCGATACAAAGTGTAGCAAGACCTTTCTTAGCGTCCTGTTTCTGCATCTCATGAAGAAGTGTTACAAGGATACGGCATCCTGAAGCTCCTACCGGATGTCCAAGTGCGATAGCACCACCGTTTACGTTTACTTTAGACATATCGAAGTTTAAGTCTCTTGCTACTGCTACAGACTGAGCTGCGAAAGCTTCGTTTGCTTCGATTAAGTCCATATCATCAATTGTTAATCCTGCAATTTTTAATGCTTTTCTTGTTGCAGGTACAGGTCCGATACCCATGATTTCAGGAGCGCATCCACCAAGAGCACCTGCTACGAATGTAGCCATTGGTTTAACACCAAGTTCTTTTGCTTTTTCTTCGCTCATAACAACGATTGCTGCAGCACCGTCATTGATACCTGAAGCGTTACCTGCAGTTACAAGTCCGCCTTCTTTACCTGAGCAACATCTTAATTTGCTAAGTGTTTCAACAGTTGTTCCAGGACGTGGTCCCTCATCTTTAGTGAACATAACTGTTTCTTTCTTAACTTTTACAGGTACAGGAACGATTTCATCGTCAAATTTACCTGCGTTCATAGCAGCTTCTGTCTTCTGCTGGCTGTTTGCAGAGAACTCATCTAATTCTTCACGAGTGATACCATATTTGTCACACACATTTTCTGCTGTAATCATCATGTGATAGTTATTGAAAGCGTCTGTTAATGCATCATTTACCATTGTATCAATGATTGTTGCATTGTTCATACGATATCCGAAACGAGCTTTTGTCATAGCGTATGGAGCCATTGACATATTTTCCATACCACCTGCTACAACGATATCAGCCTGTCCAGCTGCAATCATGTTAGCAGCTTCGTTTACACACTTAAGACCTGATCCACAAACTACGTTAAGTGTGAATGCCGGTACCTCGTTTGGAAGTCCTGCTTTAATAGATGCCTGACGTGCTACGTTCTGTCCCTGAGCTGCCTGGATTACGCAACCCATCATAACTTCATCAACCTGTTCAGGTTTAACACCTGCTCTGTTTAAAGCTTCTTTGATAACGATAGCTCCTAAATCTGCTGCAGGAGTGTTTGATAAAGCTCCTCCCATTTTACCGATAGCTGTACGACAAGCGCCTGCTAAAACTACTTTCTTTGACATAATAATATCCTCCTTTTGGTAATTGTTATTGATTCCAAGACACCTTAAATGATTAATGTCTTTGGATTATGTCCTAAATTAATGCTTAAATTTCTCCAATAATTTATTGGCTACGCACTCCGGAACAAACTTGCTGATGTCTGAACCGTAGTATGCAACTTCCTTTACAATAGTCGAGCTCAGGAAAGCATACTCCAGACTGGTCGTCAGGAAAATCGTATCGATATCTGCATCGATACTATGATTCGTCTGCGCAATCTGCATCTCACTTTCAAAATCTGTTACCGCTCTCAAGCCTCGAACGATTACATTCGCTCCGTTCTTCTTTGCAAAGTCCACTGTCATACCATCGAAGGTTTGTACGGATACGTTTGGATATTTCTTTGTTACTTCTTTTAACATCTCCAAACGTTCTTCCTGCGTAAAGGTTGGTTCCTTCTTGTTGTTCACAAGAATTCCGATTATCAATTCATCTACAACCTTAGATGCTCTGTCGATAATATCCAAGTGTCCCAAAGTAACGGGATCAAAACTTCCCGGATATACTGCTTTTGTCATATTCGTATCCATCCTTTAACACATATAATTAGTACAACTTCGTAGCGTTTGCCAAAAATATCGAAAGACAGGGTTACCCCCTTTTAAGCGCTACACGCATATCATAACATTTTTTATTCTGTTCGTCAAATATTTATCAATCTTTTTTTAAAAACTTTTTTTGGTTATTTTTTTACGAGCAAACCTTTTGCGAGCAAAATAGTTTTACTTTCCTAAATGACCTTGCAACAGCACCTGCAAAATGCTAAAATATAACGCGACGATTTCAATAAATGCTTTGGATTTTGCATTGCCATCCAGAGTCATTTTAATATAATAAGAAGCAATGCAGAAACGAGGAAATTATGGATTTTAAACAGTTATACGACCAGAAACTCACTACTGCTTTCGATGCAGCAAAAGTTGTCAAATCCGGTGACTGGGTAGATTACGGATGGACCGTTACTACTCCTGTTGCTGTAGATGCAGAGTTAGCCAAAAGATTACCGGAACTTACGGATGTAAACTTCCGCGGTGGTATTCTTATGTGGGTTCCTGAAATTTTCAAAATTGATGAACCTGCCAAACATATGACCTGGAACTCCTGGCATATGAGCGGAATTGAAAGAAAAGCAATTGCACAGGGCTTTAGCTACTATGCTCCAATCCGCTATTCCGAATTACCAAGATATTATAGAGAGTCACAGAATAAACCTGATGTCGCAATTATGCAGGTTGCTCCTATGGATGAGCATGGTTACTTTAACTTTGGCCCAAGTGCTTCTCACCTGATGGCTGCCTGTGAAACTGCAAAAGTTGTTATCGTAGAAGTAAATGAAAATATGCCAAGATGTCTTGGTGGTACAGAAGAAGCCATCCACATTTCTAAAGTAGATATGATTGTGGAAGGCGACAATCCTAACATTGCCGAAATGGGCGGTGGCGGTCCTGCTACGGAAGTAGATGAAGCAGTTGCGAAACTGATCGTGAATGAACTTTGCGACGGTGCCTGCCTTCAGTTAGGTATCGGTGGTATGCCAAATGCCGTAGGTTCTCTCATTGCCAAATCTGACTTAAAAGATCTGGGTGTACATACTGAAATGTACGTAGATGCATTTGTTGACATTGCCAATGCAGGTAAAATTACCGGCGCTAAGAAAAATATCGATAAATTCCGTCAAACCTATGCATTCGGTGCAGGAACCAAGAAACTTTACGATTATTTAGATAACAATCCGGAATGTATGAGCGCTCCTGTTGACTATACCAACGATATCCGCTCTATCTCTGCACTGGATAACTTCATGTCCATCAACAACTGTGTAAACGTTGACTTATTCGGACAGGTTAATGCGGAAAGTGCAGGAACCAAAAATATCAGTGGTGCCGGCGGACAGTTAGACTTCGTTCTTGGTGCTTACCTTTCTAAAGGTGGAAAGAGTTTCATCTGCTGTTCTTCAACTTTCAAAACCAAAGACGGTCAGTTGAAATCCAGAATCTTACCTACTTTAGATAACGGTTCTATCGTAACAGATACCCGTGCCAACATTCACTACTTTGTAACCGAGTACGGTCTTGTTAATCTGAAAGGTTTATCTACCTGGCAGAAATGCGAAGCAATCATTTCCGTTGCTCATCCGGACTTTAGAGATGAATTAATCAAAGAAGCTGAGAAGATGAATATCTGGAGAAGAAGCAATAAATAATATCCGTTATATAATCAAAAAAGGAAGTTGCACAAAGTGCAACTTCCTTTTGATTATTCTTTATTCCATTCCTCTGTCTTTAATCCTCGTTCTCTGCAACATTGTTTTCCTCGTACTCCTGATAAATCCTGTAGCATGATAGTTTCTCATAATGCTTCGCCATCTCCGGTGTTACTAATCCCACTCTTTACCTTCTCCAGTACTGTCGCACCCAAGTTCACGAAACATCTTATAGCAAGGAAGATTCCTATAATCCTTAGCGTTCTCTTTTGTTATAACCTGAAATTTGGCAGGATTCATTTTTGTTACCTCTTCCCCTTTTAATATCTTGAACATCGCATCATATGCGCCCTCAATCTGCGAGCTGATATCTGTACATATGCATGCTTCTATTTCACCGTTTGCTACTAAATCAAAATTTTCCTCTCCACCTCCTAATAGATTAGTCAGAGAATATATTTTTTGCTTGTCGCCAAGTGAGAAGCCTATGTCTTTAAGCATATCTACTACTTCTTTCTGTTTTGCCACTTCAATTCCTATGATGATTATATCTGCATCTTTGTGTTTTTTTAAAATCTCTTTTGCATTTTTTCTTTCTTCGTCACCAAATTTTTCCTCCGGCTTACTGTCCGTATAATCAACTTCTTCCACTATTTCGTAATTATTCTCGTTATCAACTATTCTTTTGAGTTCCTCTATTTCTTCCCTACGTTTCAAAATTATACGAGCTTCATAACCATAATCATATTCAAATGAACCTATAATCAATATTTTCTTCTGATTGACTTTATTGTTATCATTAATTGTGTCCCATA
>JAILQS010000178.1 GCA_024698865.1 Lachnospiraceae bacterium | reverse complement strand
TCGTAAAAGATAAGGCTTCAGATCATTTCGACAGTATTAAGACATACAATGTCATATAATTCCTGCTCAGTAGCTTCGCTAAAATCAAAGTCTTTGTATTTCTTAATACTGTCGAAATGATCTGAAGCCTTATCTTTTACGATTTCCAGTTCGTCTATCATCTTGTAGCAGTCTTCAATGATCTCTTTGTATTTTTCAACCTTGAACTCATCATCAACTTCTATATTTTCAAGAAAATCCGGTAATTTATACGGTACTTCTTTCGTACAATATTTTTCGATAACTTCTTTCAGAGGCATTAATTCCGCACCTTTAATCTTGGCGCCGCCTTCCGTTGCATCAATGGTATGAATTTTTTCAATCAGAATTCTCTTTTCGAAATACATGCGGAACATCTCATAATAAATATTACTCTTGATTAATCCGCCATCCACTGATTCTACCCAGGTATCTTCCGTACTAGGTTCCGGTACTTTATTTTCAAAATCTTCGTAATGAGAAATATCTGCATGAATCAAGTCGTCCGTATATGCCAAATCCTGTCCCACCAGAACAATCGGTTCACACCCCGCCACAACTGCTGCCGCGTATGCAACATTGGCACAGGAACTTCCCATTGGCTCAAATCCCATTTTGTCGAAGTGTTTACTCCACCATTTATCTACACCATCGCTGGTTTTCGCCAGCAATATCTGATGTCCCGGTATACTATCATAAATATCCGGCCACAAAAGCGCCGGCGCAACCAAGGTGAGATCTTCCGGGAAATCGATTCCCTCGTAAAAACTGTCATAGGTAGGTTTGTATCGTTCAATACTTGCAATCATATCCGGTTTGATATCATACTGCACACAGGCACGATAACTTGCATCGCAGGCAATAATCAACGACTTGTCCTGAGCCCCCTTAAGATATTCAATATTCTTTTTAAGAGAAGGGCCCGATGCCACGATAAATGCAGGATATCCTTTGTACTTATTTCTAAGCTCCTCTAAATCGTTGGTCTTCATAGCTGCATCAACATTTCTTGTATAGTTCGTGAGACCATCCAACATATCTTCTAAAGATGTACCAAGATTCTTGAGGTAATCGCTGATTCCTCCGGTGAAGTCCTTAAGATACTCGTGTCTCTTCTTTGCGTATACATAATAGTTTGGGTTTGAAATAACTAAAATATTTTGTGCCATATTTTCCCAGCCTTGACTCAGATAACCTAAACAGGTAGTTCCCACCATTTCATCGTCACCAAACATAGTGGCGAGTTTCGGGCATTTGATAATATCTGTGATATCTTCATGAATCAATACATACTTCAATACGTGAAGGTTCGGTTCATATAGCGCGATTCTTGTACCCTCCGTTGTATTTTCAATCAGTTTTCTTAAAAATACGGTATTCGTAATTCCAAACACCAAAACAAGATGATCCGTTCGCTCCTGCACCGGCTTCATCATACGTTCTGCCTCCTCTATCATTTCCTGACTGTGTAAGCGCAGATACGTGTTTTCATGTCTAAAATACAAAATCCCTTTTTCCTTGATTACCGCATCCTGGTCATTCTCCAGATTTTCAAGCATTTCCGGTAATTTTTCCAGATACTTGTTCTTCGCTATTATAGCGTCCAGGTTCTTTTTAAGTTTATTCGCCATAGTTCATTCCCTTCTTTTCTCGCTATCCTTAATTGAGAAACACGCTCTTACAACCCTCTGCCACGAGGGCCATTTTCTACTATAATTATTATCGGATAAAAAAATAGAAATCTTAACAAAAAAATTCCTATACCCGAAATAATTATTTTCAGGTATAGGAATTTTTGATATTCCTTACGATTCAAAATCCACTCCGATCTCGAATTTTGGTTTCCATTTTCCTTTTGCATCCTTTTCGAAAAGATCCTTATTGACAAATTTATCAACAGTAGCCCAAAACTCTTCCTCTGTAATGCTCAGATAATCACAGGCCATTTTAATGTATTTGTCTCCACACAAGCCATCGTATTCTTTCACATACCAAATGGCATCTTCTCTGGTAAGCCGCCCTTCTCGAATGTCATAGCAAGCTTCGTCAGTGGCAAATCCGAACCCAAATTTCAAATATTTTATCATCTGATTTGGAATCGCCAAATCGGAATCCAAGGCAGTAAATCTTCGATATCTTCCGATTTCATGGAGATCATCGCTACGACCGGTTAATCCTCTAGCTATTGAGAAATCAGCATTTCTTACCTGTGACCACTCTTTTGCATAGTACTGCAGGAAGATTGCACGGATTCCTTTTTCTTTCATTTCATCAATGTCCGGCATTTTGTAGAAATACAGATCAGATTCTTTAATTCCTTTTTCTTGGTCTACCAGGTCTTTGACATTCACTTTCAGCGTATCCAGCGAAACAACGCTGTAGGCATTATCTGTCTGCTCCTGCTTCAGGGCAGTTCCCAGCGTAAGGGCAGCATTTTCTCCCTGAATAATCAACGGAATATCAAATTTATTTGCAATGATGTACGCAGAGGCCCACAGACAATACTCTGACGCAGCCACAATGTTTCCTCGTTCAAAGAAGCTTTTTCTGGCAAGCTCCTTCGCAACAATAGGGTCCGTGTGAATAGAAATCATGTCAAAACCCCGGCTGTTCAGATTCTGTATGTTCTTTCGCCCGATTTCAGTAATCTCATCCGGCGCACAGTTCACCAGCAAGGGATGTAACCCAAGCTTTTCCTTCGCATAAATAGCCTGGAAAGTGGAATCCTTACCGCCGGAAACACCGATTACACAGTCGTAAATTCTATTTTTCTTTTTGGCTTCGTTTGCAATCTCCTGCAAATCAGCAAATCTTTTGCTCCAATCAACTTTTTCCTTGCTCTCCTCGTATTTGCAGGCATAGCACACACCATTCTCGTCAAACAAAATCCCCGGTCTCGTATCCGGCTGCAAACACTTTTTACAATACTTCATTTTCATACCATCTCTCCTTATAAAATATAATTTTCCTCTTGCTGTAACCTTTCGTTCAAAAGTTAATCAACCTCTGACGAAATCAACCCAAACTCAATAATGTCATGATATACACCATGTTTAAATAATGCTTCCCTGCGACAACCTTCCTCAGAAAATCCAAGTTTCTTCGCAAGCTTCTGCATTGGAACATTTTCATCTGAGGTTGCCAGATATAATCTGTGCAGATTCAATTCCTCAAACGCATGCTTTATAATTACTTCGGAAGCCTCACTGGCGTATCCTTTTTTCCAATACTCTTTTTCCCCAATCAGAAAAGCCAGCTCCGCACTCCTGTCGATATAATTAATCTCTTGCAAGCTGATATTTCCAAAATGAGTTCCGCTTTTTAAGTCAATCAGCGCAAATACAATCACCGAATTGCTGTTTGTAACACTTTGCACGTATGTCTCCATGGACTGTCGGGACTTAGGAAACCGATGATGCGAATTATAATTGCAAACCTCTGCATCGTTAAACCATTCCGCGTACCAGTCAATATCTTCGGCGGTAATCATTCTAAGGCCGATTCGCTCTGTTTTTAAAAAGAAATTTTTTCTCATCTACTCATTCTCCTTTCCCCCCGGCTAAAAGCTGTAGTACTCTATCGCCACATCGTTTGGTGGAGTTGCCGTCCATCCATAGATAATATTGTCCTTTTTCTTGATTTGCAACGCCCTGCAACAGTTGTTTTTCCAATTCCTCATAAGAAAATATTCCGTCCGTAATGCCAAGTTTATTTGTGATACACAAATCCTCCTTCACAAGTCCCGGCTGATAACTGAGGACATTTCCCCCCATCAGTCTACACTGAAGCAGTCCCATTGTGCTCATACCAATAATCGTTCCATACTCCGAAACGCAGTCCTCCAGATTGGTATCCACGGTACAGTCTCTGAATTTTCCTTTCCAATCTTCCCGGTCTTTCGGATGAAACTTTACATAGCATTCTAAATCGTTTTTTTGTGCAAGGGAGAAAATATCCTCCAGCACATCTTCTTCCGTATATCCCAATTCCCTGCCATATAAGAGCGATAACGGTTGAGATAAAAACAGTATTTTTTTGTTGTCCGGTGTATGATTTGCTTTCAAGGATACATATTTGTCCAACCCCGGCTGTCCCACGATTTGTATAAGACTCGGATCGATTCCATCCTTAATCGCTTCTTCCTTTGCCAGTTCATCCATTACAAAGAGTGTATCCGGAAATACAAATCCATCCTTTAGTGCAAAGCGCTTTTTATAATTACTCCAATAATCCAGCACGGATACCGTTTTAATTCCAAGTTCCCGGGCATATGCAAGTATTTCGTTTTCGTAGGAAACGCCCCAGCTCGTTCCCGTTACAACGAGTGTTCTGCCGTGTGAAACTGCCGCATCCTCCATAGCCCTAACCACTTCTTCTTTACCGGAAGCATAGCGATCAATTCTGCTGCCCGACGGCCCAAGTAAGAAAAGTTTTACTTCTACTTTTCCGTCGGTCTTCTCTGCCACATATTCGTATGTCGGCACAATCACGTCGCTTCCCCCGGGATCATGCGCAACAAAAAGCAACTTATCCATTGGTTATCCCTCCGCATTTAGCTTAGTTTCTGCAATTCTTCTCTCTGTCCCCAGATTTTATCTATCGCTTCAAAGAAATCCTCGATATCCTCCATTTCGTATGGATATCGGCAAATATCCGCAGTCAGCAGTTCTTCAAAATGCATTCTTTCCACTATCGGACACATACCCTTACTGTAATTCTGGGTCGGCGGATCAATGAATGCAAACGGATAGGTAGTTTCGTTATGTATATGTTTGTGTTTATATAAGTTAATCAGATAAATAGGTTTCACATATCCAACTCCCAGCGGGAATCCTTCCGCTTTCATTGCCTCTGCAAATACTTTTCTGGAAATCCCCCAAACATCCTTATCAAACCGGAACGGATAAATATAATAGGAATGTGTGTATCCTTCCGGAATGTGTACACCGCATAAGCCTTCTCTTTTTTTAAATTCTCTATTGATTCGCTCTGCAAGTTCCCGCCTTTTTGCAAGGAATCCATCCAGTTTCTTCAACTGTTCAATTCCAATAGCCGCATGTAACTCGCTCATTCGATAATTGCTTCCCACTATATAAGTTTCCATATCAGCGGTTTCATCCAGAGCAATTTCTCCGTGGTTACGTACCATCTGACAGTTACGCGCCAGTTTATCATTGTTGGTAACAACAATGCCCCCTTCTCCGCTGTGAATAATCTTGTGATAATTCAAGCTGTAAACACCAATATCGGAAATGGTTCCCGCTTCCTCTCCATTAATCGTAGCTCCGGGCGCCTGCGCATTATCTTCAATTACATACAAATTATGTTTCTTTGCAATTTCCATAATCCGAGGTAAATTGCTTGGAAGACCGAAAATATTAACGGTCAGAATTGCTTTCGTATGCGGCGTAATCCATTTTTCTATCTCCTCCGGATTCATAGTATAGGTTTCTGGGTCAATATCCACAAAAACAGGTACTGCGCCATTAAGCAAAATAGCACTTGCACTTGCCACCATTGTATACGGGGAAACCAAAACCTCGTCTCCCGGTCCGATATTGCAGGCTGCTACCGCCACCTGTAATCCGGTTGTTGCTGAATTAACACTGATTGCGTGCTTTACCTTAAAACGCTTGCAAAAATTCAGTTCCAACTCCCGTACCTTTTCTCCACCGCAAAATTTTTCTCCGCTATTTGCAAGAAACGCGGATAAATTGCCGGATTTCATAACTTCAATCACAGCATTTAATTCGCTGTCATCCATTGTGTTTACCCAGGGAATCGCATTTTCCCGTACCGGCGTTCCACCTAAAACAGCACATTTATTCATAATTAACTTTCGCCTCTTTCTTCGTGTTATATGATTCTATCAATGCCTCCGCGATATATATCGGCCAGACAGCATCCTCCAAACAGCAGGCAGTTGCCTCATCTTCCAAAAACTTTTTACAAAGATTGTCCATTGCATTCTTCATGCAGGAATCAGAAAGAAGATGGTTATCCTGTCGTTCTTTCACAAGTTCCAAAAAACCATCAAACAAGTGATGCTTGCCCACCGAATAATAAAAAACATCGTCTCCGCTGTTTCTCATTTCTATTTTGCCTTTCGACAAATACAAATCTATTTCAAACAGATAATAGGCATCATCATCCATTGCCTCTGCATATCCCGTAACTTTATTCTCCATTTCAAATGCAAAGGAGAAAGAGGGTTCCGGCTCTGCACTGGTCCTCGTCTTCCCAACCGTCTGCACACTTTCTATCCGGGATTTTGTCCACATTTTGAGTAAATCAAACAGATGTGCACCGGTATTATAAATCCCTCGGGTGTATCGAATATTTATTTTCTTTAATTCGCCATATCTTCCGGAGGCAATCTCCTCACCGACTTTCCTCATTCCCCGATTCCAACGTCGTGAAATATTCGGCACAATGACAACCTCTTTTCCTTCCAGAAGTTCTTGCAATTCCCAGTATTCCTCACGACTTCGAACCAGTGGTTTTTCACAGAAAATCACTTTCACCCCGGTATTCTCCAAAAGAAACCGAATCTGCTCTAAATGAAGTGCAGGTGGCGTACAAATACTTACTATGTCTATGTGTTCCAGCGCTTTCGCCTCTACTGCCTCCTTAAGACTTGGATAAAATCCTGCTTCCGATGCGTATTTTTTAATCCGGACTTCCTTTCCTGCATCACAATCCACAACACAGGAAATCTCAAATTGTTCCTTTTGCAAATATCCAAAAAAATGCGTGGCAGGATGCTCTCTGGACTCTTCAAATTCATATGTAAAACCTATCTGTCCTAATCCCACAACACATGCTTTTATTTTTTTCACGTCTGCTCCGCCTCCGTATTTCCTCTGCCACTCTTTCCCTACAACATACTACGAGTGGCTCATTCTTTCATATTTTACCTCGGCAATTTTCCAATCTTCATAATTATCGATATCCTGTACTTCCATTTCATCCAAAACAAATGGTATGGTGTTTTCCGGAACGAGGGTATGCTTTTCAAATACTGTTTCCGTTTTTAAAATGTAAAACTGTCCGGCATCATGATAAAACGGCTCCAAATCCTGCGATCTCTTAAACTCGTTTTCCTTCCATTTGTAGCGAAGCATCTCCTCCTCGATGATAAAGCATCTTTGGGGTGGAAATGAAAATCTCACTACCGGCACAAGCGCATCCGCACTCATTTCTTCCAGTTTTTTTTGCGCTTTGATAAGTTTCTCTGCCGTTACAAAAGGTGCCGTAGGATATATACAGCATGCCGTATCAAATTCCTGTCCTCGTTCTTTGTAATCCCGAAGCACCTCCAAAATAACATCTACAGTAGCTGTGTGATCGCCAGCAGTTTCGTCACTTCTCATAAAAGGAACTTTTGCACCATATTTCTTTGCAATCTCTGCAATCTCCTCATCTTCGGTAGACACCATAACTTCCTCAAACAACCCACTCTCCAGTGCCGCTTCAATGCTATACGCAATAATCGGTTTTCCGCAAAACTCTTTTATGTTCTTTCGCGGGATTCTTTTAGAACCTCCCCGGGCTGTAATAATTGCAACTCTTGACATTTTCATCCTCGCCTTCCTTTTTATTTTATCTCTGAACTAACCATTCTTTAAATTCGCGAATCGTCATGTTATAATCTATTTTTTCTCCATTTAACAGCTGTTCCAGGTCAGTCATTTTATGATAACTCCCCGGGCCAATCTGTTCTTTTAACGTATAGGTTCCATTAAACACATCCTCAAAATGTTCCATCAAAAGGTCAACAATTTCCCGGTTCAACCGGTCGTAAGAGGATGCCAATGTTTCTGTTTTCTCATCAAAAGTAATTTCTTTTTGAAAAATAATTTTCCCTGTATCCAGCCCTTTTTCAAGTCTGTGCACAGTAACGCCCTTTGGCGTATCTTCTATAAAACTCCATATATTTGGGGCAGATCCCTTGTTCCACGGAAGCAGAGATGTATGCAGATTGATAATCCGGTTCCTCATATATGCAATTACATCTTCTTTTACGATATGCCGATAATTATAACTAATTACAAGCTGCGGCTTCTTTTCTTCCAGAACCCTGACATTCAGCGGATCCTGCCGGATTTCAACGTTATAATCCCCGACCGCAACAATTCTCTCGTATAAATATTGTACGTTGTCATTATTACTTAACAGCAATACTTTTTTATTCATACACAGTCTCCGTTCCCTTTTTTATGTAAAATCTTCTATTTAATTTTAGCACATTTATTCCCTAAAACCAAACTGGAATGCTCACCTGCAATAAGAAATGTGCCTGCTTTCAGTCAAGACTCGCTCGCGAGTCTTGCGCGCCGGATTCGGGTCTGCTTCAGCAGACAAATTCCTGTCCGAATCCGTGCGCATCCTCGCGGAGCGTTTAACTCAGTCGGAGCTTGTACCCCGACTGAGTATAGTTTGTCAT
>JAILQS010000168.1 GCA_024698865.1 Lachnospiraceae bacterium | reverse complement strand
AAAACTTATGAGCAGAATCACTTCTGACTTGTTCGATATTACGGAACTTTTGCATCATGGCCCGGAAAACTTGATTCTTTCCCTGCTGAAAATATTTGGTGCACTGTTAATTCTAAGCAGAATCAATATGTCCCTTACTTTGGAAGCATTTATCATTTTACCGTTTATGTTTGCTTTTACATTTGTGCTTAATAAAAGAATGCGTCGGGCATTTATGAGAAATCGTGTGACCATTGGAGAAGTAAACGGACAGATTGAAGATAATCTTTCTGGAATCCGTGTCGTAAAATCTTTTGCAAACGAAGAAATTGAAAAACGTAAATTCAAAAGAGGCAACGATCAGTTCCTGGATGCAAAGAAAAACAGTTATAAATACATGGGATTTTTCCAGGCGGGAGTCAACGCCTTTACGACGTTGATTCAGATTAGTGTAATCATTGCCGGTGCATGCATGATTTCTTCCAAAAAGGTGGATATTAGCCAGTTGATAACCTTCCTGCTGTATATTGGTGTATTTACGGAGCCTATTAAAACACTGGTGGATTTTACAGAGCAGTTCCAGAACGGTTACACAGGTTTTGAGCGCTTTCTGGAAATTATGGCAATCGAACCGGAAATAGCAGACGCAGAGGATGCAGTGGAATTGAAAAATGTAAAAGGAAATATTACTTTTGCAGACGTGTCTTTCCGTTACAACGATGGAGTGGAAAATGTGTTAAATGATGTTAATCTGAGCTTGCATGCAGGAGAGTACGTTGCTTTGGTAGGTCCTTCCGGCGTTGGAAAGACTACGTTATGTTCTCTGTTGCCACGATTTTATGAGGCCAGCGGGGGAAGTATAACCATTGATGGTACGGACATTAAGTCAGTGACACAGCAAAGCCTTCGTAATCATATTGGGATTGTACAGCAGGATGTATATCTTTTTGCCGGAACCATTGCGGAAAATATTGCATACGGTAAACCGGCTGCCACCAGGGAAGAAATAATGGAGGCAGCGAAGAGAGCCAATGCACATGAGTTTATTATGTCCTTCCCGGACGGCTATGATACGGATATTGGACAGCGCGGAGTGAAACTATCCGGCGGACAGAAGCAAAGATTATCTATTGCACGAGTCTTTTTGAAAAATCCTCCGATTCTGATTTTTGATGAGGCAACTTCGGCGTTGGACAATGAAAGTGAAAAAGTAGTGAAGGAATCTATGGAGGAACTGGCAAAGAACAGAACTACGATTGTTATTGCCCATAGACTATCAACCATCAGAAATGCAGACAGAATACTTGTGCTTACGAAAGAGGGTATATCTGAATCCGGTACCCATAAGGAACTTTTGCAGAAAAACGGAGTATATGCGAAGTTGTACCATATGGGAAATGAAACGCGTTTGAAATACGCGATGCAGTAGTTTGCAAAAAACAGTTTACAATTCTATCGCAGTATGTTATTATAAAGCAGTTGAAAACAGCCATTGCTCAGATTAAGGACACTCCAGCCTTTATCTTAGTAACAGGCGGTCATAAGTTATATTTTAAGGAGGATTTAGAAATGATTAGCAAAGAAAGAAAAGCTGAAATCATCGCCGAATACGGCAAAACACCTACAGACACAGGTTCTACAGAAGTACAGGTAGCACTTTTAACAGAAAGAATCCGTGATCTTACAGAGCATTTAAAAGTTAACCAGAAAGACCATCACTCAAGAAGAGGACTTCTTAAAATGGTAGGTCAGAGAAGAAACTTACTTGCATATTTAAAGAGAACAAACTTAGAAGGATATCGTAACTTAATCGAACGTTTAGGATTAAGAAAATAATTTCTTTCGAACACAACGAGAGACTGCGAGCTTGCTTGGCAGTCTCTTTTTTTTGTCCACAAGACCGGTGAGCGGATGCATGCTTGCATGCAAATCCATTGCATGCAAATCCATTTGCCGGTCGTAAGAACATGGAGCACGAAGTACGGAATGTTCAGATGCGAAACCGAGTAGGATTTAGCCTTCTCGATTGAATCGCATAAATGATTCTCGTCGGAATCATGCATTCAGAAAAAAGTAATTTGTGCCTTATTTAGCAAGAATGCTCGATTTAGACACATTCCTTCGGCTACCCGGCGACACCCCGATTTGCAATATGTGCCTTTTTCAGTTGGTTTGCTTCTTTTAGGCAATTTTCCTCTGCTGACCGGCTGCTTCCCCAACAAGATTTTTGTGCTTATTTTAGCAAGAATGCTCCGCTTAGGCACAGCGACCACATCTTCTCTTATAATATAAACTTTGAATTTTCAACGGTTAACAGTAGAAAGCCAGAGTTCTGACTGAATGTCGTAGAGAGCATCATTCACCAGTAGGAAACTATATAAGCCACGACGCTACGACCGTTATACGAAGAGAGAGTTATTCACCTTTCGGAAACTATACAAGCCACGAAGCTACAACCGTTTTACGTAGAGAGCATTATTCACCAATCGGTACTTAACGAAAACGGAGTTTGAGTTTAGTATCCGCTATTGGTGAATCCGAGCGAGAGCGTCTCTCGAAGTGAAATGGTAGTAGCTCGTGGCTTATATAGCCAGCA
>JAILQS010000161.1 GCA_024698865.1 Lachnospiraceae bacterium | reverse complement strand
TCGTAAAGCTCTAACACTGCCCGGATTATTTCCTTTGAGGAAGAACTGTACTCTGTAAGATTAATCGAGCCATGCGCGCTTTTGGGAACTCTTCTGCCATAGTGATCGGTTGTAACCGGTCCCTTATACTTACGCCGAATCTCCGGATTTGTCAGACTCTCTATGTCATAGCCGACTGTCAGCACCAGCTGATCTGTCACCATATGCTTATCGACCAGATTAAGTGCTACCGTGTCCGCCATCTCATGCGTAACAACACGCGCCTTCTTAAAATCATAGGCACTTTGCAATACCTGTCCGGAGGAAAAGCTGTTATTCTCCGGTTTATACGCCCTCACCTGCGCAATCGTGCACGGCTCATAGCCCCAGGCATGGTCAATCAGAAGTTCCGCATTCACCCCAAACATCTTGTATAATAGATCCTCATTATGATAATCTCTTTCACTTCCGATGGAACATCTTGCCACATCGCCCATCGTGTACATACCGTGTTCCTTAAGCCTCTTTGCATATCCTCTACCCACTCTCCAAAAATCTGTAATCGGGGTGTGGTTCCACAACTTCTTTCGGTAAGTGTATTCATCCAGATAAGCAATGCGCACTCCGTTCTCGTCCGCTTCCGTATGCTTGGCTTCAATATCCATCGCAATCTTACATAGATACATATTCGTTCCAATTCCGGCGGTCGCCGTAATTCCTGTCTCATTGAGTACGTCATATATGATCTTTCTTGTCAGTTCATACGGAGTCATTCCATAAACCTGCAGATACTCCGTAACATCCATAAACACCTCATCTACCGAATAAACGTGCATATCCTCCGGTGCTACATATTTAAGATAAATATCAAAAATCCTGGCGCTGTACTTGATGTAGTGTCCCATACGCGGAACTGCGGCGATATAGGAAAGCTCCAGCTCCGGATGTTCCTTAAGTTCAGATGCAATATAAGATTCACCGGTAAATTGTTTGCCGGGCGCCATCACCTTTCGTCTTTCATTCACCTGGCGGACTTTCTCCACTACTTCAAAGAGTCTCGCCCTTCCCGGTATACCGTACGCCTTCAAAGAAGGGGATACCGCCAGACAAATCGTCTTCTGGGTACGACTGGTGTCCGCCACGACAAGATTCGTATTCAACGGATCCAGTCCTCTGTCTACACATTCGACAGAGGCATAGAATGACTTTAAATCGATCGCGATATAGGTTCGCTTACGTTCTGCCATAGGCTTACTTCCCCCCTTAATTGTTTTGCCATTATTTTTTGAGTCGGTTTCTCATGCATTGGGTTCCTCCTCCGGTTTTATTTGTAACTGTAAAGAAGAATAGCTCCATTATAACAAATCTCGTTATAAAATGCATTTGCTGCCAAGTTCTTTATAGTTTTCTCTACAATAGTTTTGCCGGTGGTTATAAACCACCGGCAGTTTTACTATTCAATATTAGGTTTAAACGTCTCAAAACCTTATAAATACTTCATCCATACATGATAAATATCATATAGTCGCGTTGCTAGTTTTTCCCTTCCATCCTTTTTCTAAGGTACTCTACCCTTTTTCTTTGCAAAGAAGATAAGTTGCATTCATTGTCTTCATATAAACGTAACGCATCTCTGTACTTTTCTTCTTTCCAAAACAAATCTGCTTTTTTTAGGTTTTCTCCTATATAATATGCGTTTAACGCACTCATCCTATTCTCAACCACATAATTATATATCTTTTTGAAATTCGATTCTTCAGAAATATTTATCACAGAATAAACTTTTTCTACAGTATCTGATATATAATCTACGCCATTATTAAATTCGGCTAAACTATGAATTTGATAAGCGCCCTTGCAAGTGTCAATTTTACAGCATCCCAGAGTTTCCTGCAGTGAAAAATGCTCATTGTTTTTCTTATCAGAAACGAGAATTTTTCTTTTATATATTCGCCATGATGCATAGCTAATCTCCTATTTTCCTGATGGATACTGCGTCCCCTTTAAATACTTCCATCCTCGACTTTTGCGTTATAGTTTTGCCGGTGGTTATAAACCACCGGCAGTTACCTCGATAGACTGTCTCAGAATAAGCAAGGCGTTCGGAGGAACTATTTTTTCCTCGAAAGAACCATCCTTAACCCTAGCGACTCCCCTTGTTGCAACAGTTGTTACGTCCAATCAAATGATCATATCTATTTTTGAAATATCAGAAATTGCACAAAAAGCTTCGCCATCCGGTTGCTCATCATCTGTCATAACTCGAATCTGTAATATCCCTTCCTGAATACCTAAAACACAACCGCGGACATCAACAAACCCACTCTCAAGTAGTTCTATTTCCGTTAGCAAATTACCTTTAACAAGATTGTCCCAGAATGACTCAATGCTATTAATACGGTTATCAGAGGGTTTTGTTATCTTTTCTTGAATTTTTCTGATATATTCATTTTGGGTTTCTACCAAAAATACCATACTCTTTCTAAATAACACATATCCATCCCTTTCGCCTTTTTTATCAAAGACTTCCATCAGAATATTCTTATCATCAATCCCTTTTATTAATCCTACATAAAAAGAATCTGTCTGATTATGATTACGATAAATACATATCAGTTCTTGTGAATCCTTTATTTCGTTTAATATTTTTTCAAATCTATTTGTCATGTCATCACTTCCTACTTTTCCATCCTGGTTTTTCTTTTTTCTTTTCCTTTCCTCCAGGTCGTCTTTTAGTATGTTTATCGCTTGTTGATGGTCTGGCATTTTTTGTGTGCTCCTTGTATTTTTTTATTCGTACTCTTTCTTTAAGGACTCTCCACGTGCTTACTATCGAGTCTTTTGTTTTGTCATAAAGCCCCATTTGATAGTAGTAAGTTATGCACCATGTCAACATAAGCGCAATGATACCTAGCTCTATTGGTAT
>JAILQS010000108.1 GCA_024698865.1 Lachnospiraceae bacterium | reverse complement strand
TAACCGGTCACGCACCGCAAAAAAACGCTGTCGCATGATGGGGGGATGCGACAGCATTTTCTTTGGTAATTAGTAGTTAGTTTGTATTATGTTTACAATTATTCCTCGATTTTTTTCCATTCGGCGTATAAAGTAACATCGCCCTCTATTTTATCAACCTCCTCATTCCATAATTCATCGCACGCATAATCCTTACACCATCCGATGAATTCATACCCCTCCCGACTCGGTGCTTCGGGAACATCAAGCGTCTCTCCATACATCTGTTTTTGAGATGCGACATCTGTTCCACCATTTGAGTCAAATGATACGGTAAAACCTGGTTTTATTAAAGAAAACGCCAAAACTGTCACTATCACCAGAACACACCCAACAATAATGCAGTCCAAAGTACGAACCGATATCTTAACGTGTTTGTAAAGACCGCGAAGTTCTCTTTTTGGTGGCGTGTTTTCTTTCTCGCTCTGAGAATCCAAATCAATTACTGTTTTTTCGTGAAGTTTATTTTCATGAAAACATTTGTCATTCATTCCATCATCTCTTCTCTTATTTTTTCACTAAATACTTACGCATATCCAATGAGCATGCACATAGGATGATTGCTCCTTTAATAATGTATAAAGAAGACGAATCCACTCCTAACATGGTGAGTGCTACAAATATAATTCGAAGTACGAATACGCCCAGGATGATACCCGATATGGAACCGGTACCACCGACAAAGGATACTCCACCGATTACGCAGGCTGCAATCGCATCACACTCTGCGTTCAAGCCGGTATTTGCAGCAACGGAACCACTACGTACACCTTCCACAAAGCCGGAATATCCGTACATTGCGCCTGCAAGTGTATGTACCATAACCGTTGTAAGAAAAACGTTTACTCCGGATACCGTAGCTGCTTCCGGATTAGAACCGACTGCAAACATGTTCTTTCCAAATGCCGTCTTATTCCAGACAAACCACATAACAGCTACTAAAATGATTGCGTATAATACATATCTTGGAACATTTACATTGCCGAGTCGGAACAGTTTTCCGCCGACAAACTCTTTGTATTCTGCACTTAATCCGGAAATCGGCTGTCCATTGTTGTCATTTAATCCAAAGAGCCACAGGATAATACCGTAGGTAATCAACTGTGTGGACAAAGTAACGATAAATGGATGCAAACTGAATTTCGCTACGAAGAAACCGTTCACAATACCAATGAATGCACCGATTGCAACTACCATAAGCATTACTACAAGTATCCATCCAAGATTTACTTCCGGTAAATTCGAAAGCATCTTGTTTGCAAAATCTACTTTCTGCAACATAATTCCTGCAATCGCCGCTGTCAGACCGGCTGCACGTCCCGCAGACAAGTCCGTACCGGTTAATACAATTGTTCCGGCAATACCAAGTGCCATTGGCAGATACGCTGCCACCTGAGTAATCAGGTTCGTAAATGAACCCAGGGTTAAAAACTGCGGTTTCACGCTGGCTGTGTATATAACAAAGATTGCCATCAGAATATACAACGCATTGTTTAATATTCCGTCTGTCCAAAACCGTCTTCTGTCTTTACTGTCTAATTGTTTATAATCCGCCCCTATAGCTTTTATCTTATTCAAAGGATTATTCATTCCTTTATCCCTCCTTACACATATTTCGCTGCCAGCGTCATAATTTCTTCCTGATTTGTGTTTCCGGCATCAACTTCACCGGCAACTCTGCCGCCTGACATAACGATAATCCTGTCACAAACGCCCAGTAATTCAGGCATTTCAGATGAAACCATCAAAACGGTTTTTCCTTTATTGGCAAGATCCAGAATCAACTGATAGATTTCGTATTTTGCACCAACGTCGATACCTCGGGTTGGTTCATCCAGCAAAAGAACCTCCGGTTCTGTTAGAAGCCATCGTCCAATAATCACTTTCTGCTGATTTCCTCCGGATAAGCTTCGTATTTTCGTCTCCTGAGAAGGAGTCTTGGTGTGCATTGCGTCGATATAATATTGGGTATCTTTTTTTTGGGATTTTTCACTTAGGTATAGTCCAAAACGCTTATGCCTTTTTAAGCTTGAAATTACTGTATTCTCTTTTACACTTAACACACCAAAAATACCGGTTGCCCTTCTTTCTTCTGTCAATAAAGCAAATCCATTTTTGATGGATTCTCCTGCGTGGCGATTGAGACACTCTTTTCCATGCAAGGATATTTTTCCACGTTTACGGGTACGTATGCCGAAGATGCTTTCGAGCACTTCGGTTCTTCCCGAACTATCCAGTCCGGCAATTCCAAGGATTTCTCCCTGACGTACTTCAAAGCTTACGTCTTTTAATTGATTATATTGTCCGGTTATATTTTCAACCTTCAAGCAAACTTCGCCCGGTTTATTGGTTTTGGGTGGGAACTGATTTGTAAGTTCTCGACCTACCATCAGACGAATAATATCTTTCATTTCCAGTTTGTCAGCTGCTTCTGTTGCAATCCACTGACCATCCCTCATTATCGTGATCTCGTCCGAAATACGTTTGATCTCTGCCATCTTATGAGAAATATAAATAATTGCTACCCCTCGGTCTCGAAGCATATTGATAATTTTGAAAAGATGCTCCACTTCTTCCTCTGTCAAAGAAGATGTTGGTTCATCAAATACGATTACTTTTGAATGATAAGAAACTGCTTTTGCGATTTCTACCATCTGTCTCTGTGAGACAGGCATTGTGGACATAATTCTATGTACATCTACATCTATGTCCAGTTCATCAAAAATTGCTTTGGTATCTTTGAGCATCTTATGCTCATTTACCGCAATTCCTGCAATTTTGGGATAACGTCCTAACCAGAGGTTATCCATTACATTTCGTTTTAACGCCTGGTTTAATTCCTGGTGAACCATCGCAACACCATTGTCTAAAGCCTCGCGACTGTTTTTAAAGTCCACCTCTTTGCCTTCAAGGTAAATATGTCCGGCGTCTTTTACATACATACCAAACAGGCATTTCATCAATGTGGATTTGCCGGCTCCATTCTCTCCCATCAGGGCATGTACCGTTCCACGCTTTACTTCTATCGAAACATTATCCAGTGCTTTCACGCCGGGAAATGTTTTTGTGATCCCTTCCATTTTCAGAAGAACTTCTTTCGCCATTTGCTTTCGACCTCTCTTTTTGTCTTTATTCAAAAATCCCCTAGCTTCATTTTTTTGAACGAGCAACTGTTTTCACAGTTGCTCATCCACACATATAAGGGGTATAGTTTTACTCGCCAGTGTATGGCGCGTATGCAACAAAAAGTTTAGTATCGCAATCAGCAGAAATACTGAAGCGCTCGTCTGTTAATCCTTTTAACGCATCACCAAGTGTGCTTCCACCTTTTACTCCATCAACAGTCTGCGCGATGGCTGCTGCCATACCTTCTGCATCCTGTTTTACAGTACCTGTCATAGCACCCTCTGAAATAAGCGTCTTTGCATTATCGGTAGCATCTACACCAAATACAGGAACCACATGAGCTCCGTCTTTGTTGTATCCTTTTCCCTGAAGCGAAGCAACAACACCTTCTGCCATTCCATCGTTGTTACAAATTACAAGTTCAATCATGTTTTTGCTGTCTTCGTTGTATGTAACAAAGTTGGTGTCCATATATTCTTTCGCAGCAGCTGCAGACCAAGCACCACCCTGGTCAACCTGATATTTATCTGCGTTGCTTGCATCAAAGTATTCAAGTGCAGGTTTTCCTGCTTCTTTCAATACTGCATCTGCATCTTCTACACCATACTGTGTACGATAGATTGCTTCGATGTTTGCTTCGTCACCTTTCATCATAGCGTAAGAAATTTTTCCATCTTTGTTTACGTCAATATCGTCATAGTTTTCTACAACATATTCTCCAACCATCTTACCCTGCATATGTCCTGCTTCCGGAGCATCTGTTCCGATGAAGCATGTGGTATCATAGCTTGTAAGCACATCAACATCAGCACCATCCGTACCAATTGCTCTGTTGAAGAAAATTACCGGAACGTCCCCAGCTACTGAAATAATATCTTCTGCTGTATCCGGTGCACCGGATGTAACTACGTTTACAATCAAAAGATTGGAACCGCCTGCGATTGCAGTTTTGATCTGGTCAAGCTGTTTTGACTGATCATTTGCTGCATACTGGTTATCATATGTGATTCCAAGTGCATCCAGTTCTGCATTTAATGCCGTACGAACAGAACTAAGATATACGTCACTTTCGTCATACCAGAATACAGTTGCATTGATGTCGGAGCCTTCTGAAGCACTCTCCTTTGCTGCTTCAGAACCTTCATCTGCCGTAGCTTCTGTTGCGGTTCCTTCATCCCCACTGGTGGTTTTGCTTGAGTCGCCTGCGCTGTTGCCTCCACAACCTGCAAGCATTGTTGTTGCTAATGCTGCGCATAACAACAATGTCATCATTCTCTTTTTCATTTCATAATCCTCCTGTTATTTTCTTGGTTATGTATTTCATAACTTTCACGTTGATTTTAGCATCCCGATTATGAAAAAAAAATGCGATATCTTACAGAGAATGTTAGAATTATTATTATTCGAACGAGAACAGCACCTTTTGATTATCCGGTGTAAACATATTCTCTCTTGTGATTAACGTAGTTGTAGTATCTATGGTATCCTTCTCAATCTTATCGCCATTGATCAGTTTGGCAGCATACTCCACACCAAGGTATCCCATGGCGTATGGATTCTGCACAATCAGTGCATCCACTTCACCGGTTTCCAGCATTCCTACAGAGATTATATTACTGTCAAATGCCACTACTTTCGCTTTGTCTTTCAGCTTAAGCTCCCGAATTGCATAACCTACGCCAAGACTTGTCCACTCGTTAAATGTAACAATGGCATTAATCTGCGGATTCTCCTCTAACATAGCAATGGTACCCTCTTTTGCATCATCAATTGTCGAATTTACATTGATACTGGATACAATCTCCACGTTATTTGCCATCGCTACAGAATCCCGAAAACCTTGTTCTCTTTTTTGTCCATTTTCCGTATTGACGTCAAAATTAACAATTCCGACCTTCAGCTTCTTATCTTCCCCTTTTAGAAGGGCATCCGCCACCATCTGTCCGGCCTTATAATTATCTGTACTGATACGGCAGCTTACTTTTTCGCTTTCCACGTCACTATCTATCACTACTACCTTTGCGTCTTTATCAATCGCTCTGTTAATTGCTTCTGCATTGTCATGGTAATCTACAGCAGAAAAAACGATTACTTTTGCGCCCTTTTCCACTGCCTCATGAATCATTTCATTCTGTGTCTTAAAATCTTCTTCCCTTTCCGGCCCCTGAAAACTAAGTTCCAGATTATACTCTGCTCCCGCAGCCTTTGCTCCGGCAAAGGTCGTTTTCCAGTATGCCGACTGCGTGGACTTTGTAATAACAGCAACATACGGTTTTGTGTCCTTAGACATCAAACTTTTATCGCTTTTTTCATACGAAAAGCGAAGGGCGCAAAGATAAATGATACACATCAGGCTTAGTATAATGATAACTAATCTTCCACCATTATTTTTCATAATTGTCCTCCATTACCTTTGGCATATGAATCTCCACCCTGGTTCCTTCGTCCAATTCGCTTTTTATCACTAATCCATAGTTTGGACCAAAGTATATTTTCACGCGGTCATTCACATTCTTAAGACCGATTCCACTCGGGCTGTCCACATCCGTATTTAGAATTCTCTTACATTCTTCTTCCGTCATTCCAACACCGTCATCTATGACTGCCATAACAATATTACCCTGTTCCTCATATACTTCAATTGTAATCTCGCCATCATCGGACATATCCAGCCCGTGATAAATGGCGTTTTCAATGAGTGGTTGCAGCGAAATCTTGTTGCAAAGATAGTCGCGGCACTTCTCATCCACCCGGAAGGAATACGTAAACTTGTTTTTGTAACGGAATTTCTGAATTCTCAAATAAGCCTCTGCGTGTTGCAGTTCTCTCTCTATTTTAATCATCTCATGCCCTTTGCTGATACTGATGCGAAACAGTCTCGCAAGCGCATTTACCATCTCCACTGCTTCTTCGGTTCGTCCTTCTTCACACATCCATGAAATAGAATCCAGTGTATTATACAGAAAATGTGGATTAATCTGCGCCTGAAGAGCATTCAGTTCCGTTTTTCGAAGTGTAACCTCTTCCTGTCGGACTTTCTCCATCAGCTCCTGAATTCGAACGACCATATGTCCAAAAGAATCCGAAAGCGATGTAATTTCATAGGTTCCATCAATCGGATAAAAAGAAAATGCCTCTCCTTCTTTTTCAAACTTCTGCATTGCTTCGGTAAGTTCCTGCGCCGGTTTTGACAAAAGTCTGGAAAAGAACATGCCTGCAACCGTTGTTGCAAAAACAACAATCCCGATAATAAAGAGTACAATGTATGCCATATTGGAAACCTTTGAAGTAACTACTTCGTCCACGTAACTCACGCCTATTATTTTCCAATTACAATTATCCAGCGTCAAAACCGTATAAATTACGCCGTCTGCTATGTGCGTGCCATCCGAATACTTCCCAATTTCATCCGTTCGCTCTTTTTTCAATTTTGCATATAAAAGCTGTTGCTGCGGATGATATACAATGTTACCGGCATCATCCATAATAAAACAATAACCGTGCGCACCGATTCCGACTCCATCCACGTAACTCGCAATATTCGCAAAATGAATATCCATACAGATTTGATGCCACTCTCCGGATTTCGTCTTGATTTGCTCCGAAATGGTTACTACCCACAAATAATCGTTTAAAAACATATTCTGTACATGGGGTGCAGAAATATGGATTCCTTCTTTCTTTGGCAATGCTTCATAGGAAAGATTGGTCGACATTTTATCTTTCAAAACACGACCTTTTGCCCAATAATCCAGCAGTTCTCCATCTTCCCCATACACCATAATCGTTTCCAGATCTCTGCGCATCTGCGTCATTTCGGTGAAATACTCATACTGCAGTTTTTTATCCTCTTTTTCTACAGTCGAACGAATCGCATTCATGATATCATTCATGTCCTTCGTATAACTTGTAAGCATACTGGAAACCTGTCCAACCGCCTGCATGCTGTTTGTAATTGCATTCTGCTCCACAGCGTTCTTATAATACATAAGTGAAAAAAAGACGCAAATAGCCGTGGAAAAAAACACTGTAATTGCCACAATCGCTGTCACAAGTTTTGATAAAGATAATCTGTTTTTCCTGTTTATTCTCATCCTGCCACCTTTTCCCGATTATCCTTCCGAATTTCTGCACTTATTCGGTGAGATTCCCGTATATTTTTTGAAACAATAACTAAAATAATGCTGATCATTGTAGCCACATTCTTCTGCAATTTCTCTGATTTTCTTATTCGTTCCCCGTAATAATTCCTTTGCAACTTTAATGCGTTTTTCAACCAGCAGTTCTATAAACGTGTTGCCCGTCTCTTTTTTAATCAGCGCACTCAGATAATTTGGACTGACTGCGATTTGTGCACTTACCGATCCAAGTGAAATATCCGGATTCATATAGTCGTTCTCAATGATGTCCAGTGCCTGCTCAACGATTAACGTGGTGCTGTTTTTATAACGCTCGATATCGGAAATAAAGTATACACCGGATTTCATTTCCTTCAGACTCTTGATTGCCTTCATAGCATCCATATATGCCCTATGTATATTTGACAAACCTTCCTCGACTTTACCAACACCGATAATACACTTCTTTCCCATAATTCGACTGACACTTTGTACAATCTCCTCCGTGGCAATATAGATGTACTTTTCAAAGGTTCCTTTGGTACCAATCAGTAGTGTGATCATCTTCTCATTTACAAAAAAAGTTACACGTCTAAAATATTTTTCCAAAATCGGATTGATGGAATTCACATAGGTTTCTTCCGTCACATTGGTATCCGTCTCGTCAAACAGGTACGTTGCCATAATGCTAAAACGGTACTCGCTGCTTGCTTTGGGTATAATCTCACATTCCACCAGTTTGTTTAACAAAAGATGATCTCTTTGCTTGTCATCTTCCTTCTGATGTTCGTCAAAAATCAAAGGAAGCAGCATCGACATAGATTTGTTGTCATTCTTTTCCTTGATACCATTGACGAACTGTTCAAATTTTTCATCAATCTTTTCTTTGATCTTTTTCAGTTCATCTGTCAACTCTGCCGTCGAAATCGGCTTTAGCATGTAACTGATAATATTATATTGAATGGCATGCTGCGCATATGTAAAATCATCAAAACCGCTCAAATAAGCAATCTGCGTAGTTGGTCGTATTTCTCGTACCTGTCTGGCCAGTTCTATCCCGGATACAAACGGCATCTTGATATCCGTCAGGAGCAAATCCGGTTCCAAACGTTCCACCAGTTCGATGGCTTCCGCACCGTTCTCTGCTTCTCCAACCACTTGAAATCCGATTTCTTCCCACTTCACACGCTGAATAATTGCCTTGCGAATTTCTTCTTCGTCATCTGCAACTACAACCGTATACAGTTCCTTTTCTCTCCCATCTCTTTCTTTCAAAACATCATTTACAGAATTTAACATACCTTTAATTCCTTTCCATTATTCCTTGGTATCTATCCTGTTCCCCATCTTCATATACTCTCTTTTCCAATAAAAGAAACTGCGCCTTGGCTACTTAGACAAAAAGTTTCTGATTCACGCATTTTTTCTCAGCAAAACAACGATACTTTCTTTCTATTTTTTGGCAAAATCAGATTTTTTATTGACATTTGAGACACAATGAACCCGTAAATACCCTTATCATTTGTTCATTATAACATACTTTTCTTAAACGTCCACATTTTTTTTGCTGTATAAGAATCCTACTCGATTTCGCATCTGAACATTCCGCACTCCGTGCTCCATGTTCTTGCGACCGGCAAATGGATTTGCATGCATCCGCTTGCCGGTCTTGTGCTACAAAAAAAAGCCCTTTACACTTCAAGTGTAAAAGGCTTTAACAGGGGCAGTAGGATTTGAACCCACGACCTGCGGTTTTGGAGACCGATATTCTACCAGCTGAACTATACCCCTATTTCTAAATTGTTATGGGCTTCAACCCACGAATGATATGATACCACAGGCTAACTAATAAAGTCAAGGTTTTTTCTAAAATCATAGCAAACTTTTTTTACCCCATAACAAACAATCATTTCACAATCTGATGAGGTTGTTCGTACGTAGTTACAACACGACATATTGCATCCTCGCGGAGCGTTTAACTCAGTCGGAGCTTGTACCCCGACTGAGTATAGTTTGTCATAACCCCCACCTACGCTAACGCTTAGAGGTGGGGGATTTCTCCGACTGAGTTAAATTCCACCATAAAATAAACCAGACGGACGATTACACACCTACACAAGTTGTGAAGTTCAACGAGGATTTTTAGTCAAAACCGCAAAATTTTTAGTGCTATATTTCTATGCAAATCATATATTATGACCAAGCGCTAACAGTTATACCCAGCGGATTTGTGATTTTGCACAAATATTATTCGTATTTACCATATATAGTGTTCTATATCACAATCAAGCACTAATAATCCCCATTTTACCCTTCTAATCTCCCCTTGACGTGACACATTTAGATGTTATAATGAGTAAGGTTTGAAATAGGTTCAGACTGCACTATTTTATGATAAGGATGTGAAATATTTGAAGACACAGATTAAACTTAGCACAGCTGATGAAGTAAGAGATTTCGTTGATCAGGCATCCAAATGTGATTTTGATATCGATATCTTCTATAATCGTTTCATCATTGATGCAAAATCTCTTCTTGGAGTGTTGAGCATGGATCTTACACAGAATCTTAATGTAAATTACTCTGGATATGACGCTGCATTCGAACAGACATTAACAAAATATGCCATTGCTTAAGCAAAGCTAAAATTTAATCGTCGACGAATTTTTTGATGGGGAATATAGTTATCACTTCATTGTGATAAACAGATAATTTGATAAATAATTCAATTACAAAAGGGTTGAAACAATATTGTTAAGTTTTTTTTCTCTTAACAATATCGTTTCAACCCTTTTTGATATCTTCACTCTACTGCAGTAAAGTCGTCACACTCTGCTTTTACTCAGAACCGAATCAATAAACGCATCCTTGCCCTGCGTCTTACTAAACAGATAGCCCTGTATCAGATCGCAATTCAATTCTCTAAGGAGCGCGTACTGTTCTTCTGTTTCAACACCCTCTGCAATAACCGTAATATTTAACTTATGCGAAAGGTCAATAATCATATCTACTACGTTGTAGTGACTTTCCTTCTCCAGGATACGGTCAATAAAGGACTTATCAATTTTTAACTTGTCAATCGGAAGATTCGTCAAATAGGTCAATGGCGAGAATCCTGTTCCGAAGTCATCCAATGAAATATTTACGCCCAATTCCTGAAGCTGATTAAACACTTCATTCGTATCTACCAAAGAGGTGATTAATGTACTCTCTGTAATTTCTAATTCCAGATACTTCGCAGGCAGCCCTGTTTCATTGAGTATCCTTCTTACCTGTTCCACAAAACCGGTCTGATTGAGCTGCACAGCTGAAATATTAACCGCCACCGGACACCTGAGAATTCCTTTGTCCATCAGTTCTTTATTGAAACGGCAATTCTCACGAAGTGCCCATTCACCAAGTTCCAAAATAATGCCACTTTCTTCTGCAATCGGGATAAATTCATCCGGCGATATCACACCAAGTTCCGGATCCGTCAAGCGCATCAACGCCTCGTATCCTTTGATTTGTTTGTTTGCAGAATCAATCTGCATCTGATAATTCATATGCACAGAATTATTTGCAATGGCACCTCGTAACACCTCCAGAATCTCAGCTTCTCGATTAACATCCTTTTCCATCTGTGCATCAAAGATTGCGTAACGGTTCTTTCCCGCCGCTTTTGCGCGGTACATTGCAATATCTGCGTTTTTAATCAGACTTCCCATCGTCTTACCATGTACGTTACTTCTGGCAATACCAATGCTTGCGCTGACATGCATTGTCTCATCCTTTATGTGAAATGGTTCTCTAAATGTACTCAGCAATTTAGCAGCAAAATGTTTGAGTTCCTCTTCCGTACTGTTTTGACGGAAAATCAAAAACTCATCTCCACCTATACGTGCGATACAGTCTCCCGGATTGGCAAGTGCCTTAATACGCTCAGCCGTCTTTACAAGAATTGCATCACCATAATCATGTCCTTTTGTATCATTAATTGTCTTAAAATTATCCAAATCCATAAACATAACACCATGGGAATCATTTTCATCCATCGTATCAATGATATGGCTTACTCTTTCATAAAACGCAGATTTGTTATTGAGATCCGTCAATGCATCGTGGTATGCCAGATGTTCAATATGTTTGTAGTTCTTTTGAATCTCTTTCTGATTCTCTTCTAACACATCCCGCATACCTTTCATGTCATCATAACTGCTTTGAATAATCTGAATCATTTTATTGAAACGTGAGGCAAGTTCTCCAATCTCGTCCTTTTGCTTCACTTCACTACGGACGTTAAAGTCCCCGTTGGAAACCATTTTCATTGTCTCGGTCAGTTCCAGTACCGGTTTGGTTAATCTTGCGGCAACCAGTGGAGCTGCCACTACTGCAATCACCGACAGGAGTATTACATAAATCAGCAATACGTAAAATTCAGATACCCGGTTACGATTACGTTGCGTTACGTCCTCAGCCATAATATATGCGGCGTTTAGCTCCGGTATTACAAAATATACGAATTCACCTTTTTTTCCATTAATTTTCTCTGAAAAACTACCCCAACGTTCTGCATTTCCACTATTATAATCATTCACGACAGACTGCATACTCTCTACTTCGATTTTGTCTCCGATTTGTTTGCCGGTGGAGTTATATACGCAATCTCCCGCATCATTTACCAGAATATCATAATACGCCCGGTTCGTTACCGTAGAGAAAAAGAACTGACAATTCTTCAATTCCATCTCCGCCACCATATAACCCATAAGACCTTCGCTATTTTGGAAGGTGTATAATATCTGCCAGCAGTATTTTCCACCACGTTTTACCAACTGATACTCACAATCATTCTCCGATGCAGTCTGTTTTGCGATAATATCGGCACAATCTGACTTCTCCATCTTTGCATCCGTACTGACAAGTACATTTCCATCGTGATCCAAAAGTGTAAGCTGTTCGCAGTAATCCACATCACTCACACTTCCAAGCATAATACGAAGCACCCCTGTGCTTTCTTCTTCCGTAAAAGACTTCTGCTTTCCGTTAAGGACCGGTGTAACTGCATTAATCAGTTTGATATTGGAAATAACCCTGGCAAGCTGGTTTTTTTGCGAAACCAGCACATATTCTAACTCATCCGCATTTTGATTCGCCGTATCTTTTAAAACAACTTTGGCCTCTTCATCTGCTTTTTTATCGGCAGAAGAAAGAGCAATCAGCCACCCCAAAAGGGTTGGCAAAACCAGGCATGCGATGAGCAACAGTGATAGTTTTTTCCTCATAGTTTCTCTCCTGTATTGTTATAAAAGGGCGCAAAAACCCACTTTTATGTATATGTCTATAGGTATATTTTATCAAAATATGTGTGACTATACAATTACATTTTGTATGCCGGTTTTTCCAGACTCTTCCCGTATCTCTACCATAGAAAGCAAAACGGGAAGGGAGCTTAAAAGCTCTCTTCCCGTTTTATAAAATAGCAATATAAATACTTACTTCTTAATGGTTACTTTTTTTATCTTACTCCAATCACCATATATCTTTTTGCCGGAAGCACCCATTTTCCATGCCCTTACACGAACATAGTAGGTTTTGCCTTTTTTGAGTTTCTTAATCTTAAGCGTTGTTTTCGTTGCTTTCTGTGTCTTAATGCCTTTTTTGAACTTTTTATCCAGTGTATACTGAACTTCATATCCCTTGGCATTTACAACTTTCTTCCAGCTTATTACCGCGATTTTTCCTTTGCTGTTCTTAACAGCGGAAAGTACCGCTTTCGCAAGTTTTTCTTCTACTATCGGCTTTTCTGCTGCCGGTTTTTCCGTTGCTTTGATTGTAAATGACAATTCCTTCGTTCCTGTGTAGTCACCCCGGAAAGTTACAACCGCTTTCGCCGTTCCAACCGCGTTATTATTGTTATACGTTACCGTATAGAATTTACTGTCAATTGTCTGACCTGTACTGTCTCTTACAACAACCGCCGGTGTAATTGCTTTTCCCTCAAAAATATAGACATTATTTTCAAGAGCTACGATGTCAATTTTGTAAATCACATCTCCGCCTTCTGTTTTGTTACATCTATCACAGGTTTTCTCTTCTGTATTACCATCACTTGTAAGGGTGGCCGGTTTTGCTTCTTTGGTAACAACCAGGTGATGTTGCAAAGCAGGAATTCTTTCGTGTTCCTGGATTACTTCACCGCAAACTGCACAATAAATCTTTTCTGTAAAGCCATCTTCTTCACAAGTCGCGGTTTTTCCAGCCTCAGTAACCTCAATATGCCCAAGAGCACCAATAACCGTTCTTGGAACAATCACTTCATTACACTCACTACAGTGTGAACCCTGGGTCAGACCGGTTTTTGTACAGGTCGGTTCCACTTTTTCATCAATAACCGGTACATGATCATGTATTTTGATTTCCTGGAAA
>JAILQS010000104.1 GCA_024698865.1 Lachnospiraceae bacterium | reverse complement strand
GCGATTAAAATCTTGTTAAAGCAGAGGTTTTTGTGGTATAATTTAATTACAAAAAATAGTAATTGGGGTGACTGTCTATGGATAAAGTAATTACAATCAACAGCCAATACGGAAGCGGTGGAAGAGAACTCGGAAAGAAGTTAGCAGATAAGCTTGGAATTCCGTTCTATGACAATGAACTGATTACGCGCGCTGCCAAAGAAAGTGGTTTTGCGGAATCTGCATTTGAGAAAGCGGAAGCGAAAGCAACCAACAGTTTGCTGTATTCCATTGCTATGGGAATGAGTGCGTACAGCAGTCAGGATTTTGGATATGGTAATATTTCGATTGATGATCGGATTTTCCTGGCACAAGCGGAAGTGATCCGTAAAGTGGCGTCCGAAGGTCCTTGTGTTATCGTAGGAAGATGTGCAGATTACATACTCCGCGATGAACCGAATGTTGTAAATATATTTTGCTATGCAGGAGCGGACTTCAGAATCAAACGTGCGATTGAGTCCTATGGTGTGAATCCGGCAAAAGCGGCGGAAGAAGTTATGAAGTATGATAAACGTCGTGCCAATTATTACAATTATCACACAAGTGAAAAATGGGGCGTAATTTACAATTATCAGTTGTCCATTCGTACCGATTTATATGGCATAGACCATTCAGTAGATGTAATCAAAACATTTGTAGAGGGTTAATTTACGGAGAGAGGGTATCATGAGCAAAGCAACGATTGAAGCATACGAACAGGTAAGAATTGCATATCCGGAGTATTTTAAGGAAGCAACGAACTATGCGTTGGTAACGGAGGAAGAAGAACTGTCGGCATTTGAAGCGTCGGCGGACACGACATTGGGATTGGTTTACGAGAATTCGCAGCTGTATTATGTTGTGGATTTGTGGAAGACGACCGATGGACAGTATTATCCGATGCCGCGTACCTTGTATAAGGATACACTTTGTGGGTTTGTGGTATTACCGGTGTGTGGTGACAAGTTTGTTTTGAACCATGAATTTTCCTTTGGAAACCGTGAATGGAATCTTGAATTTCCGCGAATTATGACACAACCAGGTATGACGATACCGGAGCATTTGGAAGCAGTGGTGAATTACATTGGCGGCAAGGTGTTGAACACCAGATATGTTGGAGAGTTGTACCCGGATAGCGGGAATACGGGTGGTTTGATGCAGGTATATATGGTTGATATTGATCTGGCAGAGGAAGAGCAGCTGAATCATACGTTAGTTTCCTATGAGGAACTTAAGGATATGGTTGTTAAAGGAACCATCAATGACGTTTACAGCTTGAGCTGTCTGCTTAAGTTCATTTGTGGTGAAGGCTTCGAGGAAGAGGATTCGATTGATCTGTCGAAGTATATCAGTGAAGACGAGTCAGAGGTTGAAGCACAGGACGATGTGTAAAAATTAATTAAAATTTAAAGAAATTGATACAAAATCGGGATATTTCATCAAAAAAGGTTGAAATATCCCGTTTTTTATGTTTATAATATATTCTATAGATGTAGAATTCTTGTTGTGATTGCCGGATACCTATTGCTATAAGTATCTGACACGGATGGATTTGTATGAAAGCGTGAAGAATTCTACGAACAGGAACGGTTAATTGAGTATTTAATGGAGAAATGATTATGAGTTACAGACGATGCACAGGTAAACTTTTATTACTGGCAGCGTTAATGGTGGGAACAACTTTTTATGCGGGAACAGATACAGCCGATGCGGCGACAACAGCGAATCAGACGAAGATTTTGGCTGGGGCAACAAAGGCGAAAAGTGTAGCAAAGAAAAAGACGAAGAAAGCAAAAGAAACCAAGACAACCATTCGGATGGAAGGAAAAAAGACACCTACAACTGTAGTCGTTGGAACGGAACCGGGGATTTCCGGTACGGTTAAGACGAATGGTACGATTACAGAGATTGCAGTTCGTGTTTTAGACAGTAAAGGAAAAGCAATCCAGAAGTTTTCTGTTACACCGGCTAAGAAGAAATATAAAATTGGCAAGAAGATTAATGAAGCAATTAATTTTTCAAAATTGGGCAGAGGAACATATTCGTTACGTCTGATTGCAAAAGCAACAAAGACGACAGCACAGACATCTAAAGAAACGAAAGATAAAAAAGCAGGTGGCGTGGGAAAAGAGAAGCGCGCTACTCTGATTAATCAGAAGTTTAAAGTAGTTAAGAAATGTACGATTAGCGGTGCTACTTCACCGGAGGAATTGATTAAGGGGCAGAACTTTGATATTAAAGGCAATATTTCTGCCGGAGTCGGACTAAAAACTGTTACTGCAAAGATTATCAAATCCGGCAAATCTGTGCAGAGCAAGTCTGTGCATCCAAATACCAAGAAATACTCCTTGTCAGGAGATATCGACAACAGTTTGTGCTTTGGCGAGCTGGGTGCCGGAACATATGTGTATAAAGTGTATGCTACGGATGTGCTTGGTAATACAACGGTACTGATCAACAAGCAATTTAAAGTTGAGAATCCTGTAATCGACGAGGATGGACTTAAGAGCGATGATATGTTCTTGAAGCAGGAAAGCAGCGGAACCTGTACGCTTTGTGCGGTGACAATGATGCTTCGAAGAAGAACCTTTATTTTAAATGGCGATTACAAGAGTGTCACACAGTCAGATGTTCGTAAATATGCATGGATTGAGGGCACAGGCCTGAAACATGAATTTACCTATAACGATATGAAAGTTGTATACAAATCCATCAGCGGTTCTACTGCTGACAAGAAGGAATATTTCCAGAGTATGCTCAAGGAGCATCCGGAAGGTATTGTTATCTATGATAGAGGCAAACCACACGCAGTACTTCTTACGGATTACGACAGCAAGAAAGATATATACTATGTAGCAGATCCGTCCAATGGCGTTGCCAAGGGCAGAGTGCCAATCAAAAATGCTTATCTCACCGGAAGTGGTCAGGATGGTAAGATTGGCGGAATCGATGCAATCTGGTATATTCCATAAACAGAATTCAATCCGACTTTTTTTCGATATGTTCCGGACAGGACAATGGAAAAGAGGTCGGATTTTTGCTATCCACGAAGAGGCATATTTCGAAAACAACAGGAATATGTTAAACTAGTCCGTAAGGAATTGCAGAAAGTTGGAACGGATGCAGAAAATTGCAGAAGACTGGAACGGATGCAGGGAATTGCAGAAAGTTTGAAGAAAGAAGTGAGGGATGGGATGAAATTCAGAAAGGCAGGAATCTATAGCATTGTGCTGGGATTGTTCTGTATTGCCGGTTTGTTGGTTTGGGACTGTATGCGGGAGGAGGAAAATGTCAGATTGCCGGTTCCGGTTGTCAAAGAAGAAAATACAATCTATAAAAATGTGTACATAGATAAAATAGAAGGCTCCAAACTGTTATTCTACAACGGTGGAACGCTGGAAACAGTGAACATTCCGGATTCGATTCAGACCGGAGAGGTTAAGACAAAGGTGCTTGGAGATATCTGTTTGAACGAGGATGGAACGTCAGTAGAAAAGCTTAGTCTGAAGCCGGATACGATTACGGGCAGAGTCTTATCTGTTGGTACGAAGAAAATCGAAATTGAAGGGTATGGGAAGCTTCCAATCGAGAAAGAAGCCAAGGTTTATAAACTACCGGAAACAGAAGCCGACGCGGTAGATGAGAATAATGCTACAGGTGGAAAAGAGATGGCAGGGGGCGAGCCGGAAGAAAAGTCATGGAAAGAGGTTCTGGTAGGAAGTAAGAATCATCAGTTTGTTGTCGCGGATAAGAAGGTATGCGGAGTTTTTCTTGGGGAAGAGTCCGTACCCGAGCAAATTCGCGTGGTTATCACGGGTAACAGCCACAAGGATTATTTTCATTCGAAGGTAGTAATTACCTGTGATGGTGGTTTTGTAAGAGAAGTCGGAAATAAGAAAAAGAACTATGCGGCAGGGAAGAAGCTTACCCTGAAAGAAAATGCAGGAAAGAAAAAAACAAGAATCCGCATTTACCCTCAAAACAAAGAGGATGTGCTTAAAGTGACAAGCCTTGAGAGGAATCAGGACGCGCCAACGTATCGTGGAGTGTTGGAAGTAGAGCGTACAAAGAAGGGGTTGCTTTTGGTAAATGAACTCTCGGTGGAAGATTATTTGTGCGGGGTGCTGCCGAGTGAAATGCCGGCTGAGTACGATGCAGAAGCCCTGAAAGCCCAAGCGGTGTGCGCAAGAAGCTATGCTTATCAGCAAATGGAGACTTCGCATGGAAATTGTGCGAAATACGGCGGAAATGTCGATGACACAACCGCATATCAGGTGTATAAAAATCAGCCGGAGCAACCGTCGACCAATCAGGCGGTAGAGGAGACGAAGGGGGAAGTGCTGACGTACGGCGGAAAGATTGCCTCCGCGTATTATTATGCGGTAAGCGGCGGTTACAGCGCGAAAGCATCGGATGTCTGGGGAGCGGGAACAATTGGCTACCTTGTTTCCAAGAAACTGGATTATGATGAGTCCTCGCCTTGGTATTCCTGGAAGACGGTGCTGGATATTTCGCAGATTGAGCGAAACATAGACAATATTCTGAGAGAACGTTGGAAGGCGGCGCCGGATTTGATACTTACGAAAAAAGGAAATGGTTCCTTTGAATCCAAAGATATATCGACAGTTGGAAAAATTGATGCAATTAAGATTACGGAATATGGAGAAGGCAAAATTGCAAAGAAAATGCTCATAAAAGGTAGCAAGGCAACGATTGAGGTTTCTTCGGAATATAACATCCGTGCATTGCTTGCGCCGGGGAATACGTCAATCAAACGCAAGGATGGAAGCAATGTGAAGGGACAGACATTATTGCCGAGCGGATTCATTACCCTGAAAGAAGACCGAAAAAAAGGGTTGTGTTATATTCGTGGAAAAGGAATGGGACATGGCGTAGGAATGAGCCAGTTTGGTGCCGGAGTGATGGCAAAGGAAGGGAAGAATTATACGGAGATTTTGTCGTATTATTTTCCGGGAACCAAGGTGTGCGCGGCACAGTAACCGATAAGGTAAGATGTTGTTTTGTCTGATGCAGAGGACGTAGAGCAGGATAGAAATTGGCCTGATGTAGCAGAAGCAAAGAGTGACAGAAGGTTGCCTTTGGGTGACTAGGAACGATGCAGTAATTTTCTAAGCGGTTTGTATGCTTTGAGTCTGGCAAAAAAGTTCGTTGCCTGAAAGAATACGTTAATCTCGGCACCGATAAAAATCAGATATACACACATGTAGAGCCAGAGCATCAGGAAAATCAAGATGGTCAGACTTCCATACATCGTGAGATTGGCAAAATGATCAATGTAGAGAGAGTACAGGTAGGAAAGCAGAATCCAGCCGGCAGATGCAATTATGGCACCCGGGGTTTCTGCAAGAAGGGTAGTTTTCTCATCTCGTTTTGGTAAGAAAATATACAAAAAGAGAAAGAATATATAGAGGATTACAGCTGCTACCGTTACGCGCATGCTGATAATCAAAAGGGCGGTATTCTCGAAGTTTGGAATGTGGGAAACCAACGCCAGAAAGAGCTGATTTCCAAAGACCATAAGAGAAAGCATTGCCAATAAAATTACTGCGAAAATAACAGTATATATGGATGAAATCAAACGAAGCAGGAAGTAATTTCTGCTTTCTTTTGTATTATAGACAGCGTTAAATCCGGTGTAAATCGAGAGGAATCCTCTAGAGGCAGACCAGATTGCCGCAATCACACTGACGGACAAAAGCGTTGCAGAGGAAGAGGAATACATCTCATTAATGATAGATACAATGAAGTTGTCGATTTCGTGCGGAAGAGCTGAGGAGACAAAAGCCAGCAAGGCGTCCTTGGAAATCGGAAGATGGTGCACCAGAGTCAATAAAAAAATCAGAAACGGTACAAAAGAGAGCACAATAAAGAAAGCGGTTTGTGCTACGTAAGCAGATACCGCATCTTTGGTTATTTTATCGATAAATTTTTGAATGTAATGAATTGCTGCTATTATATGTTTCATTGTAATCTCCTTTGGTCCGTTTACTTATCATATTATAAGTCTATGAGAAAAGCAAGGAAATTATATGCTTGTCAAGATTAAAAAAATACAGATAAAAAGGATAATCACACAGACAATTTATGGTATAATTAGGAATAAGGAGTGAGAATGCATATGAGTATGAAAGAATTGCAAATTGCCGCAAAAACAGAAAATCTTGATACGGTATTTGAATTTCTTGATAGGGAGCTGGAATCCTGTGCATGTAATGCCAAGATGCAGATGCAAATCAGGATTGCAGTAGAGGAAATATTTACGAATATTTCGTGTTATGCTTATCAGGAAACTGTCGGTAATGCGACGATACAAATAGAGACAGATAAGGATGCCGTAACGATAACTATTATGGATAAAGGGATGCCTTATAATCCGCTGGAGAAAGACGATCCGGATATTACATTATCCGCAAAAGAGCGTCAGATTGGCGGATTAGGTATTTTTATGGCCAAAAACTGCATGGATCATATGGAGTATGCCTACCGGGACGAAAGCAACATTCTCACACTAAAAAAATACTTAGACACGGAAAAGTCTAACTAAAATATAGGAGATGATAACGATGACAATTAATAAAGAATTAAACGGAACGGAAATGATAATAGCATTGAGCGGGAGACTTGATACAACGACAGCACCGGAACTGGAAAAGGAATGTAAGGAGTCACTGGAAGGTATTACGAACTTGATATTTGATTTTGAAAATCTGGAGTACATTTCTTCGGCAGGACTTCGTGTTATGCTTGGTGCACAGAAAACAATGAATAACCAGGGCACTATGAAAGTTCTCCATGTGAACAAAGTGATTATGGAGATTTTTGATATGACGGGGTTTAGCGATATTCTCACAATCGAATAAAAAGTGTGTAGTTACGCATAGAGGAGAAAGGCGGAATCCGTATGAAAATAATATGGGGTTTTAAGGTCGGCGGACTTCAGCAGAAGATTATTAATCTTATATTGAACGTACTTGCTGCGCTGATTGCACTGTTTGTGGTAGTTTCGCTTTACCAGCAAAATAGCCTGAATAACATTGTGAAAAGCACCAGTGAAAAGCAGCAGGATGCAATCAGTACTACATCAGAAAATACGATGAAAGCAGTTATAGATGCCTCCATGAGTCAAAGCACTTCATTACAGGGAAGTGTTACAGATAGCGTATTTTCTGATATGAAGGAAAATGTACTGATGCTGCAGGCATATGCCACCGGATTGTTTGAAAAAGGGGAATTGCATAGAGATATCACTATTCAACCACCGGATAAGTCAAAGGATGGAACACCAACAATTCAATTATTGCATGAGTATAATGTAAACCCGGAAGATTCCAATCTGCTACCGGTCATTTCGGTTATGGGCGATGTTATGCTTTCAATGTTTGAAAATACGGAGGCTATGAATGGATGCTATATTGCAACAGCAGATGGCAACCTGATGTTTGTGAATGACAGGTCCGCTACATACGTCAAATCAGACGGAACTTTATTGAATATAGATGTACGAAGACGTCAATGGTATCTGAAGGCGGTGGAGACCGGAGAATTGGTTTTCACCGGTGTGGAACTGGATTCCGGCACCGAGATTCCAACACTGGAAATTGCAGCGCCGATTTATCGGGACGGAGAACTTGTTGCAGTAGTTGGTGCAGATATTTTCCTGGATTCTGTAAAAGGTTATGTAAATCGGAACGCTACGAAGAACAATTTTATATGTATCCTGAATGAAAAAGGACAGGTTATATTTTCACCGCAAAAAGAAGGGTGCTTTGAGGTAAAACCTACCACTGAAGCGGAAAGTCTGTTGCAAAGCGATAACAAACGCCTTGCTACACTTGTAGAAAAGTCTTTGAAGGAGCAAACAAAGGTAGAGTTGGTTGCGATAGATGGAAAGGATTATTATATTTCCGGCGTTCCGCTTTCAACGGTGGGATGGACTATATTATCAGTCACGGATAGTGATGCGGCAAAAGAGCCGACAAAAACTATGCTGGACAAATATGAAACGATTAATAATGAGGCTTTTAACTCCTATGAAAAAAAAGCAAAGAGGTTATTTTATACCTTCCTGGCAATACTGGCAGTCGTTATCGTTCTTGCGGTAACTTTCGCAGCTGTTTTGTCAAAAAGAGTGGTAAAACCGCTGGAGAAGATGACAATGCGCATCAATGCTTTGCGGGAAGGGGACACTCTGTTTGTAATGGAAGATGACTATTGCACCGGAGATGAGATTGAAATTCTGGCGCAGACGTTTGCAACAATTTCAGAACGCACACAAAATTATATCAAACAGATTACGCATATCACAGCGGAAAAAGAGCGTATCGGAACCGAACTTGAACTTGCTACCAGAATACAGGCGGATATGTTACCAAATATTTATCCGGCATTTCCGGAACGCAGTGAATTTGACGTATATGCGACGATGACACCTGCGAAAGAGGTGGGTGGCGACTTTTATGATTTCTTTATGATAGATGATGATCATCTGGGACTTGTAATAGCGGATGTATCCGGAAAAGGAGTACCGGCAGCCTTGTTTATGATGATTTCCAAAATACTGGTGCAGAATTTTGCGATGACCGGAAGAACTCCTTCTCAGGTTTTGGAGAGTGTAAATGATCAGATATGCTCTAATAACAAAGAAGGTATGTTTGTTACAGTATGGTTTGGAATACTCACGATTTCCACAGGAAAACTGCTTGCTGCCAATGCCGGACACGAGTATCCGGTACTGACGAATGAAAACGGTGAGTTTGCACTTGTGAAGGGCAAACACGGATTTGTAATCGGTGGTATGGAACATATGAAGTACAAAGAATTTGAACTGGACTTGTCTGTGGACAGCAGATTGTTTGTCTATACAGACGGTGTACCTGAGGCAACCAATGCGGAAGGTGAGATGTTTGGTACGGACCGGATGTTAGCAGCATTGAACAAAGACAGTCATGCCTCACCGGAAAAAATCCTGGCAAATGTACGGGAAGCTGTAGATGGCTTTGTAAAAGAAGCCGAGCAGTTTGATGATCTTACGATGCTTTGTCTGGAGTACAAAGGAAAACAGCAATCCTAAGTGTAACGCTTTGCAGGATGCAAGAGAAGGATGCAGATAATGGATAGGACAGATACAAAAGGGAGGACGTGAAGATATGTCAGATTCAAAAAAAAGTTTGTTTCGAAAAAAAACAATGGAACGCATTAAGAATCCGGAACAATTGGACAAGTATCTTCGTGTGCCAAGTCCGGGAGTTTGGGTGCTTTTGCTGGCAGTATTAATATTCTTTGTTGGGCTTGTTGTATGGTCTGTAATGGGACATCTTGAAACTACGGTTGATGCGGAAGTTGTAGTTTTCAATAAAAAAGCAGTTGTTACACAAATAAAACAGAGTGAATACGTCAAGAAAACAGATATGAGTACCGTCGGAAAAGGGACAATCGTTTTGATTGAAGGAAAGGAATATGTCGCAAACAAAACGGAAGTGAATGAGGAAGGATTAACGGTTCTCTACGCAGATACAGATTTGCCAAATGGAATGTATTCGGCGCAGATTATAGTAGAACGTATAAATGCAATACAATTTCTTTTGGGGTAGAAGAAACATGGC
>JAILQS010000068.1 GCA_024698865.1 Lachnospiraceae bacterium | reverse complement strand
GTATAACATCATCTCTGTCTCTCTGCATTCCCGGACGCAGTGACATCGTCATATCGCGGTAATACTCCGGACTACCGATTCCATAAATGCACGATACACTAGCCACAACAATTACATCTCTTCGCTCCATCAGGGCTGCGGTAGCGGAATGTCTGAGCTTGTCTATCTCGTCATTAATCGAAGAATCCTTGGCAATGTAAGTATCGGAAGACGGTACATACGCTTCCGGCTGATAATAATCATAGTAGGACACAAAGTACTCCACCGCATTCTCAGGGAAGAATTCCTTGAACTCAGAGTAGAGCTGTGCCGCCAGGGTTTTATTGTGCGCCATGACCAGTGTCGGACGATTCAACTTCTCAATAATATTCGCCATTGTAAAAGTCTTACCGGAACCTGTGACACCAAGAAGTGTCTGGAACTGGTTGCCCTCCTCAAAGCCTTTTACCAAGGCATCGATTGCTTCTGGCTGATCGCCGGTCGGAGCATAATCCGAGTGTAATATGAAGTTTTTGGATTCCATATGCGACGCACCTCCTGTAAGTGAATTGAGCCTTATTATATCACACAATTCTATATTTGTATATAACTTTTCGAACATCTGTTCTTATTTGAAATTTTCCTTCTGTGGGTCCCCCACGTCGCAAAATCAGCAAAAGACTCCGGGCAATTTTCCCGGAGCCTTCTAACTGGCACTCTTTTTCTATGCTTTCACTATCTTAAACTTCACCTTATCACTTACCGCCTCGTTATACTCCTCAGTTGCGGCTACCGTTGCCTGAATATAGTACGTTCCCTTTTTCTTAGGCTTTTTGATTATCTTTCCCTTTTTGTTGTAGTAAGTGTAGGTCACCTCTGCGTCTTTATTGGTGGTTTTAATCTTTGGTTTTAATTCCTTAATGCTCTCCACTTTTTTCTGACAGGTAAGAGTCACTTTCCCCTTCTTCCTTGCTACCTCATCCAGTCTTCCAAAGCGATAGCCTTTCTTTTTTAAACTGCGAATCACATCCGGCAACGCTTCCGTATCAGACTTTGAAATAACATGTAAAAGAGGAATCGCCCCGTTATGATAACGCTTAGCAAAATAATCCTTCACATAAGTCTTGCCGGGCTGATTCGAGGTATCATAGTCGTAAAGCGCCATACTCCAAAGAATTGTTTTGTATCCCATATCCTGAATCACCTTGAGCGTTCGCTCACTGAATTCTCCCATTGGCGGACGCATGAACCGGTCAATTCGATAGCCGGTGAGTTCCTTCATCGTCTTTGCACAACTTTTAAGTTCCCTGCGAACCTCCGCATCCGATTTGGTAGCAAGTGACGGATGATTCTTTGTGTGATTGCCAACGAGATGTCCCTCTTTTTTCATCCGTTTTACCAGCTTGACATTTCCTTTCACATAAGGTTCCGTTACAAAAAAGATTGCTTTGATATGATTTTTCTTTAATATATCAAGAATCTTCCCTGTGTTGCCATTCTCATAGCCACAATCAAATGTCAGGAAAATGACCTTCTCATCCTTTTGCGCTGCAGACACATAATACGCATCGTACTTTTTTAGAACCTTCGCGGACAGTTCCGCAGTGGGCTGTAAATGCTTTGTGTTTTGATTCAGACCCCAGCAGATTTTTCTGGTCGGATATTTGTTGTAATCCGTCTCTGCACTTACGTGGGTTGCGCCAAACGCTTCTGATTCAAAAAACACCTCCGCTTGTGACAACACATTCTTACCCGGTGCATTGTACTCACCAACTGTCCCGCATAAACCGCCAGCCACACAGAGCCCTGTGGCTATACACAAACCTGCAACCATGCATTTTTTCAAAGTTCGCCAAGCTGCCACAACTTTTGTACGTAACCCTTTACACACTACTCTTTTGTACCCCATAATATACCTCCTATTATATACAGTAGATTACATCTACAGTAGATTACATCTCCAATCGATTTTATCTATTCTTTCCAAGTTTGGATTCTACGTAACTAACGGCCGCAGACACCTGATTATCATCCTCCCACGTCGCGTCCTTCGTATTCATCAACTCTTCCGTATTCAATTCTACCTCTACATCCGGCGTCAATCCTTCTCCCTGAATATTTCTACCGCTCGGAGTAAAATACTCAGATGTCGTAAGTTTAAGTGCGGAACCGTCTGTCATCCCAAAAACAGACTGTACAATTCCTTTTCCAAAACTCTTTTCACCTACCAAAACTCCACTCTTGTGGTCCTGAATTGCTCCGGCAAATACTTCGGAAGCACTTGCACTGTGACCGTTAATAACGATTGCCAGCGGCATTTCAAGCGACTCCTTGTCTGTCGAGTCAAATACACTTTCCTCGCCATTTTTCGTCTTCGTCGATACGATTCTTCCGGCCGGCAGTATATAATCTGCCATATCAACCGCCGCATCCAGACGTCCGCCGCCATTGTTACGCAAATCTATAACCAGCCCCTTCATTCCCTGACTTTCCAGATCAGCCATCGCGCTCCGAAACTGCTTTGGTGTATTCTCATCAAATTCAGACACGTAAATGTATCCGATTTTCTCCTCTTCATCCAACATTTTTCCGGCTGCCGAGGTCGTTTCTACTTTTCCTCGTGTAATATCGAATGTAACTTCTTTTCCCTTACGAATAAACGTAATCTTGACCTTTGTTCCGTCATCACCTCTCATTTTGCTGACTATCTCTGACAGATCAAGTGCCGTTACATCCTCATCATTGATTTTGTACACGACATCTCCCGATTGTACTCCTGCCTTGTCTGCCGGGCCATCTTCTACCACATTAATAATTGTAGTCGTTCCGGCGGTCGGGTCCTGCTGTACTGTGGCACCAATGCCGTAAAATACACCTTCTGTGGATTCAGATATTTCCTTGTATTCCGTTGGTGTATAGTAAACCGAATACGGATCCTCCAACGCTTCTACCACGCCTTTGTATATGCCGCTTTCGTAGTCCACCTCTTTATCTCCCTCATAGAGATAATAGTTGTCTACATAAGAATGTATCGTTTTGATTTTGGATTCTATTGCCTCGTAATCCATTGTGTTCTTGGTCTCAGTCTTTTTGATTGACTGTGCCATTTTGGCATCTGATATTTTTATAAGTGCAATCATCATCATTCCGCTAAGACATGACCCGATTACAACTCCAAGTAAAAAATGTTTCCACTTAATCATTTTATTTCTCCTATCGATAATACTGCAGAGGATCAATATATGTACCGTTTACGGACACACCAAAATGCAGGTGCGGACCGGAAGAGTATCCGGTGGACCCTACTTTACCGATGTTTTCGCCCTTGCTCACGTGTTGTCCGACACTCACTCCAAGACTGGAGCAATGCATATATACAGTATATGTGCTGTTACCATGATATATCATAATATAATATCCGGCCGAAGAGGAATACTGTGCGATTACGACTTCTCCACTTTCCGCTGCCAGAATACCGGTTCCGGTCGGCGCTGCAATATCGATTCCTTTATGATACGTACTCGCGCCCGCTACCGGTTGTTCTCTCGAGCCAAAATAAGAGGAAATTCTTCCCGATACAGTTAACGGCCATGCAAAATTCCCAACCGCTTCCGGAAGCTCCGTCTTTGGTTCTTCTGTCTCTTCCACGGTTTGTTCCTCTGCTTTCTTTTGCTCCTCTTCACGCTTTCGCTTCTCTTCTTTTTCTTTTTCGATTCGCTTTTGTTCTTCGATCTGCTTTTGCTTTTCGAGCAGAAGTTCTTCAATCAATGCTTCCTGTTTGTCAATTTCTGCCTGATTCTTCTCTTCTTTCACTTCATTTGCAGCAAGCTGCGTACTGTATTCCTTAAGCTCCGTCTGCTTTTCGTCCTGTAATGCTTTCAAATCCGCTTTGGACTGAGCCAGCTCCTGCTTCTGACTTTTGAGAAGTTTTGCCTGCTCCTTTACCTCTGCCTGTTTGTCCTGCACTTCTTTTGCCGTCTTTTTGAGTGCTTCCATCTGCGCTTTGTCATAGGACGCAATTCTGATAATGTATTCCGCCCGGTTCCACAACTCTCTCAGATTCTTCGCAGACAATATCATATTCAAGAAACTACTGTCCTTACTTTCATACACAGACTTCATGCGAAGTCCCATGGACTTACGTTCTTCTTCCTGTTTTTGCTGAATCGAAACAATCTGATCCTCCAGCTTTTGTTTCTTCCGATTCGTCTTCTTAATCTTCTTCTTTAGGTCCTTTGCTTCTTTTTTAAGCTTTTCCTCTTTCCTGGCAAGTTCGTCAAGCTTCTCCTGAGTAGCCGACTTTTTCTCCTGTAGCACATCATCCTGCTTTTTAAGTTGTTTGTTCTCCTGCTCCAGAACTTTCTTCTCCTGCTCCGCTTCAGAAGTCTTCTTCTCATAATCCACTGCCGCCTTGGCAGGCATTGCACCTTGTCCACTGCTATAGACTGGTGCACATAAAGCAAGAACCAAAGTCGTTCCCATAACACATACTGCACGTTTCTTTCTATGAACGGATATCTTTTTTTTCATAATTTCTTCCTCTTTTGCTATCCCAAATGTTATCCTTTGGACAACACCTATAACCCCTACACTCTGATATGTCTTCTTACTGTTATTATACTACCAAACAATCCGATTCCAACACCCAAAACCATCGCAATCGGTACCAGTGTCACAAAAATAGTTTCCGTATCAACAATTGAAAACAGCGGAAGGGCATCTCCGAACTGCTGCACAATCATTCTGCCCAGCTTTACGTACATTACATAAAGCACCGCAAGCGGAATGCATGCACCCACAATTCCAATCACAATTCCTTCAATCACGAAGGGCGCCCTTACCATTCCGTCCGTCGCGCCGATAAGTTTCATAATCGCAATTTCATCCCGTCGGACAAATATTCCGGTCCGTATCGTCGTCTGAATCAGGAAAACCGCCACTATAAGCAAAATTCCCAAAAGTGCTGCCGAAACAAGACCTGCCATGCGGTTCATCTGACTCATTTGTTTGGCAATTGTGTCTGAGCTGTTCACTTTGCGCACAATCGGATTCTCCTTAAGTTCCCCGACAAGCTTCTTCTGACTCTCTACGTTTTTTAGATAAATGTCCAAGGATGCCGACTCTTTTAGCGGATTGTCCTCTCCAAATGCTTTTATGAGTTCCTCATCCTGATTAAAATAGTCCTTTTGAAAACTCTCCCACGCTTCTTTAGCGGAGGTGTATTCGACCTTTTCCGTCTCGCCTCCGGAAAGCAACTCCTCTTTTAATAAAAAAATGTCCTCTTCCTTTGTGCCTTCCTCGAAAAACACGGTGATTCCTACGGTTTTCTCAGCACTGTGAAGCACGCCCTCCACATTCATAAGTACCATGTAAATCACACCAAAAATAAATATGCTTGCTCCAATCGTTCCGATGGACGCTAATGAGAAAAAACGGTTTCGGAAAATATTCTGAAAGGCCTGTTTCATACTGTATAACATCTTACTCCATCCTTTCGTCCTTGATTATTTTACCTTTTTCCAGGGTAATTACGCGCTTCTTCATAGCTTTTACAATCTCCAGATTGTGCGTCACCACAATTACTGTGGTTCCGGTTTTATTGATTTCTTCTAAAAGCTCCATGATTTCCATTGAGTTCTTAGGGTCAAGATTACCGGTAGGTTCATCTGCCAGCAAAACAATCGGGTGGTTCACTACTGCTCTGGCAAGTGCCACTCTCTGCTGTTCTCCACCGGATAACTGATTCGGAAATGCTTTCAACTTGTCACCCAGTCCCATAACCTCCAGAATCTGTGGAACCTGGTGGTGAATGTATTGTTTGGATTTGCCGATAACACGTTGCGCAAAAGCAACATTCTCATAAACGTTTCTATCCTTTAACAGACGAAAATCCTGGAAAACAACACCCAGCTTTCTGCGGTATAACGGCAGTTTTCGGCGTTTGATATTTCCCAGGTTCTTACCTTGAATGTATATATTTCCTTTGGTTGGTTTCACTTCACAAAGAAGTAATTTGATCAGGGTGGATTTGCCGGAGCCACTGCTACCGGTCACAAAAACAAACTCCCCTTTTTCTATGGATAAAGATACATCCTGCAAGGCAGTTACCCCTGCAGGATATGTCATTGAAATATTTTCTAATCTAATCATCGAAACAGTTCCTCTTAAAAATCTAATTCTTCCATATAGTTCATATACTGAACTACCATGAGTGCAATCTTAAATGTAATTGCATCTTCAAATACTCGCAAGTCCAAACCGGTAAGCTTCTGCAACTTATCCAGACGATATACCAGAGTATTGCGGTGAATGTATAACTGACGAGAAGTCTCTGATACATTCAGACTGTTTTCGAAGAACTTATTGATGGTTGTAAGCGTCTCTTCGTCAAAATCATCCGGTGATTTGTCATCAAAAATCTCCGTGATGAACATTCTGCAAAGCTGAATCGGCAACTGATAAATAAGGCGTCCAATGCCGAGCTTTCCATAGGATATAATCTGTCGGTTCTCGTAGAAAATCTTTCCTACATCAAGTGCCATCATAGCTTCCTTGTAGGATCTGGATACATCCTTAAGACCGTCCACAACGGAACCGTACGCGATACGAACTTCCCCCATAAGGTCTGCAGAAAGCATATTTAGTACGTTCTCTGCTGTTCTCAGCAGTTCTTCTTCATGATCACTCGTCTTTAACTCTTTGACGATTACAAGGTTCTTCTCGTCAACAGCTGTGATAAAATCCCCCGCCTTGGTAGGATAAATGCTTCGTACCACCTCTAATGCATTCACATCTGCTTCGCAATGCGTCTCTACCACAAATACACATCGATTCGTATCCACGTTGATATGTAATTTCTTCGCACGGTTGAAAATGTCTACCAGTAAAAGATTATCCAACAACAGATTCTTAATAAAGTTATCTTTGTCGTAACGCTCCTTATAAGCAACAATCAGGCTCTGAATCTGGAAAGCAATCATCTTTCCGACCATAAACACATCTTCATTGTCGCCTTTTACTAAAAGAACATACTCTAACTGGTTGTCATCAAATATCTTAAAAAACTGAAATCCCTGTACCACCTGACTGTCTGCCGGTGACTGTACAAAAGATGTAACTGCCTGATCATAGCCTATATACTCAGGTATCGTAGTAGCCAGAATATTTCCCTCGGTGTCTGTGATACATATGTCTATTCTGGAGATTGATTTAAATCCATCAATTGTGCTCTGCAAAATTTGATTTGAAATCATTGTTTGCTCCATTTCCGTACTGCATTTCCTATTCTTTCGCAGTACTATTTCTCTTTTTCAAAGTCATACCTAAGATTTTAGCACGTTTTTGTGCAAATGTAAACAAAAAATAATGTATCATCGAGAGAATTTATGTTGATTTTTATATGCCGCCGTCAAATTTTTCGGCACTTTCACCAAGTTTATTGAAATGGCCGGAACCCTTCTCCACGCACTTCACGAACGTCGGACACTATCATAAATGCATTTTTATCGTATTTGTCTACAATGTCCATAAGTTCAATCAGCTCTTTACTGCTCACAACACAAACCAGCATTTTTTTCTCGTCATTGGAATACATGCCTTCTGCATCTAATACCGTACCGCCTCTGTCCAGCGAATACAGGACTTCCTGAGAAATCTCCTTGTACTGATCCGAAATAATCCACGCCATTTTGGCAAATTTCATTCCTTCCAACACAGCATTCATTATTCTGGTTGTAAGATATACCGTAATTACGGCATACAAAACACTAGTTGCACCATATATGATTCCACCAATCACAACAATACAGCCATCAATGGCAAGTAATATATGTGCCAGACTGACTGCTCTCCATTGCTTATGAATCATTGCCGCCAGCATATCCGTTCCTCCGGTGGAACTTCCGGTGCTAAACACCAGGCCAAACCCGATTCCGCAGGTCATGGAGCCAAAGACCGTCGCAAGAATATAATCGCCTTTTACCAGATCAATCTCCGGAATCAGACTTAAAAAGATTGTAAATATTACCGTTGCAAAAATTGTTTTCTTCAAATATTTCTTTCCGAGCACAAAGTATCCGGCTGTAAAAAGCAACACATTACAAATTGCATTTGTAATCCAAAGCGGAATACCTCCGTTCCATATAGAACCGGTGGCATCCTTTACGATAATGGCAAGACCGGTTACTCCTCCGGTTACCATGTCCATTGGTTCCAAAAAAAGTGTAACACCCGCTGCCATAAAAAATGTGCCCAGAATCGTGACGCATATCCTTTTTAATTTAGATTTCATACCACTCATCCCTCTATTTAATTTTCTATTATTACTACGATTCTTTTCTGAATTTACTTAACTGCTTTTGAAACCTTTTCGCCGAAAAACCTCTGGCGGTCAATTTCCTTTTTAGAAAATACTTGTATACATTCGTCAAATGCAATACACGAATCCAGGTCGGCGGTTTCTTTACACTGCTTAATACATTTTGAAAAACTTCGCCAATTCCCATGCAAAGTCGGGTATTGATTTTGTACAAATGTTCACTAATCCACTGTTCCTGCTTTGGAGATTCCAAATCTAACAGTATAATATCCGGCGCCATCGCGTTGATTTCGTTAATCACGCTTTCGCTCGCGGCATCTTCGTCGTATATTTGTGTTCCAAGTAGTTTAATGTTCGGGTAGAATCTCTCACAATACTCCCGCACATCGTGACAATCCTTTTCGTTTCGCCCTAAGAAATACGCGGTATATTTGTCACGTATCGTTCTCCGACGACTTGGAATATAGTTCAGACAACCGGCATCGACAACGATACCCGCCTGTTCCAGCAAGTCATCCTGATGTCCGCTCAAAACCTCCCTTTCGCCGGGAAGAATCAGGTCCGCTTTTTTTAAAATATCCAAATACTCCTCATCCTGTGCACACTCTAACATCTTTCTGGATGCGAAAAGTATCACATTGGGGGATTCACTTTTTAAATATTGCCAAATCCTTATCCCAAACACATCCAGCTCCAGTAAATGAATTTCAACATTCATTACGTTAACTGTTGATTGCATGAAATATCCTCTATTCTTAGCTTATGCTATAAGTTCCACTGATGTATACTACGCATTTGGCCGTTGCTTTCAAACCGGATTTGTCGGGTGAAAGAAACATATTATATTTTACCGCAGTCGTAGACTTTTTAAACATTTCTCCGGTCGAAAGATTCACAAGTCCTGTACTCCCACTAATTTCAGCACTTCCTGAATATAAAACAATTTTCGTACCGGCGCGTCCGGTCAGCACCTGACCTTTACTTAAGGTTACTTTTTTCATTCCGTTGCCTTCTAATCCGGCAGTCCCGGATAAACGGCTATCCAAATAACTCTTGGTAACTAAAGGATCTCCTGAGGAACCGGCGGTAACGGAGGCTGCTTCTCCACGTGAAGTTCCTGCCATCATTCCTAACTTGAATGCTCCACCTACACACGCGAGTGCCAATAACATAATTAACAAACTTTTTATTTTCCTCATGAGATTCTTCGCTCCCTTTCGTTCTGTTACTCCTCTAAATCAGCATCTGTTCCAAGGATAACCTGAACATCTGCTTCGGAAGAAATATAAGATTTTTCGATTTGGGCATTCGGGAAGTATCTGTGTAAGTCTTCTCCCATACCGTCTTCTTTTACAACAATCTTTGTTTCGGTCAGGTAGTCACCGCCATCATAGTTTCCGATACTGATTACGTTAAGATTATCATCGGTCAGTTTTACCTGATAAGCGGCTGCCAATCCACCGATTCCACTTCCGTTCAGAATCTCAATTTTGAGATCTTCCATCGGTGTTTTCTGTTCTTCCTCTACTACTTCTTCCTGTGTCTTCTTGTATGCTTCACTGGAATAAATGGAAGCCAATAAGCCATTTGTCAACTGAACATCAAGTTCATAGTTGCCATCTACTTCTTCACCAAAGAAGCAATGCAGATAAATCTGGTCTTTATTCAGCTTCTGATAATATGGAATATATTTATATTTGGTTTCCTCTGTCATATTGGAGAAACCGCCAATATACATATTGGAGATGAATCCCTGGTACTGTTCCTCCGTTTCCAGTTTGAAGAAACTCTTTTTGTACTTCTTGGAAAGTCCGTGTACTTTATAAGTTGTAATCGTACCGGCATCCTCGTCTGTCACGATATCCTGTGTGGTATCTTCAAACATATTATCAAAATTATCCGTGCTGAGCGCTGTGTAAGTGTCAATTTCAGCATCCAGTGCATCATTTAACAATAATACCGCAAATGGTGCCACTTTCTGACTATCCTCAAAGAAACCATGTAAATTGGTCAGGCGAATCGTCTGTGGCATCTCAAGTTTGGCATCTGTAATTTTGGTATATAAACTATCGGAAATTGCAAATGAAGTATTGGCCGGAATCGTAACATAGTCCATATTCATTGTCTCAGTATTGAAAATCTCCAATACCATATCCAGAATCTGTCCGGAATCACTCTGTGAAATGATAAGATTCTTACTAACAGTAGAAAAATCCGGATCTTTTTGAATATCTGCGATTAAGGCTTCCGCCTCTGACTGCTCACCCTTGTCTGCTTTTTCGTAATGCATCATGGTAAGTTTGTAACTGGTAAATCCCACTCCCAACATCAATACCAACGTTAATAATGTTTTCAAAAATCCACTGATAAATACTCTCATTAAGCTACGCTTTTTCATTTTAACTAATTACCTCGCTTTTATTTTCATGTTCTTTCAGCTCATTCTATTATGTATCAATCGTATCAAACCAATCTCTTCTGCCGTCTGATACAAACATCTCGTTGTAGTATAACAGAAAAATCAAGAAAACGCCACCCCCTACCTCCAATTCGTGCTATAATATATCTACAAAGCATGTCATAGATAGGAGGGTTTTTTATGAATCGTAAAACTGTACTTGTAACCGGCTCCTCTCGCGGAATTGGAAGAGCCATCGCCGTTAAATATGCCAAAAAGGGCTATAACGTTGTAATCAATTGTATCAACAACGAAGACCAGTTGGCGAAAGTAAAAGCTGAAATCGAAAGTTATCAGGCAGACTGCTTGTCTTTCGTCGGCAATATCGGCAGTTACGAAGTTTGCGAACAATTATTTTCCGAAATACGAAAAACCTTTGGCACGATTGACATTCTTGTAAACAACGCCGGAATATCCTACATCGGTTTGCTTACGGACATGACACCAAAGGACTGGGACAGAATTGTATCCACAAACTTAACCAGCGTTTTTAACTGCTGCCATCTTGCCGTTTCTGAAATGCTCAAAGAAAAACGCGGCAAAATCATAAATATATCATCTGTATGGGGCTCCTGCGGCGCTTCCTGCGAAGTTGCCTACTCTGCTACCAAGGGTGGCGTCAACAGTTTCACCAAAGCACTTGCAAAGGAACTTGCCCCATCTAACATTCAGGTAAATGCGGTGGCTTGCGGTGCTATTGACACCGAGATGAACCATTTCCTTACGGATGAAGAACTGATGCAACTTATCGATGAAATACCGACCGGACGACTCGGTCAGGCAGAAGAAGTTGCCGATCTTGTTTATTCGCTCACACATAAGAATCCTTACCTGACCGGACAGATTATTTCCCTGGACGGTGGATGGATTTAGGACGCAGTCAGGTATGCAAAAAAACACAACGCAGAATACTATGCGTTGTGTTTTTTTGCGCAAAGTCTCAGCTTACGCCGTCAACATCTATTTTATAAATTGGTCGATTGCTTTATTGAGCTCCGAAAGTTTCTCATGGTCGCCATCTTCAATTGCATGTACAATACAATGTTCTATATGATCTTTTAAAATAACTTTACCGGTATTATTTAATGCCGCCTTTACCGCAGAAAGCTGAATCAACACTTCACTGCAATCTTCGCCTTCCTCCACCATGCTCTTTACTTTATTCAGGTGTCCAATCGCGCGCGATAAGCGATTTAATACATCCTTTGTATTCTCATGGTAGTGTCCATGATTGTGTATCTGTTTTTCTTTCTGATCCATTCTGTTCCTCCATGCCGATGCACTTTGTGTTTCTTACATCGTAAACACGACGTCCTTTAGTTCCTGTTTCAGTTCCTCATCATGTGTGGCAATAATCATCGTCTTACCGCTTGATTTCAATTGTTTTAGAAAATCCAATAACCACTTTCTGCTTTCACGGTCTAATCCATTGAGTGGTTCATCCAGAATCAAAACCTCCGGGTTCATGGAAAGAATACAGGCAATCGCAACCTTTTTCTTCTCTCCTCCACTCAGGTGATAAGGGGGACGTTTGCGAAGTTTCTGTATATCCAGTAAATCCAGACAATCTTCTACCCGCTTATGAACTTCCTCTTCCGTTAATCCCATCTGTCTTGGTCCAAATCCAATCTCATCTTCTACGTTTCCGCAAAAAAGCTGAACATCCGAATTCTGAAATACGAATCCGAGCTTCTGGTGAAACTTCTTGGCAAACACGTTATTTTGCATTTTTTTGTGTGTAATCTCTTCTCCCTCAAAATAATATTTTCCTTTTGACGGGAAAATAAGTCCGTTCATTATCTTGAGTAATGTGGATTTGCCGCAGCCGTTTGGTCCTTCCAGTATTACCGTCTGCCCTTTTTCTATGTGCAGACTGATATCCTTAAGTGCCTCCGACTCTTCATAAGAAAAGCATATATTCTCTAAACGAATCAATTTATTTCATTTCCTTTCAACGCAAAGAATCATTATTTAGATTACCACAAATACACATAAATAACAATTATAACTGTGGCCGCTAACAGGTATATCACGTCTGTAATATGGATTCCCTTCTCCTTTGAAACCACGTACTCGCCTTCAAATCCACGACATTCCATTGCCTGAAACATTTCTCCTGCCATTTCTCTGGATTTTAAAAATGTGACTCCCAAAACCCCACCGGCAGAGGTATGTTTTTGATTGTTTCTGCCCACCGAGCGCAAACGGAGCGCATATAGAATCTGCAGACACAAATCTCCCAGTAAAACTATATATTTAAGCGTCA
>JAILQS010000038.1 GCA_024698865.1 Lachnospiraceae bacterium | reverse complement strand
AGTGGTCTGAATACAAGGCCGCTGTCTTTTGATGTATTTACAAGATGCTCATAGGTGAGAAGATATCCTAAGCCCTCCATGGCAAAAATAGAACCATTGTAAGAAAGGCGGAAGGAACCCTCTAACTGAAGCTCTGAAAATAAAATATATATTGCATGGAACAGATATCAGGCGTTTACACCTATCGCTGAAAGATTTCTAGCTCATCTCAAAGATTCTTTCCAATAGTAATATAATGCACTATACCCTTCCTAAAAGTTCCTTTAAACATCCAATGCCTTCCTCTCCCCAAATGGTTAAGGCTTGAGGAACCACTGCAACAATGATACCCACAAGAAGCACCTGCCATCCAAGAGATATATCTCCATTAATAAATAAGCAAATGCCACCAATTACACAGAACAACCCTATTAATCCACATACAATATTTGCTAAACCACCAATAAAGCCGATAGCAAGTATCAGTAATGTAAGAACTGCCTGTACCGGCAATAGTGCGATTCTAAGAATAAATCTTAAAACTGTTCCAATACCATACAATACTGTCATCATAGGTTCCCCCTTTCCTTCTCCATCTGAACCTTATAAGCAATTAATCGAAGCACATATTCCGGAGCCTGGGTATTTCCCAGTTCCCAATCCTGTAAAGTTCTATAAGGAATTCCAAGGTATTCAGAAAACTCCTTCTTATTCATTCCAGTCTGGCTTCTAATATACGCAAGGGCGCTTGCATACATTCTTTTCTTCTTGTCCGCATCGGCTTTTTTCTTATCAGTATGTTCAACTAATAATCCATTGGCGATACCATCAAGTTTCAAATCTAAATCTTCCATAATGCACCTCCTATGTACGGTCTCCGTATACCGTTCTACTTATATTATATATACGGTCTCCGTATATGTCAAGGCACAAATCCCTTGCCGGGCTCGGGTCGGGCTCATGAAGAAAGTTGCCTAAACGGAGCAAACTTGCTCTTAAAGGCACAAAAGGCTGCGCACTAAGCATTTAGTGCGCAGCCTTATTTAATCTGCAATCATTTTTATAAAACTATTTGTTTGCAATTGCTGCCTGTGCTGCTGCCAATCTAGCGATAGGTACGCGGAATGGTGAGCATGATACATAGTCAAGACCGATCTTATGGCAGAACTCTACGGATGAAGGATCTCCACCGTGCTCTCCACAGATACCTACGTGAAGGTTCTTGTTAACCGGTTTACCAAGCTTAATAGCTGTTTCCATTAACTTACCAACACCAACCTGGTCAAGTTTTGCAAATGGATCGTTCTCGAAGATCTTCTTGTCATAGTAAGCATCTAAGAACTTACCTGCATCGTCACGAGAGAATCCGTATGTCATCTGTGTTAAGTCGTTAGTTCCGAAGCAGAAGAAGTCTGCCTCAGCAGCGATATCATCAGCTGTTAAAGCTGCACGAGGAATCTCGATCATTGTACCAACTTCGTATTCTAAGTTAGCACCTGCTGCTTTGATTTCAGCGTCTGCTGTCTCTACTACTATGTTCTTAACGAATTTTAATTCTTTTGTATCTCCAACAAGTGGAATCATGATTTCAGGTTTAACTGTCCAGTCAGCGTGTGCTTTCTGTACGTTGATTGCTGCACGAATAACAGCTTTGGTCTGCATCTTAGCAATTTCAGGATATGTTACTGCAAGACGGCATCCACGATGTCCCATCATTGGGTTGAACTCATGAAGTGAATCGATGATTGCTTTGATTTCGTCTACAGATTTGCCCTGAGCATCTGCTAATTTCTTGATGTCATCTTCTTCAGTAGGAACGAACTCATGAAGTGGTGGATCCAGGAAACGGATTGTTACCGGATTACCTTCTAATGCTTCGTATAATGCTTCGAAGTCTCCCTGCTGATATGGAAGAATCTTATCAAGTGCAGCTTCTCTTTCTTCTACAGTATCTGAACAGATCATTTCACGGAATGCAGCAATTCTGTCTTCTTAGAAGAACATATGCTCTGTACGGCAAAGTCCGATACCTTCAGCACCAAGCTCACGAGCTTTTTTAGCGTCTGCAGGAGTATCAGCGTTAGTACGAACTTTCAAAGTTCTGAACTGATCAGCCCATGCCATAACACGTCCGAATTCACCAGCGATCTGAGCGTCTACAGTTGGGATAAGACCTGCATAGATGTTACCTGTTGTACCATCGATAGAAATCTCAGAACCTTCTGTAAATGTCTGTCCTGCTAATGTAAATTTCTTGTTTTCTTCATCCATGTTGATATCTCCACATCCGGATACACAACATGTTCCCATACCACGTGCAACTACGGCAGCGTGAGATGTCATACCACCACGAACTGTAAGGATACCCTGTGCAGCTTTCATACCGGTGATATCTTCTGGAGATGTCTCAAGACGTACTAATACGACTTTTTCTCCTCTTTCATTCCAAGCAACAGCGTCATCTGCTGTAAATACAACTTTACCGCAAGCAGCTCCAGGAGAAGCACCAAGTCCTTTTCCGATTGGAGTAGCAGCTTTGAGTGCAGCAGCGTCAAACTGTGGATGTAATAATGTATCTAAGTTACGAGGGTCGATCATAGCTACAGCTTCTTCCGGAGTCTTATGTCCTTCATCTACTAAGTCGCAAGCGATCTTTAATGCAGCAGGAGCTGTTCTCTTACCGTTACGACACTGTAACATGTATAATTTTTTATTCTCGATTGTGAATTCCATATCCTGCATGTCATGATAATGGTTTTCAAGTGTTTCACATACTTCTAAGAACTGTTTGTATGCTTCTGGGAATTCTTTTTCCATCTGAGCGATTGGCATTGGAGTACGTACACCGGCTACTACGTCTTCACCCTGTGCATTCTTAAGGAATTCTCCCATAAGTTTGTTCTCACCTGTAGCAGGGTCACGAGTAAATGCAACACCTGTACCGGAATCGTTATTTAAGTTACCGAATACCATAGGCATTACGTTAACTGCAGTACCCCATGAGTAAGGGATATCATTGTCACGACGATATACGTTCGCACGTGGGTTGTCCCATGAACGGAATACAGCTTCAACAGCTAATTTCATCTGCTCTACAGGATCTGAAGGGAAGTCTGTTCCCAACTGTTTCTTGTACTCAGCTTTGAACTGCTCTGCTAATTTCTTAAGGTCAGCAGCTGTCAAATCAACGTCATATTCAACGCCTTTTTCTTCTTTCATTTTGTCGATTAACTGTTCGAAATATTTTTTACCAACTTCCATAACTACGTCAGAGAACATCTGGATGAAACGTCTGTATGAGTCATATACGAAACGTTCGAAAGTTGGATCCGGATTTCCAGCGATCATAGATGCAACTACATCATCATTTAAACCAAGGTTAAGGATTGTATCCATCATACCAGGCATAGATGCACGAGCACCAGAACGTACAGAAACTAATAATGGATTGGTAGCATCACCGAATTTCTTTCCGTTGATTTCTTCCATTTTCTTAACACCATCCATGATCTGAGCCATAATCTCATCGTTGATCTTACGACCATCCTCATAGTACTGTGTACATGCTTCTGTTGTTACTGTAAATCCCTGAGGGATTACATCTGCACCAAGGATACTTGTCATTTCTGCAAGGTTAGCACCTTTACCACCAAGTGTATTACGCATGCTCATATCGCCTTCGCTGAACATGTATACCCATTTGTTTGCCATTTGATCTTCCTCCTAAAAAAATCTTCTTAATTTACTTGTATATAACCACGCTCCGTCTACTGAGCGAAAGTCACTGTGATTGATTATAACATAATAATTTTAAAATGAAAATATTTTTTTTTGCGAGTTTATTTTTCTTCCTAGAACTCGAATTTCTTTTCAAAATATGCCTTTAAATCCTCAATCTTTACTCTTTCCTGTTCCATTGTGTCTCTGTCACGAACGGTAACTGCTCCGTCCTCTACTGACTCGAAGTCATATGTGATACAGAAAGGTGTTCCGATTTCGTCCTGTCTTCTGTAACGCTTACCGATATTTCCTCTATCGTCAAACTCACAATTGTAATATTTGCTTAATTCCGTGAAAATAGCTTCTGCACCTTCGTTTAACTTTTTGGATAATGGAAGTACACCAATCTTAACCGGTGCGAGTGCCGGATGGAAATGAAGTACGGTTCTTGTATCTCCACCTTCCAACTCTTCTTCATCATATGCAGAGCAAAGGAATGCAAGTGTTACACGGTCTGCTCCAAGGGATGGCTCGATTACGTATGGAATGTATTTTTCTTTCTTTTCATCATCAAAATATTCCATCGGCTCTCCGGATGTGTTCTGATGCTGTGTCAGGTCGTAATCGGTTCTGTCTGCGATACCCCAAAGTTCGCCCCATCCAAATGGGAATAAGAACTCGATATCCGTTGTTCCTGTACTGTAGAAGCTCAACTCTTCCGGTGAGTGATCTCTGACTCTCATTTCTTCCTCTTTCATGCCAAGAGTCTTAAGCCAGTCGATGCAGAATCCTCTCCAGTATTTGAACCATTCCATATCTGTTCCCGGTTCGCAGAAGAATTCTAATTCCATCTGTTCAAACTCTCTGGTACGGAATGTGAAGTTACCCGGTGTAATCTCGTTACGGAAAGACTTACCGATCTGTCCGATTCCGAATGGAATCTTCTTACGGGATGTTCTCTGCACGTTTTTGAAGTTTACGAAAATACCCTGTGCTGTCTCCGGTCTCAAATATACTGTATTCTTTGCATCTTCCGTTACTCCCTGGAAGGTTTTAAACATAAGGTTGAATTCACGAAGTTCTGTGAAGTTGTGTTTGCCGCAGGAAGGACATGGAATATTGTTCTCTTCAATATAAGACTCCATCTGCTCCTTGCTCCATCCATCTACAGAACCCTCGATTGTGATTCCATTTTCCTGCATATAATCTTCGATAATCTTATCTGCACGGAATCTTTCGTGGCATTCTTTACAATCCATCAGCGGATCGGAGAAACCGCCCAAATGTCCGGATGCAACCCATGTCTGTGGATTCATAAGAATCGCACAATCCACACCTACGTTATATGGATTCTCCTGGATGAATTTCTTCCACCATGCCTTTTTGACGTTATTCTTAAGTTCTACACCGAGATTACCATAATCCCATGTATTTGCGAGACCACCGTAAATCTCTGAACCCGGATATACAAATCCTCTTGCTTTCGCCAATGCAACAATCTTATCCATTGTCTTTTCCATTTTACACTTGTCCTCCATTTTATATATTGCTATTTAAATATAATTACAGATAACACATCTTCTTTGGTATGTGCTTCTGATTTCGTTATATTTTCACAATTATCATAATACTTAATCTTGCCATCCACTCTGACATCGAATTCTTCATGAATTGCAAGTACGTGATAGGAACCATTCTCGGCCACTTCTTCCAGCGTTACATTCTTACCGCTTTCCGCATCTTTCAGCATCTCCGGCAAAATGCCTGCGGTAATGGCTTCTTTCACCGTCATATAATCTGCATACACATCATTTAACTCTTTGTAATACTCGATACCGGAGTATTTGAATACTGCTGACGCTGTCTTGTCGGCTACTTCAAAGGATGTAAGTTCGACTACCTCTTCTCCTTTTTTGTCGTTATATGTATTTACAACATTGTTAAGGTAATCTTCCAGCTCCGCCGAATCATAATATGACTTATCAAAACTCTCTACTGATGCCACGCGTACAACACCCTTTTTATTGACGGATATCGTATTCTTATCAACATCTCCTGCTTTAAATGTTGTGTTACTTCCGCAACCGCAAAGTAATACAGCAATCATCATACTACCCAATACTATCTTACTCTGTTTCAGATTCATAATCCCTGCTCTCCATTCCCTAAGTTCTCCAAAACGTGTTACCACGTTCTACTTCATTATACAATCCTTCATATTGTACCCTTAAATGCGTTATTTTTCAATGGTTTTTTAATTGAATTTACTTTGCGAGAATGAAAACATTTGCAGAAAATGAGTTCGCGTCACTCCACCGGTTCCAAATGGCAGACGTTTTCACTCAGTTGATCACGTAACAGTACTTGCTGACGTGCTCAAATGCTGCCAGTTATGGAATCGATGAAGCGCCGCGAACAGCTCTTGTAAATATATTTTTCAACACGCAAAGTAAATCCAAAAGGGTGGGTGAACTGCTACTCAATTCACCCCCTCCTCTTATGATGTGGATTTATTTCAGTTTAATTGCAGCGTATCGTGTTTTCACTCATGCTGTTTATACAATTAATCTCTTAAAACCCAACTCTTCACATTCCAATCGGATAGCAGTATAAAATCCACATCACAAAAACCCCTCCAAATATTCCTCTGAATTAAACTTATACGTCAGATGCTTCCCCTTATAATTCTTCATAAACTGTTTCACTTCCGTGAGTACCTTTGGAGTCACATTAAATCCGTACAATTCCTTTAGTGGACTCGCAATAATGTACTGCAGGGTATAAAGTGCCGCCTCGCTCAGTTGCTGGTCGGTGTTGTGCCCAAACTCGCTTTCGCATTTTGCACAAAGCAACCCGTCGTGATGAAATGAAAATCGTGTTCCCTTATCCTCTTTTTCCCCGCATTTCACGCACTCAAATACCTGCGGTGCTTCTCCATTCAGAGTGAGCATTTTCAGTTCGAAGATTTGTCGGATCAAATCCGGTGGAACTATCTTTTTTTCCAGCGCACGCAGTGTTATGTAGAGCAGGTTAAGTATATCGGTCGCATCGGAATTCTCGCGCGTGAAATAATCGCTCATCTCGCAAAAATACAAGCCATAACAGGTTCCTGTCATGTCCTTTTTAAGCTCCTCGAAATAGTTGGAAATATCAGCGCCGTTTATGGAATTGGAGGTTCTTCCACGGTAGATGTGAAAGGTGCCAAAGGAAAATGGCTGGCTGCACGCAACTAAGGCGCAATGGGGTCTCCTTGCGCCTTTGGCAAATGCTGCGATTTTACCGTATTCTTTTGTAAGTAGTACCAGGCGCCGGTCGTACTCGCCCACCGGTGTTGCCTGAAGCACAATTCCTCTCACACGTTCCGGTTCCATAGTTATCTGACTCCTCATTCGACAGTTGTCGTACATACCGCAAATAGTCCGTTACTTTCCCGCTTTCTTCAAACGCTTTCCACCATTTTTCACTGTCCATACCTACACCTGCTTCCATATATTTATCTCAGCTACGCTGACGCAAATCTCGCGCCAGGTCTCGCGGGCGAGACTTGAAATGGCTATGTGTTATTATTTTAGACAGGAAACAAGAAAATATTCGTGAAATAACGTATATAGTCAACGGTAATTTATGCCTGCTAAAAGCAACGGCATTCCTTGTAACAATTTGTTTTATTCGTTAAACTCTTTTTTATCATAACCGTAATTCTTAATCAGGTAATCGCTGTCACGCCAGTCTTTTTTAACTTTAACCCATAATTTCAGATTAACTTTCTTATCCAATAACTGTTCGATCTCGATACGGGCATCTGAACCGATTGCCTTGAGCATCGCGCCCTGTTTGCCGATGATGATTCCCTTGTGTGAATCGCGTTCGCAGACAATTGTAGCATCAATATCGTAAATGTGTCCGTGACGGCGAAGTTTCATCGCATCAATATACACCGCAATTCCATGCGGTATCTCATCACTCAGGCGGCGAAGTGCTTTTTCACGAATCAACTCTGCTACGATTTGTCTCTCCGGCTGGTCGGTCACAGTATCTTCATCATAAAATGCCGGCCCTTCCTCCAAATAATTGAAAATGGTCGAAATGAGTTCGTCCGTATTCTCGCCTTTTAATGCGGAAACCGGAATAATCTCTGCAAAGTCACAAATATCTTTGTAAGCACTGATGAACTCCAGAATCTGCTCCTTTTTCACCGTGTCGATTTTGTTGATTACAAGTATGACCGGAATATCCGCTTCGTTCAGTTGCTTAGCAATATGCTGTTCACCTGCACCAATATAGGTTGTCGGCTCCACCAGCCATAAAATCACGTCAACATCTCTTAACGTTCTTTGCGCAACGTTGACCATATATTCACCCAACTTATTTTTCGCCTTGTGGATTCCCGGAGTATCCAGAAATACAATTTGCCCTTCCTCTGAATTATAAACCGTCTGGATGCGATTACGTGTTGTCTGCGGTTTGTTGGAAGTAATCGCAATTTTCATTCCAATAATCTGATTCATCAGGGTAGATTTTCCTACGTTTGGTCTGCCAATTAAGGCAACAAAACCGGATTTGAATTTTTTATCCATATAACCTCGCTCTTTCTTTTTCTCACTACACGACCTTACCGGCCTTGCAGTTTCTATCCTTGCTACACGACCTTACCGGCCCTGCAGTTTCTATCCTCACCACACAACCTTACCGGCCCTGCAGTTTCTATCCTCACCACACGACCTTACCGCCCTGCAGTTTCTATCCTTGCTACAACAAGTTCTTTACTTCTTCAAACATATCCTGGTTGTCTTTGATTTTCTCCTCGCTTCCAAGAACGCAAATGCTGTGATCGTCTATGATTGCACGATAGTAATCTGCCAATTCGCGAATATCCTCTACCGTTGCTCCAAGCACTTCCTCTCGGATTTGCTGGATTTCCTCGTAGGTGGAATCCAACTCATACGCACTAAAGGAACGATTTCCTTTTGCGGCAGGTGTAAGCGGCGTATCCATCGCGCCGATTGTGCCGATAATATACTTCGTCATTTCGCGCTCTTTTGCGTCAAAGCCTGCAAGATAATCGGCTGTTTTTTCGAAAATATCATTGGTTTCTGAAAGGTTTGGATCGCGGTAGGAAACCAGATATCCAAAACCGTCATTTTGCATGGAACACATACAGCCGTAAGCGCCTCCCTTGACACGTACGTTGTTCCACAAATAATCATAGCTCAAAATGGTTCTTGCCACGCGAAGTGTTCCTTTGTACTTAAGTCCCTTCGCACCAAAGCTGCCGGCTCTTGCAACGTATTGCACCTGTCCCGGTGTTTTGAAGCCTTCGTTTTTGCCAAGTTTCGTATAGTCCACCGGCGTCACGCCAGGTGTTTGAGGCATTTCTTCAAAAATATCTTTTCTGTTTTGTAAGAATCCCAGGAAATCCTCAAGTACCGGTTTCAATATTTCATAGCCGCTTTCATCTGCCGTAAAGCTGATTACCGCATCTTGTTTCTTGTCCGTGAACGCATCGCCAAAAAGTTTCTGATAGAAGAAACGGAAGCTTCCAATCAGTTCGTCCTTTCGATCTTCGAAGTTCTCATCCCAATCTTTGATATACTCATACATACCGATTCCGGTCAGATAGTTTCCATACATAGATGCCTTGGAAACGTAGGATTTTGCACGTTCTACCGCTGTCGTATGTCCTCCTGCAATCAATCCCATTTCCAATTTGGAACGAATCTCCGAAATGATTTCTTTCAAACGTTTTTCATCTCCCAGATTGGTAGACGAAAGAATTTCTTTGATAATGGCAAATGCATCCGCAAATTCCTCATACAGCGCTTTCATGGAAACCACCAGCTGAAGCTTATGCTCCGGCTTCTTCTGTGTGCCGACTCTTACCACTGCATCAAAGGCAATGCCACCGGTATGAATATTGATTTCGTTGGCAAGCTCCAGATACGTGTGCTCCTTCGTGCTCATATAGCCAAGCAGTGAGCTAAACAGGTTAATATACGGTATATATTCCTCATATCCTGTAATATCAAACACAAATTTGAAATAGCCGATCTTGTTCGTGAAAATGTCGTGAAATACCACTTTGGTATCCTTTATCGTACGCACCTCATTGATAAATGGTGCTGCATTTTTATCGAGATCCTCAATGGAAAGCAAGGGAATCTTCTCTAACTCCTCTTTTGTAGACGGTTCTTCCTGATACGCTTTCAACGCTTTGGTATCCGCAACAAGTGCCTTTAATTCTTCCGTGGAAAGTCCCGCTTTGTATTTGGCAAGTTTCTTTGCAACTTCTTTTGCACGCGCAGTAGATAGTCCCTGCTTTGGCTTTACAATAACGAGTGCACTATGCGGATTATCAAGCAGATATTTCTGAATCAGTTCCTCGTAATATCCGGTCTTGATTGACTCTTTCAAAAATGCAAAGGTCTCATCTGCACAAATATGAATAAACGGAAGTTTGTCGTCATACAGCCAGCTCTCAAGAATCTGGATTCCGTACATCAATCCCTTTGGATACGTTCCAAAGTCCGCTTCCCTGTATCGGAATTCAAAATAATTAATTGCTGCCTTTAACGCCTTTTCATCCAATCCCTGCTCTACAATATCCGTTAGCGTATCGTGAATCACCTTAAGAAATTCATCTTTTTGCGATTCATTGGCGTTTTTGGAAATGATGGAGAAAATCGGCTGGTTAATTCCATTTTCATAACTGCTCAAAATATCTTTACCGATACCGGCATCAATCAGCGCCTGTTTGAGTGGCGCTCCCTGGTTCTCCAAAAGAACGTACTCCAGAATCTGAAATGCCTGATATAATTTTCTGTCCGTACTCTTGCCAATCACGGTATTAAAGCTCAGATACGTCTTATCCTTCGTATTCTCATCCTCACCAATCGAATACTCTGCCTCGGCACATCGCATTCCTTCAAACGGCTTCTGCTCGCCTATCTTTGAATCCACTTTCAGATAATCAAAATGGCTCAGATAATGCTCATCCATCCACTCCAGTCGCTCTGCCATGTCCATATCTCCGTAAAGGTAAATATAGCTGTTCGACGGATGGTAGTATTTGCTGTGGAAATCCAGGAAATTCTGATAGGTCAGATCCGGAATAAATTCGGGATCACCACCGGACTCCGTGCCGTAAGGGGTATCCGGGAGCATCTGCTGCTGAATCACGCGAAACAGCACCTGTTCCGGACTGGAAAATGCGCCCTTCATTTCGTTGTATACAACTCCGTTATATTTTAATTCTCCATCCTCAGAATCCAGCTCATAGTGCCAGCCTTCCTGCTTGAAGATTTCTTCTCTTTTATAAATGTTTGGATAAAATACTGCATCCAGATAGACGTGCATCAAATTACAAAAATCTTTGAAATTGCAACTTGCAATCGGATAAATCGTTTTATCCGGAAATGTCATTGCATTCAGAAATGTATTCATAGAACCTTTTGCCAATTCAATAAAAGGATCCTTCGCCGGAAACTCTTTTGAACCGCACAAAACCGTGTGTTCCACGATATGTGCTACTCCTGTAGAATCTTCCGGTGGCGTACGGAATCCGATAGAAAACACTTTGTTTTCATCATCATTTTCCAGAACTACGACTCTTGCTTTTGTTTTCTTGTGCTCAAATATATATCCTTCCGTATTTAACTCTTCTAATCTTTCTTTGGAAATCAAATGGTACGCATCCAATGATTTTATCATTTATTGTCCTCCTGAAATCAGTATCTTCGATACCTTATTTTGTTCAATGTTTATACCATATTATATCCATTATTGTTTGACTTTTCAAATTCTATATGTTAACTTATTAAAGTGCGAATGTGCACGTAGCAATATTTTAGGAGGCTTATTTAATGAGAGGTACAGTAAAATGGTTTAATGCCAAAAAAGGATTCGGATTCATTTCAACAGAAGAAGGAAATGATGTATTTGTTCATTTTTCTGCTATCCAGTCGGAAGGATTCAAAGTTCTGGATGAAAATGACGAAGTAGAATTCGACGTAGTTGACGGCGAAAGAGGACCACAGGCAAGCAACGTAGTTAAATGCTAGTTATCCGCCAGATTTCAATCATCGTGGCATGATCATTTTTTGAAATATGTTATGTTGATAAGAAAAAAGCAACCTATCTTACCATTTGGCATGGATAGGTTGCCTTTTTTTTCTTGTTGGCTTTTGTTGGCATTTGTTGGCTTGTAAAAAGGCAACTTATCCTGCTCCTTGGCGTTGACAGGTTGCTTTTTTGGCTTGTTGGCTTATAAAAAGGCGACTTATCCTGCTCCTTGGCGTTGACCGGTTGCCTTTTGGGCTTGTTGGCTTTTGTTGGCTTGTAAAAAGGCAACTTATCCTGCTCCTTGGCGTTGACAGGTTGCCTTTTGGGCTTGTTGGCTTTTGTTGGCTTGTAAAAAGGCAACTTATCTTGCTCCTTGGAGTCAAGTCCATATTTGTGTGTAAATTCATCTTTCAGCTAAAACAGTACTTCTTATGCAACCTTCATTTTAATAAGTTTCTTCTGAATGTTGTTGAGTTTATCATAATACTCTTGCATGTCAAAGAGTCTCTGAGCTACA
>JAILQS010000030.1 GCA_024698865.1 Lachnospiraceae bacterium | reverse complement strand
TGACTGGTCAAAAGACATCAGCCCAAAGGATGCCTTTATGCAGGTGAAGACGCCGTTTGATGCACATTTATCGGTACTTACGGAAAAAGAGGAGCAAATCAAAGAACTGTTGGAGAACGCATTTACTTTCCTTGAAGATGCGATGCTCAAAGGACAGGAAATGGTAGTGTTTGTGACCGGACTTACTCTTTCGCAGGAGGCAGCAATGTATCTTATGGACAACCAGGTTCCAAAGTATGAAAAATACAGAGATACTTTGATGATTGGGACGAGAAAGGCAGAGATTCTTGCAAAACTGGAGCAGGATGACATTCGTAATCCATAGATTATTCACTGAATGTTCACTAAAACGACGATTTGCTGACAACGAAAAATAGTACGATTACTAAGGTGCTAAACTGTGGTGAATCACAGTGGACGCATTAGAAGTACTAAGAATTGGAGGTAACGCCTATGTGCAATAAAAGACGGATTGCGTTATGTTTGTGCATACTACTGGCGATATCTGCTATAATGCCAAAAGAGTTTACCACGAAAGAAGCGATGGCTGTCGTAAAGAGTGAAGTAAATGATATGGAATATACGGATAGACAGGGACTAGAAGAGATACAGTGTATTTCTCTGGGTGAGATGGAAGATAGCGAAATGTTTGAACCGGAGGCATCTGGTGAATCGGATTCTTCTACTATGTATTACAGCAGGAATAAAAAGTCTGCAATTTATAACAGTGCAGACTGGGATATTTATGCTACCAACTATTATTATAATCAGTTGAGCGAAGAGGAAAAAGTAATTTATGACAAGTTTGATGCGATGTGTCTTGCGTATCTGGAAGGTACGGAGAGTATCAAAGGACAGATGGTAGATGGTGAGATGTTCTATCCGACCAAAGCAATTGATACAGGAATTGCTTTAGAGACAGAGATAGGAACTGCAACACAACGGGCAGCCATTAAAGAAAGAAATGCCAACAAACTTGATGCGGCAATAGAAGTGGCAGAGGTATTTTTCTTTTCCAATCCACAGTACTATTTTCTGCAGCCGCAGTTTGCAAATGGTACCAAAAGTAATCGTATCACGATATGTCTTGGGACATACGGAACATTAGCAAATGGTACCGTCAGAAAAGGCGCGACACAGAATGTAAAAAACTTTATGGAACAATGGACGAACGAGGTGTCTAAAGGAACTACCATCGTTGAGAAAGAAAAGATTGCGCATGACCTGATTATTAAAGGAATTGTGTATGAGGAGAATGAATACGATCAGTCTGTTTACAGCGTTGTAAACTCAGGTGAATCGGTCTGTGCCGGTTATGCAAAGATGTTCCAGCTCTTAATGAATGCGCAGGGAATCGATGCAATTGAGATAACGAGTGAAGGGCATGCATGGAATGCAATTCGGCTTTTTGGAACCTGGTATCTGGTGGACTGTACCTGGGATGATACAGATCTGGCATCAATGCCGGTAGTATATAATTTCTTTAATGTGAATGGAGATCAGATTGATGATCAGGATGGTAATAGTGGAGCACATATTCCGGAGGATGTCTGGCAGGGACTCCTTCCGGATTTTACCCGGACGAGTCGGAATCCGGATGCCCGTCTTGCGCAGACTGAACCGGGTGAGGTAGTGGCAAATACGGCAAAATTGTCCACTCCTACGATGCAGATAAAGGATAATAAAAATGGAACGAATACCGTCACTATAACTTCAGATAATGCGAATGCGCGTATCTTCTATACAACGGATGGAAAGAATCCGTCTGTAGCACAATCCAGGAGTAAGATATATAAAGAAGCACTTGTACTCTCAGATGCGTCGCAAATGAAAGCAGTAGCAGTACTGGATGATTATCTGGATAGCGAGATTGCAGATGGAAATATACCTGCACCGTCTCCAACGCCAACACCTACACCAACGCCAACGGTAAAACCGACGTCTAATCCAACCGTAACACCGACGAAAATACCGATCAGCATTACAGGTGGTAAGATTAGTACCATAAAGGCAAGAACGTACAACGGAAAAGCACAGACGCCGTCTATCGTTTTAACGGTTAATCAGAAGGTGTTAAAGAACGGAACGGATTATAAAGTGCAATATGCCAACAATAAGTCTGTTGGATACGCTACGGTAACAGCAATCGGAATCGGAAGCTACACCGGGACTTTGAAGACGACTTTTAAAGTCAATCCGAAAAAGGTGCAAAGTGTAAAAGCAAAGCGTATAAAGAAGGGAACGTTTACACTTAAGTGGAAGCGTATGACAGGAATTACAGGCTACGAGGTTGTATACGCAACGAATAAAAAGTTTAAAAACGCAAAGAAAAAGACCGTTTCGTCCTATAAAAAAACAAGCATTTCGATTACGTATTCCAAAGCAAAAAAGAAGACGTGTTATTTTAAAGTAAGGGCGTATAAGAAAGTGAAAAATAAAAAACTGTACGGCAAATATTCTAAAGTGGTAAAGAAGTAAAAACCCCTGTTTTCTTTCATCCGCGGATGTGCTATAATTTCCCTAGTATAATTACATCGTAACTCTATTTGCGACAGCAGTGTATAAGGAGGAAATTATGGAATTTAAAGAACGAATGCAGAATGCCGGTGTTGAATTTGTAAATGCGACAAAGATGGTTGCGGATGCAGCTGTAAAACATACAGGTATTGCGGCGGAAGAATACAAAATACGTGAGCAATATCGTATTCTGGGAAGATTGTTATATGAGGCTTATGAGCAGTCTCCGGAGGAATTTGATGATTTTTCTTCCGAGTTTTTTGCGGCCTTCCATAATATCACTATTTCCAAAGAAAAGATTGAAGAATTAAAAGAAAATAATAAATAACGCAAAGCGTGAATTATATTCACGCTTCTTTTTTTAATGAGGTGAAAACTTGAAGAAACTAAAATATGCAGTATTAAGTGATATTCATAGTAATGACGTGGCACTTGAGGCGTGCATGGAAAATATACGAAAAGAGAATCCGGACGGAGTACTGCTTCTTGGAGATTATGTAAGCGACTGTCCGGATCCGCAGAGCACGCTTGCTCTTTTGCGAAAGTTGATAAAGGAATACCCGGCGGTTGTCCTTCGAGGAAACCGGGAAGAATATTTTATACAGTACAAGGAAGCGCCAACGGAGGTATGGGATTGCTCCTCATACAAGGGAAGTCTTTTGTACACGTTTGAACGACTTAAGGATGAAGATATTGCGTGGTTCAAAACTTTGCCGGACAGTGTGGTGTTTGCACCAAAAGGAGCCGAACCAATTACAATCGCACATGGTTCCCCTTTGTCGAACCGGGAACTATTAGATATCGATCGTGACAATACCAAAGCCGCGCTTGAGAATCTGACGACCAAATGGCTGATTTGCGGGCATACCCACAGGCAGGGTGTGTATCTTTATAAGGGGCATGTCGTTCTCAATCCCGGGTCGCTGGGCGTTGCTATCGGAGACATTAAAAAGGCGCATATGGCATATATAGAATGGGATGGTGCAAAATGGAGCTATCGTTTTTGTGCGATACCGTTTGATTACGAAAGACTGAAAATGAAGTTTGAGAAAAGCCGCCTGATGCAGATGGCAAAGCTTTGGCCGGTTTGTATAATGCAGTCAATGTTATGCGGAGAGAATGTAGGCCCGCTTTGCGCAAAACGGGCGTATGATTTATCAAAGGCAGATGGAGTCGAGATTACCCATCACAAAGTACCGGAAAAATATTGGGAAATAGCGGCAAGAGAAATGGGGATTAGTGTTGAATAAAGTCGTGTATTAATGCTATAATTAATATAATATCGGGTTTGTAATATACACCCGTGTAACGGGTTTATAATATACACCCGTGTAACGGGTTTATAATATACACCCGGGAGAGCTAAGGGGACAGGAACATTGTTAGATAAAATCAAGAGCTTTGCAAGAGAAGAGTTTACGTACGAATTACCGGGCATTGTCTTGTCGGATGATGTCATTTCGGTTACGGTAGAAACCGGCAAAGTATGTAACGGTAGTTTTACTGTGCATAATAGTGATTTTAGTCAAATGAAAGGAATTGTCTATTCAACCAATCAATTTCTCAAAATCCGGCACAACACATTTCAGGGAACTTACAACACCATAGAGTATAGCTTTGATGCAACCAATGCAGAAGCGGGACAGAAGATTACAGCGAATTTTCAGATTGTATCTGATTGTGGAGAGTGTAATCTTGCTTTTGGTGCGCTCATTACGGAGGCTTTTACGGAGACTTCCCTGGGGAAGATTAAGGATTTATTTGACTTTGCCAATCTTGCAAAAACTGATTTTAGAGAAGCGGCGAAAATATTTGGCTCAGAGGAATTTGGAAGAGTATTTCTCAGAGAAAATGAGCGTTCTTCTTTGATTTACGAAGCGTTGATGAAAAGCACTGTCCTGGAACAGGCAATGGAAGAGTTTCTGATTGCGGAGAAGAAAAAGCAGCCGGTTCGACTATTTGTGGATCATACGCAGGTTTCTTTTGAGGATCCGACAGAAAACTGCATGGAGAGAATTGATATTCGCAAAGAGAACTGGGGGTATCTCCAGGCAAAAGTACAGTCGAATGTATCATTTTTAAAACCACAAAAGAGCGTTCTAAGGAGTGAGGATTTCACCGCCAATGCATTCCATCTGGATGTTTTGGTAGATGTGAAGGAACTGCATCCTGGAAAGAATGAAGGGAAAATTGTGATTACTTCTATCTGTGATACGATAGAGATTTCCTTTGTGATTATGAAACGAAGAGGCGAAGCGCATACGGTTTCATACTATGAGCGAAACTTCAAGTCAAGAATGCTCCATAATTATCTGGAATTTCGAACCGGAAAGATTAATCACGAAACGTACATTTATGATGCGTGGAGTCTGATTCGTGTGATGGAACAATATAAGGATTCCACCATGCTTGATTTGTTCCGGTTACATTTATATATTATCAGCCGTCAGGAGGACGAAGCAATCCGGCGAATCAGAGAACTGGAGAAGCATATCGAAGAATTCTCTACGGAGGAGAAGGCTGCGTTCTGGTATTTGAAGGCGATGTTCACACGAAGAGAAGAGGATATTTTAGATGCAGCATCTACAATCCGTGGATTTTATGAGAATGGATATGACAACTGGAGAATGCTTTGGTTCCTTCTTTATCTGGATGTGACGTACGAATTTGATGTGCACAAAAAATTTAAAGATATTATGAATCAACTGGATGCGGGGGTACATTCCCCTGTATTGTATCAGGAAATATGTGCAATGGTGAATAAGAACCCGATTCTTTTACTGGATTTGACACCTTCGGCAATCCGTTGCATGAACTGGGGTATCCGTATGCAGTATCTGCAGGATAATGCGATTGACCAGTATTTGTATCTGGCGGAAAATGCACCTTTCCATCCGGTTGTTTTCCGAAATATGCTGGCTCTTTACGATAAGAGAGGAACAAAGGATGTATTGACGCTTATTTGTCGTATGCTGATTAAAAAGGATGCAAGAGATGAACAGGCCTTTGAATGGTATCGGCTGGCAGTAGAAGAGGAACTCAAAATCGAAGATTTATTCGAATACTATATTTATTCTATTGACGAAGAAAAAGCAATGCGTGGTCGGATTATACCGGAGAACATTTTGCTTTACTTTGTATATGGAAGTACGATGAATGCGCAAAAACAGGCATTTTTGTTTTCTTATGTGCTTAGATATGGATATCTTAACAATCCGGTATACAGCAATTATGAAAAACTGATTCAGGAATGGTTGCTTTTGAACAAAGATAATGCACAGACAAAGGAACTGATTGAACTGGATAAGAACTATGCGGTTCTTTACAAATATGCGGTGACGGATGAGAACCTGGAAGAACTTTCGCCAATGCTTTCCGAGCTGGTGTTTGGTCATACACTGTATTGTGACAATCCGAATATTCGCGGAGTGTGGGTTTGGCACAAAGAAAGACGAGACGGAGCGTATGTTCCGCTTCAAAACGGTAAGGCGGATGTGCATATTTACACGGAGGATACGATTATTGCGCTTGAGGATATGGATGGCAGATGCTACATCGATACTGTAAAATACCAGCTTCAGAAACTGGGAGATATGGAATCGCTGGCACGAAAGTGTCTGTTGTATCAAAAAGATAATGAGGCGCTTTTATTGCATGCCTACGAAAAAATCGTTAAGTATCAGAAGCAGGAAAAACGGTTTTATGAGATTTACGAAAGTATCGTGGCAATGGAGGATATACGGGAATCACTCAAAAATGAGCTGCTTCGAGTTCTGCTCCATTATTACTATGACAAGATAGAAGAACCAAAGGTATTGGAGATTCTTGACAAGATAGATTTAAAGTATCTGAACGAGAAACACCGGGGAGAAGTTATTAATATCGCCATTATATATGATGCGAGGGAATTTATTTTGCATGCGGTGGGAGAATACAGCATTGCAAATGTCCCGGTCGGCAGACTGGCGCGTTTTTGTACAGATATGATTGAGAGAAGTGATTCGGATGAAGAGAGTGATATTCTTACGTATCTTTCCTTCCGTGCCTTTATCAAAGGGAAATACAACGAAATAATGCTTCGCTATCTGATAAGGCATTTCAACGGCACAACCAAAGATATGTACCGCATCTGGGAAGCCGCCAAAGAGAAGCAACTTGAGACAAAAGTTTTGGAGGAACGTCTGCTTAGTCAGATGTTATTTGCAGAGAACTATGTTCGGATGGGGTATGATGTGTTTGCCTCTTACTATGCAGGAAATGGAGACCGCAAGGTGATTCGTGCCTACCTGGCATATAACGCGTACAAATATCTGATTATGGACAGAGTAATCCATCCGGAGATTTATTCGATTCTTGCAAGAGAAGCTTCGAATTATGAAAGCAAAGTGGTTACGCTCGCGCTTCTCAAGTATTATTCGGGCAAATCCATGTTAAATACCGAGGAACTGGGATTTGTGGATTATAATTTGGATAGTTTTATCCGACAGGGAATAATTCTCCCATTCTTCAAAGATTTCAGGGATAAGCTGGATCTTCCGCAAAGCCTTATGGAGAATACATACATTGAATATACGTGCGAGCCGACGCACACGGTTAAGATTCATTACGTAATATCCAATGATGACGGACAGGAAGAATTTGTTTCACAGGTAATGGAAAATACATTCCATGGAATTCATGTGTGTCCGGTGCTGTTATTTTACGGAGACACATTGCAATACTATATTACAGAGCATGACGGACAGGAAGAGCATATTACGGAAAGTTTGAATTATACGCTGGATAATAATGAAGAAACTTCCGGAGATACGGAATACCATATCATAAATACAATTCTGGAATCTTATGAAGTGAGAGATGAAAAAACAATGTTTAATATGCTTCGCTATTATTTAAAGAAGAATTATGCAGGAGAGAAAATGTTCAAGCCGTTATAACAGACGATGCAACGCTTCTGCATGGAAGGGAGAGAACTTCTTGGAAAAAAAACAGACATTATACATCGGCTTTGATTTGAATAATGATTATTCACAAATCAGTTGTTATATCCCGCGAACCGGGGAAGTGAAAACACTTGGCAAAACAAAATATGAGAAAGAAGATCTGATCCCGACGGTGCTTGCGGTAAACGAACGAACCAGAGAATGGTTATATGGAGAGGATGCCCTGATGCTTGGAAAGTTTGGACAGGGAGTACTGGTTAATAATCTGCTGGAAGGAATCCGCAAGGGTCGACAGTTCGAAGTGTTTGGCGCCAGATTGGACGGAGTCACATTGCTTGAAAAATTTTTCAAAAAGGCGCTTGCAAGGCTTGGTTCTTATTTTCCAAACGACGCAATTAAAATGATGGTCGTAACCGTGGATAGTCTGAATCAGAACCTGGTGAATGCCATTTACCAGTCCTTAGAAGGTCTGGGAATTATGAAAGACCGCGTGACCGTGCATGGACACGGACAGAGTTATTTGTCCTATACCCTGCATCAGCGCAAAGAAATCTGGATGAATGACGTTGGACTTTTTGATTTTTCCAGTCGTGGATTGTTCTATTATCGACTGGCAATTAACCGGAAAGAGAATCCTATGGTAATTGGTATCGTGCGTAAGGATTTTTCCAAACAGTTCAGTTATGAGATGCTCAAAAACGAAGAAGGCGAAAGCAGTCCGCCTGCATTGTTTGGCAAACTTGCCAACAGCGTATTATACAAACAGGTTATCTCCACGATTTTCGCAACCGGTATCGGATTTAGTGAGAGTTGGGCGGATGAGGTATTTAAGAAAATATGTGCCGGCAGGCGCGTGTTCCGCGGACAGAACCTCTACTCTACGGGCGCATGTTACAGTGCAGTGGATATTTGCGAAGGCAAGATGGTAGATTATGTCTACCTGGGAGAAGAAACCGTCGGAAGTACGGTAAGCATTCCTTTGTATACAGATGCAAAAGTGGAGAAAATGGTACTACTCAAGGCGGGAAGTGCCTGGTATGATATCGACGAAACCGCATACGTGATTTTGGATGAGGAAGAAGAACTGCGCTTTGAAGTGAAAGATATCACGATGAAGGAAAGGGCAGAGCACATTCTTACCATGGAGAATATGCCATCCCGCCCGAATAAAATGACGAGACTGCGTATTAATGCCACCTGTGTCGATCAGAATACATGCGTGATTCGCGTGAAAGATATGGGCTTTGGCGAATACTATGCTTCGACGCAGAGGGTATGGGAGAAGATTATCGCAATTTAGAGGAATGGAGAGACCAATGGGAAAAGTAATTCTTTGTAAAGGAAATATAGCGACTAATCCATATTGTTTTGAAGCTACGGGTACAAGGATTTATTCCATAGAGGAACTATGCTATTATATTTATGAGAATATTTACACGATTTCCAGAGATGATCTGACGTTGGAATTACCGGAATGGATTCGAACGGAACTTGGAATGGAAAGTCTGGCAACCAATATTAATCATAAAGCGGTGAATCAATATTCGTTTAAAGATATTGTTGTTACAATACTTTGTAGTTGCGACTACTATGTAGAAGATGAAATTGTTGCCTTGATTCGGATTATTGACCAATTGACGAAAATGTCGCCGGTGGAACGGACGAAGCTCACCGGAGATCATTTCCTTTCCGACGGTAATTATAAAGAAGCATGCCAGATATATGAGCAGCTGCTTAACGGTGAGGAAGCAGAGGATATGGATAGCATATTCTATGGTGATATTATGCATAATCTTGCTATTGTGCATTGCCATTCCCGTTCCTACAGCGAATCCGCAGAAGAATTTCGTCAGGCGTATGCACGCAATCAAAAAGAAGAAAGTCTGCGGGCTTATTTCCTGGCACGTCTGATGGATCGAAAGGAAGAAGGTCTGTACGCCGAAGCGGAGAACTATCCAAACGGTACCGACATTTTAAAAAGTGTAGTAGAAGAACTGGAACTTAAAATGATAGAAGCAGAAGAGTCCAAACCTTACGAGGATTTGGAACATATATGGAATTATAAGAAGACTGGTCGGGTAGAGGATTATTATCAGGAAGTCAATCGTTTTATCAATCGAATTCGCAACGAATACCGGCTTAGTCGACAGATTGAACAATAAATCAGAGGGGCATTATGTTTTCGTTTAGACGTAGAAAAAAGAAAGAAAAAACAGAGAAGGTAATAGAGAACACGACGCGTGAAAGCAGACGAAGTGTGGCAGACGACTGGAAACTGGACAGCGTGGATACGGAACTATCGGATTATGCCAGAAACACCTCGGTTTCCACGACGCAGGATTTGAAAGAAAACTGCAAAAACATGGTGGCAGCGCAAAATGAGATTGCAGGAGCTAGAACGGAATACGGTATTGTGACTTCTTATCTGACAGATATCCAGAAGCTTGAAAGAGAGCCGATGGAGAAGAGGAAAGAACTGATTGGTGCTGCCAAGAATATCGTTCTGTGCCTTAGAGAACAGGAAAAAGGAAAAGAACGCAAAGTTACGCTTAGCGCGGAGCAGATTCGTAATCTGGAACAGTTGGAAAATACCCGCGGTGGAATTAACCGACAGATCAATGAGATGAAGGAGCAGGAAAAATATGCTCTCTTAATAGAGGAAGATATCCGCAAACTTGAAAATGAAAAAAAGGCGCAACGCAAGCAACGTCGGGAGATTCTTTTCAAACAAAGAGCTTTAAAGAGAATTGCGATTGCGATAGCCATACTGGTATTCTCATTTTTCGTTCTGTTTGTTATGGTTGCACTTGGTTCACAGACCGATATGAGTATTCCGTATTCCATCACCGTTTTGATGGCTGGTGTGAGCGGCCTTTGGATTTTTATAGAGAGTCGTAAAAACCGCGTAGATATGAAGAATCTCGAGGCGAGACAGGAAAGATTGTTAAGCCTGATTAACAGTGTGAATATCAAACAGGTGAACAGCAAAGGTTATCTGGATTATGTTCATGAAAAATATAAAGTTACAACGGCAGATGAGTTGGAGTACCAATGGAAACAATATTTGCAGTGGACAGATTACCAGAAGAAGTCTCAGATGAACAGCGAAAAGCTGGATTCCAACATGGAATTATTAAAAAATGAACTGCTTCGTCTGGGCGTACAAAACATAGATGTATGGAGCAGGCAGCCGGAAGCGTTTATTGATGAGCGCGAGATGGTGGAAGCAAGGCATAATCTCAATGTACGGCGACAGATGCTCAGGGAGCGCGTGGATTACAATATGAATCTTCGAAATCAGTGTCTTGCCAGAATACAAAAGGTAATGGATGATAATCCGGAACTGGAAGAAGAAATCAACGCTGTACTTAGAAGCTACGACATCGAAATCTAGTAAAAGCCTTGACAATAAGGGATTTTTTATATAGTCTTGAGAGTGGTGTTTTATACAAAGACACAGATATTATTTATTGCTAAATTTACGCTGTAACAGGCGTTGAGTAATTAGAAGGAGAGATACAAAAAATGAGTAAAGAACTGGAGAAAAATTATAACCCGGGAGAGATAGAGGGAAGGTTATATAAAAAGTGGATTGACAAAAGATATTTTCATGCAGAAGTAAACGAAGAAAAGAAACCGTTTACAATTGTTATTCCACCTCCAAATATTACAGGTAAATTACATATGGGACATGCTCTGGATGAGACAATCCAGGATATTTTGATTCGTTTTAAAAGAATGCAGGGATACGAAACTTTATGGCTTCCGGGAACGGACCATGCAAGTATTTCTACAGAGGTTAAAGTAATCAATCAGCTTAAGTCTGAAGGTATCGACAAAGCGGAATTAGGAAGAGAAGGGTTCTTAAAGAGAACCTGGGAATGGAAGAAAGAATACGGCGGAACTATCGTAGAGCAGCTCAAGAAACTTGGTTCCTCCTGTGACTGGGAGAGAGAACGTTTCACATTAGATGAGGGATGCTCAGAAGCGGTAGAAGAAGTATTTGAAAAGTTATACCAAAAAGGGTTGATTTATAAAGGCTCCAGAATTGTAAACTGGTGTCCGGTCTGCCAGACTTCTATTTCAGATGCAGAGGTAGAGCATGAGGAACAGGACGGACATTTCTGGCATATCAAATATCCGGTAGCAGGTACCAAAGATCAGTTTGTAGAGATTGCAACAACCCGTCCGGAGACAATGCTTGGAGATACTGCAGTAGCAGTACATCCGGAAGATGAAAGATATCAGGACATCATCGGTAAGAATGTAGTACTTCCAATTGTAAATAAAGAGATTCCGGTTGTAGCGGATTCTTACGTAGATCGTGAATTTGGAACCGGTGTCGTTAAAATTACCCCGGCACATGACCCGAACGACTTTGAAGTAGGAAAGCGTCATAACCTTCCGGAAATCAATATTTTAAATGATGATGCAACCATCAATGCCAAAGGTGGCAAATACGAAGGTATGGATCGTTATGAGGCAAGAAAAGCAATTGTGGAAGAACTGGATCGACTTGGTCTTTTAGTAAAAGTAGAACCACATTCTCATAACGTAGGTACGCACGACAGATGTAATACGACCGTTGAGCCAATGATCAAACAGCAGTGGTTCGTCAAAATGGACGAATTAATCAAACCTGCCGTTGAAGCAGTAAAAACCGGCGAAATCCAGTTGATTCCGGAGAGAATGGATAAGACATATTTTAACTGGACCGATAATATCCGTGACTGGTGTATTTCCAGACAGTTATGGTGGGGACACCGTATTCCTGCTTACTACTGTCAGGATTGCGATGAAATTATTGTTGCTAAAACAAAGAATAAGCCTACGGTTTGTCCAAAATGCGGAAGTACACATCTAAAACAGGATGAAGATACACTAGATACCTGGTTTAGTTCTGCACTCTGGCCGTTTTCAACACTGGGCTGGCCGGAGAAAACAAAAGAGTTAGAGTATTTCTATCCGACAGACGTACTCGTAACAGGATATGATATTATTTTCTTCTGGGTTATCCGTATGATTTTCTCAGGATATGAACATATGGGACAGAAGCCGTTTAGTAAAGTATTGTTCCACGGACTGGTTCGTGATTCACAGGGACGTAAGATGAGTAAATCCCTCGGTAACGGTATCGATCCATTGGAAGTTATTGAAAAATACGGTGCAGATGCGCTTAGATTTACCTTAATCACAGGTAATGCACCGGGAAATGATATGCGTTACTATGATGAGAGAGTAGAAGCAAGTCGTAACTTTGCCAATAAAGTATGGAACGCATCCCGTTTCATTATGATGAACATGAATACGGAAGACGGCGCAGTTAAACTTCCAAAAGAAATGGATCTGGAGTCTTTAACACAGGCAGATAAGTGGATTCTTTCCAAAATGAATACGTTGACCAAAGATGTTACTTATAACATGGAAAAATATGAACTTGGAATTGCTGCACAGAAAGTATATGACTTCATTTGGGAAGAGTTCTGTGACTGGTATATCGAGATGGTGAAACCTCGTCTGTATAATGATGAGGATACAACCAAAACAGCGGCTCTTTGGACTTTAAATAAAGTTCTGATTGATTCCTTGAAGCTGTTACATCCATATATGCCATTTGTTACAGAAGAGATTTTCTGTAACCTTCAGTCCGAAGAAGAATCTATTATGGTTTCTGAATGGCCGGAATTTACAGACAAATATGAATTTACAGAAGATGAAGAAGCAGTAGAAATTATCAAAGCTGCGGTAAAAGGTATTCGAAATGTTCGCGCAGAGATGAACGTTCCACCTAGCAAGAAGGCTTCTGTATACGTGGTAACAGAGGAAAAAGATATTGCTGCAGTATTTGAGAAGAACAATACTTTCTTCCAAACACTGGGTTATGCGAGTGAAGTTTTGATTCAGGACGACAAGAGCGGAATCAGCGACGATGCTGTATCTGTAGTAATTCACGGTGCTACGATTTATATGCCTTTTGCAGAACTGGTAGATATTGCGAAAGAAATCGAGCGTCTTGAAAAAGAAGAAAAACGTCTGGAAGGTGAATTGAAACGTTCCAACTCAATGTTAAATAACGAGAAGTTCGTTAGTAAAGCACCGGAAGCTAAGATTAATGAAGAAAAAGAGAAACTTAAAAAATATACAGACATGATGGAACAGGTTCAGGAACGTTTGCGTAATCTTAGAAAATAGACTTGATAGAGAAGGAGGGAACGGTATGCCATTTAATCTGGAAGAAAACAAATCTTTGGTACGAATCAGTGATGACAGACTGAGGGCATACATTACCGTTGCCCCTCCCGATGAAGATGGTTATAAAGAGATGAATCTTCGTGAAATCCTGGAGTTACATGGCGTAACTAACGGTGTGAAACGTGAGATTTTACAAGAGATTATCGATGATGAGTTATATGGTCAGGAACTTCTTGTGGCAGAAGGAATTGTCGCTGTGGACGGTGAGGACGGTTATTTTGAATTCAAGTTTAATCGTAATATTAACCTAAAACCAATCATCAAAGACGACGGTTCGGTGGATTATGGAAGCGTTGGTCGTATGGAAAAGGTGGAGGCCGGGCAGGAGGTAGTGATTTATCATCCTGCCGTTAAAGGCAAGGATGGTGTAGATGTCAGTGGCAATCCGGTCAAAGCGCTCGTTGGAAGAGAACTTCCGCAATTGATGGGAAAAGGTTTCCTTCTATCCGAAGACAAGAGAGTGTACACCGCACAGTTTACCGGTAAGGTTGAGTATGTAAATGACCGCCTGCTTATTACGAATGTATTGGTAATAACAGGAGACGTAACGCTGTCGACCGGAGATCTGGATTTCGTTGGAGATATTGAGATTCTGGGTAATGTCTGCACGGGTGCTACGGTACATACAAGTGGTAATATCACGGTAAACGGTAACGTGGAGGGTGCAACACTGATATCCGGAAAAGATATCATTTTACGAAGCGGAATGCAAGGTGGCGGCAAAGGGGAACTTTTTGCAAAACAGAGCGTTTCCGGTAAGTTTTTTGAGCAGACCAAAATTGTTGCCAAAGGCGATGTCAGTGCCAATGCAATAATGAATTGTGACATTTTCACAGAAGGTAAGGTTGTTGTATCCGGACGAAAAGGAATTATTGTCGGAGGTATCACCAAGGCGGTAAGCGGTATTGAAGCGACCTGCTTTGGTAACATGTCCGAGGTTAAAACGTTTTTAGTTGCGGGCGTGGACATCGAAGTCCGGAAAAAACTCAGTACACTTCTGAATGAAAGAAAGAAGATAGAAGAAGAAACAAAGAAGTTAGATCTTGCTATGGTGAAGCTATCGGAGATTCTTTCGAAAGCACCGAGTGATGATTTGAAAGAAAAGAAAATGGGACTGATGCGTGCCAAGATTTCTAAGGATTCAAAGGCAAATGAGATTTTCAAAGAAATCAAACACATCGAAGGAATGCTTGCAAGCGCGGAAAGTGCCAAAATTGTCGTTGAGAAAAGCATTTTTAAAGGATGTGTTGTGCAGATAAACGGGATCCAGAAAGAAATCATTTCTGAGAATTATAACGTAAACTACTATCTTGACGACGGTGAGATTGCATTCTCGCCGAATCTATAGGATAATTTGTCCGATAATGCGAGAAAATGCGATGGAAAATGTTTTTGTTCTATCGTTGGATTTGATACAATAGTTATGATGAGTTAGGAATTATGGAGGAACCTATGATTGATTTTGAAAAGGAATTGGAACAATTTGAACCAAGTCTTGAAATTGACCAGGTAAATGACGCAATATACAAAAATGACATCACAGATATGACTGATATTTTGAAAGAAGCATTGAATCATAAACAGGAAGACTAAATAAAAGAGAGGGAAATTATGAAATGTCCATATTGTAGCAGCGAGGTTTTGTTTACGAGGGCAATTTGTGAACAATGTCATCAGGATTTACGTGCATACCGCAAAATCTTTAATGCTTCAAATTTATACTATAATTCCGGATTGGAACGGGCAAAGAACAGGGATTTGACCGGTGCAATCGATGATTTGAAGAAGAGTTTAAAACTTAACAAAAAGAATATCGACGCCCTGAATTTGTTAGGACTGATTTATTGTGAGATTGGAGAATTGATTCCTGCCCTTGTACAATGGGTAATCAGTCGAAACTATCAGGAGGAGAATAATAGAGCCTCTCTTTACCTGAATCAATATCAGGAAAGAGAATCGGAACTCTCCACGCAGAATCACATTTTCCGTAAGTTTAACAATGCCCTGGAAAATGCAAAGAAAGGTCGTATCGACCTGGCGTTGGTTCAGCTGGAGCGCATTTGTGAATTGAATCCCCGGTATTTAAAGGCGCAGCAGTTACTGGCGCTCATTTATATCAACGAAGGGGCTTACAACGATGCGGCAAGATGTTTGGAAAATGCGAAAAACATCGATAAAGGGAATCCGATGACGCTTCGTTACCTGGCTGAGATAGAGGATAAACGTAACGAGGATGTTACCCCACCGGATGATATTCCGATTCTTAAAAGAGACAGGGGCTTTGGCAAACAACAGGAAACGGATGTAATAGAGGAGATGCCGGAAGATGTTGCAAAGCAGGATGAAGTGGAGCCACGCACAAGAGAGACCGGTAGAGCACCTGAGAGAGAATTGCACCAGGAGCCTGTGAAAGAAAAAGAAGAGGATATGAACCGAAAGAAATTTGAACCGGATTTCGTAGATCATGGTTATACGGCAGGTTCGCCTTACAAAGAAGAACGGTTTAATTTTATGCCGTATGTCACATTGATTATTGGCGTGATTCTCGGAGTGGTCATTGTGTATTCGCTTGTAGTCCCGACGATACGAAAGGAACTGAGGGAGGAATACCAGCAGACCGATAATGAAGCCGAGGTAAAAGAGGATGAGTATCAGGTTCTGATTGATAATCAAAACTCAGATATAGAGCAGTTAAAGAACCAGATTGAAAAACTGGAAAAAGAGAAAAAGAACAGTCAGAAAGGCGAAGCGGAAGCAGAGAAAATCATCACTCTTTTAGAAGCGGTTGACCTTTATATGGGCGAGGATGAAGAAGCGTTGAAGGACAAAATGTCCGGGCTTTCCGAAGCGGATTTCAGTGAGGAGATTGCGAAGAAGATTTTCAATAAAATCGTTCCGAAAGAACCGGTAGATGAGGAAGACAGTCAGGAAGCGGAAACACTTGCAGAACAGGGAAGAAATACTTACAATGACGGACAGTATGAAGACGCAAGAAGCCTTTTGCAACAGGCACTTGAACTCGACGAAGGCAATTGCAAGGCGCTCTATTTTATGGGACGTATTTGCCAGAGGGAAGGACAAAATGCGCAGGCAAGAGAATACTATGAGAAAATTATAAATGAACATCCGGAATCAGACAGGGTTTCGGAGGCGCAGACCAGACTGAGTGAATTGGATTAAATTACAAAAGAAGCAAAGTATCTTTTTGGATACTTTTGCTTCTTTTTTTAACTCAGTCGGAGAAATCCCCCACCTCTAAGCGTTAGCGTAGGTGGGGGTTATGACAAACTATACTCAGTCGGGGTACAAGCTCCGACTGAGTTAAACGCTCCGCGAGGATGCGCACGGATTCGGACAGGAATTT
>JAILQS010000005.1 GCA_024698865.1 Lachnospiraceae bacterium | reverse complement strand
TCTTGATTTCTTTCTTAATTTTCATTTCATTGATTACATTCCATAGTCTCTTCATGGAGCTCACCTCCTTGAAGATATGCTATCAAGGTCATGTAAAATCAAATATCCTATCCTCGTAAAAAAGGTGTAAAATTTATTCTGTTTCCGATAAAATAATAGCGCCCGAATTGCCGCAGAATTCACCGTTGCTTGTATCTTAAATACACAGGATGATGCCGATCACTGGTATGGTGTGAAATTTGAGCCGGTACTTGGAAAATACATTGAAATGTTGAAATGATCTTCGGAAAACAATACCGCTCGGTTGGTAGAGTGCCGTGGCAATGGTTATCTCATGCCCTTTTCCAAAAGTTCATTTACCATATGAATGCCAAAAATCTGGTTCCGCCTATGACTAATATTTTTATTTTCACACTCCTATGTCCCAAATTTCTTCTATCAACTCTCTATCCTTAACACCCAAATTTTCAGGAAGGTCTTCCTTTTCAAAAAACTGAAGCTGTAACACTTCCTCTTCCTGCCTCTTTAATGCTCCCTCAAAAGATCTGCAGATAAAGTTAATATCCACTGCATACACTTCATCCCCATTGGGATAAGTAAAGTGGCACTTTTCTCCGGACTGCACATTGTATAATTGCAAATCTTTTACAAGCAATCCTGTTTCTTCCAAACACTCACGTCTAACAGCTTCTTCCGGTGTCTCACCCAGTTCCATGCTTCCACCGGGCACGCACCAAGTGCCATCATCCTTTCGTTGTTCCAGCAACACTCTGCCTCGCTCATCAAAGAGAAATACTCCGCAAGCGACCATTTGAAGCGGTCTGTGTCCAATGCCTTCTACTTTTCTCAAGTCTAAAATATATCCCATCGTTTTCTCTCCACTCATCACAATTTAACTGCCTTGGTCGCCATGGAAGTATTTATGTATTGATCCAATGCTGTACCTCCAATATCTTCATAGAATCCTACGATGGCAAATCCCGCATCTGTCTGACCTTGGATCTGGTCTTCCAATGTGTGTCCCCATATATATCCATCCTCTTCTACAATAGCCATCAGTTCCGGATCATCCCTATGCTCAATATCTGCATAAGGTATCTTGTTTTCTACAACAAATTCTCCTTTTTCCAATTTTCCATAATTAAAAATATACTCTATGGGATTTCCGAATCCGGCAAGAAGAATACCATTTTTCTTAAGAATACGACTGCATTCCATCCATACAGGTCTGACATTATCTATATAACCGTTCGACCAGGGATGCACGATCAAGTCAAAACTTTCGTCTTCAAAAGCAGAAAGATCCTGCATATTACCTTGAACAGTCTTGATTGTAAGATTATCTCTCGCAGCTACAAATTCATCTTTTTCCAACTGCTTTCTACTGTTATCAAATACTGTTACGTCTGCCCCCAATGCCGCAAGTATAGGTCCCTGTTGTCCACCACCACTTGCAAGACATAAAATCTTTTTGGAACATAAATCATCAGGAAACCAATTCGCCGGTACCGGTTTTGTCGGAGTGAGCACAATCTGCCAATTCCCTTCTCTGGCTTCCTTTACCATATCTCTTGTAACAGGCACAGACCATATATCATTATTTTCCGAACGTTGATCCCAAATTTGACTGTTTTCTTTTACATATTCCATTGCACGTTCCTCCTCACCGCACCTCGCTGGTTTGTTGTGTTTCCGAAAACCGAAGCAAATAACCATCCGGGTCCAGTATCAAAACCTCTTTTTCCTCAAAACTAACGTCACCGCACTGATAATGACTGGTGAAAATATCCCGAAACAGCTCAATGCCTTTATCTTTTACATGTGCAACGAACTGTTCCAGATGTTCTATGTCTATCTGGAAATTGATTCCCCTGCCGAAAGGATACTCCATCACTCCGGTATCCCAATGATCATTCAATTCCTCAATCATTATTTGCGCCTCGCCCAATGACAAAAAGGCAAACTTATCTTCCACGCGTTCGTATTCTATTCGAAATCCTAAGACTTCCTTGTAAAAGAGTTTTGATCGTTCTATATTTGATACACTTAATTCCGGTATTAATTTATTAAATTTCATTCTTCTTACGTCACCTCAAATAGATAGCATTCCTAACAATTTACCTCACTGTATTTGATTCAGCATATATGTGGCATACTGCTTAGCAAGTTCTTCATCATATGTGACTTCTGTTCCTTCAACGTATTCGCGCATTGCATCCCGGATTAGTGCATGGTATTCCATAGGAAGCGTTTTAAGCGCCCACTCACCGCCTTCTTTTTTCGAAAGGACAAGTTCCTCCTCTTTATATGCCAGCACCCTTGCCAGATTCAATGTCAAATACATGGTATTCTCCGAGATTTCCTCTACTGCTTCCGCGATATCATTCCATATAGAATCCATGTAAGCTTGCTTTGGAACTTCGGCAAACACATCCCCTATAGGTTGCCCATAAATCCGCCTGCCTCTTTTCCGTATGATCGTAAAATGCGCAGCAAGATCTTCATCGCATCCTTTCATCTTGTGAATATAATCATCTGGATTTTCCCGATACCAGGCAAGATGCATTGCAGAAAAATGTAATTGAAACGGAGTCGGATACACAAAAGGATTACATACTTTTCTTGTAACAATGCTCATCTCAATTCCCTTCGCAGGACCTGAAGTGTTAAGCTTTACCACCATATCCATGTATCTTTTTTTCACATCATCTGAGAGAGGTTCATTCACCACAACGATCAGATCTAAATCACTCTTTGCCGGATTAAAACATCCCATAACAGCGGAACCGTGTAAATAGATTCCTGTCAGATTGTCTTGCAATATTTCTTCCGATTGTTCAACAAACCTGTTTAACAATATATCCACAGCAACATTCTGCATACTTCTTCCTCCATATTCAAATACCATTTTCCTAATTATATCTCATATAAACACTGCGTTCCTTGAAATTCAGCTTTTTCCAAAAGCTCATTCCTCTCTCATTCCAAGTCAGAACTTCAATATCTATCGTGTCTACATCCAGATATTTTAGTAGTTCATGAAACGCCTGCTCGCCATAGTGCATTCTCCGGTATGGGCGATCAATATAAAACTGACGGAGATACAGGGGGATGCTGGAGTTTTTCACCAATGCATAACCTACTACTGTTGCACCATTTCTACTAATTCAGGATCCAACTCATTTTCTGTCCATGACATATCTTCACGAACTTTTCCTACTCGCTCAGTGATTCCTCGCATGCATACGTCCTCCCCATAGTCTAAGAATATGACAATATCACATGCCGCGATTCTTATCTCATAGGTTGCACAATTAATCACATTTATATATATCAATAATCCCAGATTCTATATCATCTATAATCTAGGTACCGTATCCTGCAATTCTTTCGGAATATCATCGAATAATCTATTTATAACTGTATCCATTTATTATCTGTGCAGATTTGTCTCTGCTCTCCGTTCTTGATTCTGTACGCTTCCCCATAAAGTATCTCTGTTCCATCTTCTATAACAATGAAACTTCCATTATTCAAAGCAATTATCTCGTGTCCCATGCTGTCGGCATAGGTAATATCCTCTATCAGTCTCAATCCGTCAAGGATTTCATCCCTCAGTGCCTCAAAATGAGGAAAAATATTGGTTTTTGTTATTCCAAGACCACTGATCCATCTCTGATAATTCGGATCAAT
>JAILQS010000180.1 GCA_024698865.1 Lachnospiraceae bacterium | reverse complement strand
ACAAGCCCAGACGTACTCAAAGCCCCCTAATGGAATCAATAGAGTCTGACAAGTCTGTTTCTTTCTTCGACGGCATAGACTCTCTTGGCGGAAATCAGTAGAGTGCAGCAAGTCTGTTTCTTTCTTCGCCGGCAAGACTTTCTTGGTGGGAATCAATAGAGCCTGACAAGTCTGTTTCTTTCTTCGCCGGCAAGACTCTCATGGCTGGAGTTGAAAGAGTGAGGCAAGTCTGTTTCTTTCGTGCGAGTCGGAGGGAAATTGCCTAAACGGAGCAAACCAGCCTCAAAAGGCACAAAAGGCAAGTTGGGAGCTTGCCGGGATTCGGAAGGAAATTGCCTAAACGGAGCGAACCAGCCTCAAAAGGCACAAAAGGCAAGTTGGGAACTTACCGGGCATCGGAAGGAAGTTGCCTAAACGGAGCAAACCTGCCTCAAAAGGCACAAAAAGCAAGTTGGGAACTTGCCGGGCACCGGAAGGAAGTTGCCTAAACGGAGCAAACCAGCCTCAAAAGGCACAAAAAGCAAGTTGGGAGCTTGCGGGGATTCGGAAGAAAGTTGCCTAAACGAAGGAAACCAGCCTCAAAAGGCACAAAAAGCAAGTCAGGGGCTTGTCGGGAGAAAGTCGGGCGAGAGAGAAAAAGTACCTAAACAGAGCGAAAGTGATAACCACCGGAGTTTATTCTCGAATTCTACTTTCATATTATAATCTATAGGGATTAAAGAAACAGTCCGGATACACCATCTAACCTCGAGGCTGCCTTTTCAAACGTCAGCACTAGGCAGCGTATTTAGCTGCCGTAGTACTTTTACGTTTGGAACAGAGCGAAAGCGTCAGCCACCGGGTTAGATGGTGTATCCGGACGTCTCTTTAACACTACAGATTATAACCGCAAAGAAAATTTGAGAATAACCATATTGACAAAGAAAAAAAATTTAGTTACACTTGAATAACTAACGAAAACGAATAGAAATACACTTAGTTTCAGAAGAAAGGAAAAAGAAATGGGAACAATTATTGGCGAAGGAATTACATTTGATGACGTGTTACTGGTACCTTCTTATTCAGAAGTTATCCCTAACCAGGTTGATTTATCAACAAATTTAACTGCAAAGATTAAATTAAACATTCCGATGATGAGTGCAGGAATGGACACGGTTACAGAACACAGAATGGCGATTGCCATGGCTCGTCAGGGTGGAATCGGTGTTATTCATAAGAATATGTCGATTCAGGCGCAGGCTGATGAGGTGGATAAAGTAAAACGTTCGGAGAATGGAGTTATCACGGACCCGTTTTCTTTAACCCCTGAACATACATTAGAAGATGCAAATAATCTGATGGGCAAATTCCGCATTTCCGGTGTGCCTATTACAGAAGGAAAGAAATTAGTTGGAATTATTACCAACCGTGACTTAAAATTTGAAGAAGATTTCTCTAAGAAGATCAAAGAAAGTATGACCAGCGAAGGTCTTGTGACTGCCAAGAGTGGTATTACATTGGAAGAAGCCAAGAAGATTCTTGCAAAGAACCGTATTGAGAAGCTTCCATTGGTAGATGATGATGGCAACCTTACCGGTCTGATTACAATCAAAGATATCGAAAAACAGATTAAATATCCTTTAAGTGCAAAGGATTCTCAGGGTAGACTTCTTTGTGCGGCAGCAGTTGGCGTAACTGCTAACATTTTAGAGCGTGTAGATGCATTGGTAAAAGCAAAAGTAGATGCAATCGTTATTGATACAGCACACGGACACTCTGCCAACGTATTAAAATGCGTGAAAATGGTACGTGAACATTATCCGGACCTTCAGATTATTGCAGGTAATGTGGCAACAGGCGCTGCAACCAAAGATCTGATTGAAGCAGGTGTAAGCGCAGTTAAGGTTGGTATCGGACCTGGTTCTATCTGTACAACGCGTGTCGTTGCAGGTATCGGTGTACCACAGATTACTGCAATTATGGATGCATATAATGTTGCAAAAGAATACAACATTCCAATTATCGCAGACGGTGGAATCAAATATTCCGGAGATATGACCAAGGCTATTGCAGCCGGAGCCAATGTCTGTATGATGGGTAGCATGTTTGCAGGTTGTGATGAAAGCCCGGGAACATTTGAATTATTCCAGGGAAGAAAATATAAAGTATATCGTGGAATGGGTTCTATTGCTGCTATGGAAAATGGTAGCAAGGACAGATACTTCCAGGAGAATGCTAAGAAACTTGTTCCGGAAGGTGTAGAAGGACGAGTAGCGTACAAAGGCTCTGTAGAAGATACCATCTTCCAGTTAGTTGGTGGACTTCGTTCCGGAATGGGATACTGTGGAACTTCAAGTATCGAGGAATTAAAAGAGAATGGTAAGTTCGTTAAGATTACTTCCGCTTCATTGAAGGAAAGTCATCCACACGATATCCATATTACAAAAGAGGCTCCAAACTATAGTGTCAATGAATAAAAAGAATATATGCATCGGTATCCTGTTTGGGATATCGGTGCTTTCTTTGCTTTTCGTGAGTATTTTGAAATATCGTCAGGATCACGCAGGGGGGAGTCAGACAGGAATTGATTGGAGCAGGGTGCCTGACATACCACAGCCTGAAATGATTGTTGATTTACTGACGATAAATGAATACTCCAGACCGGGTATTTCACTGCCAAAAGTAGATGGCATTGTAGTTCATTATACGGCGAATCCCGGGACAGACGCCAAAGCCAACAGAGACTATTTCGAAAATCTGAAGGATAGTCATACGACAAAGGTGAGTAGTCATTTTATTATTGGACTGGATGGAACGATATACCAGTGTATTCCTACCACGGAAATTGCTTATGCCTCCAATGATCGGAATATGGACACCATTTCCATTGAGTGCTGTCATCCGGATGACAGCGGGAAGTTTACGGACGCTACATATGACTCTCTTGTGGAGTTGACCGCCTATCTTGCAAGGCGATTTGAGGTGAAACCGGAGAAGGTCATTCGTCATTATGATGTTACAGGAAAGAATTGTCCGAAGTTTTTTGTGGAGCATCCGGAGAAATTTGAAGATTTTCGGGAAGCGGTTAAGGAAAGGATATTATCTCAATAAAAAAAAGGGGCGATGCCCCTTTTTTTATATTAGGAAACGTTTCCGGTTGGACTGCATTTGAGAGTAATATTACAGGTTTTCTGTGAACCATCAGTGTTATGAATTAACTTAGCTGTTGTCGTGGCAGAATTCTGTTTCTTGGTAGAGGAGCAGGATTTTACCTTCCATGACTTATCATAGATAGTAGAACTATGAGAGCATTTTGTGCATTTAGCTGTTGAACCGTCATAGGTAAAAGTAGCAGTGAGTGTAATGGACCAAATGGCAGAGCCGTCTTTAGCCATGGCTGTCTTTGTTTTGCTCTTTGTTATTGTTTTGTTCTTATTTTGAGCATTATTGGCTAATAGCATAATCGGTGTCGGGGAATCGGTTATAGTAGTTGTGATATAATATGAGTTTTCATCAATGGTATTATATCCACTTGCTAAAGCAAGGGATGGAGTAAAAAATATAGAGATTAGTAGTAGTGTAAATACTGCTTTTTTCATAGTGTAATCCTTTCTAGTATTATTAGTCATCGTTTGTTTCCATAAGTAATGCGTCCTCGCGGGCAGATATAGCTTTCTTTTGATAGAGTGTATAAGCATATAGAGAAGTCACCAAAGTAAAAATAACCAGTAATAATGCAAAACTGCGTTGTATCCACTTGAAAACCTGTATTTTCTTAATTAATTCAGAAGTATCGGACATAGAGTAGTATGTAGTTACAACTTCTGAAGGTGTTCCGTAGATTTTATACAGATGTTCAATGTCTGAAATATTCTCTTCATCACAATAGGTATTAACATCTTCAATCAATGAGCAAATATAAGCTTTCTCTTTTTTTCCCATAAGCGGGAAAAAGGATTTTATATCTGAGCGGTATTGTTTGCAAATCTTGTTCATCTGTGCCTCCCTATAGTTATTCAATGGTAGTCTCAATGGTTACTATTTCGCTATCGGCAATCAATCTGTATTCCCGGTATAAATGGTATGAGTAAACAGAAGCGCATAATGCAACTATGACCAAAACAGATGCCATACAACGTTTAATCCACTTGCTGATGCGCATTTTTTTGATCATTTCTGTCGTATCTGCCATAGAGTAATAAGTGGTTGCCACCTCGGAAGGTGTTCCATATGCCTCATATAATTTTTCAATGGTTGTAATTCTTTCTTCTGCGCAATAGTCACATACATCATCTATTAGTGCATTGATGTACGCTTTTTCTTTTCCTGCAATTAAAGGGAAAAAGGATTTAACTTCCATGCGATATTGTTTGCAAATCTTATTCATTTGTACTCCCCCCGGATTTATTTATTGAATCAAATATAGATTCTACGCC
>JAILQS010000067.1 GCA_024698865.1 Lachnospiraceae bacterium | reverse complement strand
ACAAATTCCTGTCCGAATCCGTGCGCATCCTCGCGGAGCGTTTAACTCAGTCGGAGCTTGTACCCCGACTGATTATAGTTTGTCATAACCCCCACCTACGCTAACGCTTAGAGGTGGGGGATTTCTCCGACTGAGTTAAATGCTCTATGATTAATAATCCTTTCTACTCTTCACCACCGTTTTCACTTTCTTCTCCCAACCGCCGAAACCGTTGTATCATAACCGTCACAATTACACCTGCCATAAACATTAAAACAGCGACAAGCACATATCCTCCAACTTCTTCCCCTAACAGTGACGATGCGGAATAGTAACTTTCCCGGTAACCGGACACAATTCTGGAAAACCGATGAAGTAACATCGGTAACACAATAAGCAGTACCGCACATGTCCCGCCACTCCAAACCAGATGTCTTATATCTTGTTCTCTCTGAATCTCACTTGCTCTTTGATGAAGCAGCAAAATACGCTCTTTGGTGCTTCTCATACAGTTCACCTCATTTCCCAAATACCCTTTCAATTATATAGATACATAGAATTGAAAATCTCCCCCAAAAAAATCAAATTTTCCGGGGGAGATTTTATATAACCGCTTATTTTGAAATGATTTTTGAACGAAAACCCAGATTAAGTACGGTAGTAAATACCGGAATTACATATCCGATAAATGCCGCCACTCCGGTCTGCGAAACAAGAATATTAAAGATACCGTGGTAAGAAATTGCAACCGCCAGTAACGCAATTGTTCCGGCAACGCGCAGCCATTCTTTATCCCATAACCGCAAAAGACCAATGGCAATAATATATCCGCAAACCACATGCATCGCACCGGTGCCGAAACCTCGAATCAGCAAATGTATTAACCCCATACTGTCACTTTGCGTCATATAATATGCATTCTCAAATGTTGCAAAACCAATTGCAATCATCATAATGCTATCTGTTATTTCTTCTCTGCCTGCCTCAAATACAAGCACATAAAAAACCACCGGGAATATTTTCATCAATTCCTCCACGAGCGGTGATATTTCCATAGATGCTGAAAGCAAATCAGCGCCCTGAGCGCCGGCAATAAAGGTACTGACATAAGCAGAAAGCAGGCTTGAAAGCATTCCAAGTATAACAAACAACATCTGCCGTCTACCTTTCCCACGCAAACACAGCACGGAAATAATCAGCGGTGCGGTGAGACAAATAAAAATATTTTCGATATAATTCATTCTTCCACCGCCTTTCTAAGCGCCATCGGGAAAAACAAAAAAGTGATCGACAGCATCGTATCAGACCAGAAATACGGATTCAAAAACGTATCTCCCATCCAGAAAATCGATATCGTCCAGGAGCTGTATTCCAACAAACAAAATGCCAGAATCAGTATATAGAAAAATAAATATTTTTTATATTCTTCATATTTAAGACTTAACATTACACCTTTTGCCGCATACCACATCAGAAAACTCATCAGTACAGCGGCTGAAATATTTCCAATCCAGTCTCCCCATTGCAGGTAAAAAATGCACATGCCGGATGTAAATGCCGGAATCAGCCAAAGGAAGGGATTGCGCACCTTTGGTGTATGCTCCTCTCTGATTTCAAAAATGAGAAGCAGCAAAAAAAGATACGATGCATACCAGCTTAGATACGGAATATAAGAATAATGAGGGGTGTCATGGTAGAAAACCAAATAGAGTTGCCAATACAAATCTCCAAGAAAAAAACCTCCGGAAGCAAGCGCAAGCATTGTCCAGGAGCGCTTCTGTAAATTATCAGAGTGTCTGATTGATATTAGAACACAGTAGACTGCGCACAACAATTGGAGAGCATTTTCCGTGATTTCAATCATTGTTTCTCCTCCTGCTCACTTTCCTTATTCTTCTGCCATTTATGAAGGCAGAAACAAAATATGGTTACTGCCACGCCAAGGCCAAATGATAAAATTCCAATCACAACAAAGCCAAGCATATTATTGTCGGAAAAAATACTTGCACTCATCGCAGAAGAATGGCGTCCTGCAAGATAGTTGTCCGAAAAACCAGGCATAGTAAATGCTAATACAAAAACCAACGCAACACACGCAACTATACCTGCAATCTGACCGGTTAGAATCTGACGGTCACGCCTTTTCTTTTCTATCTCTTTGGCACGTCTGTGCAGTGCCTCAATCCGTTCCTCATTCGTACGCATTTGTAATTCCTTCTTTCTTAAGTTCCTTGCGTAAGTGTTCTTTTCCTCTTTGCAGAAGTTTGTCGATACGTTTTGTCGTGACTCCCATTACTTTAGCAGCCTCCGCATAACTCATTTTTTCCAGATAAACAAGCCATAATGCTTCTTTTAGTCTTGCATCTATACGGTCAAGACACTGATAAAGAAACTTCTTATGTTCACCATCCTGAATCTTTTTTTCGGGTGACAAAAAATCTCCAATCTCCATATCTGCCCCTTCCAGACTAAAAACTTCAATACGGCTTTTCACGCCATGAAAACGCGTAGCAAGATTACGCGCAGTTTTGTATAAATATGCTTTGAAACAACCCGGTCGGATTGCCGGTTTCTTTACCATGATTCTCGCAAACGATTCAATCATAAGATCTTCTGCATCCTGCAGATTGTGCAAATACCCGTTCAAAAAATATGTAAGACTGTCACCATAACGAAGCATTAATTCATCGTATGATGACTTATCGCCTGACAAATACATACGGTACAGTTCATCGTCACTCTTCATAATTTCCCCTCCAACACATAACCGTTTGTGTCTCTTATCGTGAGAATATTATATACAATTTTTTGGATTTTGTCATCTAACGTCGAATCAGTTTCCCGACATGATAAACGCCCGTAGTTCTCCTGTAAGAACTACGGGCGTCTTAGGTTTATCTAAAATATGTTACTTAATCTTAACCTTCTTCGAAAGTCCCTTCTTTCTAAACCATGAGGTATAATTTTTCTTCTTGGACTTTGGTACCTGAATCTTCACACCTTTACCAAGTCCGGTAAATGCACCTTTTGGAATCTTACTGTTCGTAAGTTTTGTCGTCTTAATAATAATTGTTTTTATTTTCTTATGTCCTTTGAACATATTTTTACCCAATGCCGTAACCGTATCCGGTATGGTGATTGTCGTAAGTGCCTTATGTTTTGCAAATGCACTTGCTCCAACAGAGGTTACCTTATACGTTATACCATTCGCATTAATCAATTTTGGAATCGTAAGCTTCTTGACCTTTTTGTTGATACATTTCTTATATGCCACTGTCGGGTTCTTATCATCACTCGAGGTTACAACATATTGTGATACCTTTTTCGTATCTGTTAATACCGTTCCTTTGGCTAATGGTTTGTTAACCGGCGCTGCCGTAGGTGTTACAGTCGGTGTCGGCTTCGTACTTGGCGATGCTGCCGGTGATACTGTAGGCGATACTGTAGGCGATACTGTAGGCGATACCTGTGGTGATGCGCTTGGTCTTGTGGTTGGCGCCGGTGCAGCTTTACCCTTTACTTTTATAATGATATCGTCCGACTCATTTTCAAACGCATCCTTCGCGCAGATACTAACAATTTCCTCGCCATCTTCCTCATGTGTAGCTGTAATCGTGTAGTTTCCTTCTTCATCCGCTGTAGTTACCTTCTCACGGTTTACATAAATATCAGCCCCTGCATTAGCTACACCGCTTACCGTATATACACCCTGATTATTTGATGTAACTACGTTTTCTTCAACACCTACCACCGGTGCAATGTTATCATTTTCAACTGCTACATATACTATCGTCTCATCATACCGTGGAAGTCCATTAATTTCTCCACGGCTATGCTCCAAAGTAATCTTAATCTGAGTCAGTCCATCTACATCCGGAACCGGGAACCAGTATTCACGATTTTTATTGTAATCTTCTTCTGAGTCAATCTCCTCAATCGGATTATGGATTGAGCATTCCAGGAGTTCCTCGCTTTCAGTAACCGGATTGTAGTATGAAGCACTAATACTACCGTTGTCATTATCTCCATCATGATCCACTTTATAGTATTCTCCGGATTCTACACCTTTCACATTTTTAAAGATAAGATATCTTCCCTCTTTTGCATCGGTACGATACGTATATCCGCCGTCTTCGCCTTCAGTTATCGTACCATCACTTGCTTCCAGCTCAAACTCAAACGGATCCGGTTTATCAATTTTTACAGCTTCTGACTCTGTTTCATCACTGTAAATCTGTCTGTTGGCTGAAATGGTAGAACCTTCTTCCAGATTTTCTTTTGCAGTTTTGTATGCACAAACGCCAATCTTGTAGTTCTTTCCTGCTTCCAGCTCATCCTGCGCCTCTAAAAGATTTCCTTTGTCATCTTTTCCAACTCCAAATGCTGTTACTGCCATTTGTAGTTTATACGCTACCGGGTTATTATGAGTAATCGGATTATATACCGTTCCATATGAAAGTCCATCAATATTTACTTTTCCTTCTTTGAAATTATTTAACTGTTCTTCCGTAAAGGTATATCCTCTACCGGTATCCGCGTAAGTTCCATCTTCTTTTTCCTGATAAAGAACGATGCGATAGCCATCAATATCAGGACTGTTTGACGGTGTCCAATATGCATTCAGTACGCCATTACCATACCAGTCATCTTCAAGTTTTACAAAATCAGGCTGAACCGGCTTTTCTGCATCATTGTCATTGGTATAGCTGATAACCTTCTCTACTTCATTTCCATTATCATCAAACTTCGTTAATGTACTGATTGGAAGCGTAAGTGTAGATTCTACTTCTTCCCCATCTTCATCCATATAGGCACCTTTTCCGCCAAGTAATTGCATACTGACATTATAACTGCCGGTTGCTACGTGAAGACCGTTTGTCGGAAGTTCCACAGCAACAGGATTTTCATCCGGTGCAATCTCCTGAGATGCAATCAGCAGACTGGATGTTTTACCTTCTTCATCTTCATAATCATAGTAAGTGTTGATAGTATATGTCTTTCCTTCTTCTCTGTTTTCGATGACAGGCAGAATCGTTCCATTCGCTTCCACAGTTCCTTTAAGACTCGTTACCGGACTGGTTGTCATAGCTACCACGCGGAAATCCCTGTCTGCAGACACATTAAATGTATATTTACCATCTACAGCATCCTGAAAATCACTTTGTTTTACAGATACATAAACAGCGTTGTATGCATCTTCCAAAGTACTAAAGATTACCTGATCATCGCTGTATTTGCTTCCCCATACAGTCAATGTCTTACTGTCATCTATGCTGATAGCATCAGAAGACCCTGAAATATCCTGTGGTGTAATCTTTGTCCAGCTGTCTTTTAAACCTGTAACCTGTACATTATTTACCATTGTATTCGCTTCATCATCAGAAATCTTGGCATCGTTATCTCCATTCTTAGGTACCAATGCAATAATTACACTCTGATCACTTGCTACATTACTTGTATTAATTGAAACGGTATCTGTCCATTTTCCTGTGTTTCCGTCCAGTTTCGCTAATTTCTTAAGTTTACCTGAAGAAGTGGTTACTCTCTTGGCATCTACATCGATTTCATTCGTATTTGTTGCAAATGCAGCTACAACAGCATCTCCGTTTTCAAGTTCAATACTCTCTGTATCGCCCTGAATTTCCATTCCATTTTCATAGTCAAACTCTTTTTGAACAATTTTTCTACCGGACTTTTTCAAAAGCGTAGATACATATTTTGGATTACCATCAACACCTGCTCTTGCAGCAAAACCTTCATTGATTACATATTTCGCCTCACCGTATGCAGAACCTGCGTATGCACATGCAGCAAATCCTCCGGTAAGTCTGGTGTTATTCATCCAATCTGTAAAGGCCTTCATATTACCGTCATTCCAGGTGACACTCTCTAAACTGAATCTGGTCGCAACATCTGTTCCAACCTTATAACCCAAAACAGCTTTATCATTAAGCTCTGTTGAAATTCTTGCACTGACGCTGGTACATCCATAAATCTTCTTCTGTGGCTGTACATAACCATATCTGTATGCCATAGCCTCTGCAACAGTAGCATGTACGTCACCACTCACCTTAAGGCTTATCAGTTCCTCAAACAGAGAAATCAACCATTTGTAACTACCTACTTTTTCTGCTGTTCCGGAAGGCAAAATACTGATATCCATATTGGCACCACCACCAACGGTATATCCTTTGAAGTGATCGCCCATATAGTCAAGTTCCGCATCATTTACATAGAATTCTGCACCAAGTTCATCAATAAGTTTAAAATCTTTAATAGCCAGATCATTTGCCTGTACTCTCAATTTACTTGGTCCAATGAACACATTGAGATCACCATCCAGCGCTTTGCAGACCTTACCGGAAGCAGTTGCTCTTAACAGAACCGGTGGAATCGCCTTAACATTTCCACCACTATACTGCTCTACCGTGTCTGCAATATTGTATGCGCCAAGACCAAGTCCCTGAAGCGTTACAACCGGTGCTTCCGGCGTTATATCAATTCCTTTATCTCCTTCAATACGGAATTTGGCATAAAGATTGTTTGGACAAAGCTGTCCGTTGGACAATCTTCTTAACTCTAATTCCGCTCCTGTTTTAAATAAATCCTCTACCTCCAGTTCAAATGAGAAGGCATATTTTTCTCTTCCCGGGAAGGTATTTACTTCTCCTTCAACTTTTCCGCCACCTCCGGAAAAGCCAAGAACAGAGAACTTATCTGTGTCAAAGAATCCTTTGGCATTGATTCCATTTACTCCAAAGTCCTCTCCACTTCCTCCGTAGCTAAGTTCCTGCATATCAAGACCTGCTACGAACATATTAATATTAAGTTCACCTGCAAAAACAATATTTCCATCACTTGCAACGTTTGCACGGTTAACACTGACTCCGTTTCCCGGCAAATCAATATTAAATATCGCATCATTCTGTTCCGGATCAATTTCAAATGCAATTCCTTCGTACTGCACTTTTTCCTTCTTTCCTTCTTCTACCTCGACTTCTCCTTCCTGGTCATAGCCTAGGAATTTAACAGAGTCAGCACTAGCTGTAACCTCACCATTATCATCCGCCGGCTGGTAGAATACAAATGTTGGCGTCTCCAACGTAATCTTTCTTGCATCAAAGGAAAGCTTACCTGACGAGTTAAGTATAACTCCCGGAACTTCATCCTCTCCGTTCTTCTCCGGAGTCCAGGTCATATTGATTGTAGGGCTTAAGCTTAACACTCCATCAAAGAAACGATAATTTTCACCCAGCTTGTCATACACACCATAATAAGATGCTACAAAACTTGCCGGTGCATCTTCCACTACGGAATATCCATTTCCGTTTTTCACTACATAAAGATAATCCGCTTCACCACTCAATTCCACCTTTTGCGGTTTAATTACATCCGGCTCAACTGACATTCTCTCAATTTCTTCTTTTGACATCAGCTTTCTAAATCCCCAAAGCTGATGTCCTGTATTCTGCGTCCACTCATCCTCTGCAAACCAGACGCCATGTCCGGTAAGATTAAGTTTATAATTATCATATTCTACATAACTAGCGTACCCTTCATCGTCTGTATCAAGATAATGTCCTTCTACACCTTTATCATCACCGGTTCCCCATCCATCATATTTGAAATAATTATACCAGTTTGATGCGGCAACAAACGGCGCGGCGAATTCATAATCTTTTACATATATCTCTGCTATTGAATCCTTCTTGGTTTTACTAATACCACTAGAGATATTTTTGCTGTACATGTTATTTCCTCTTGAATCAAGCATCTGCACAAATACAGAGGAAATTGTTCTGTCAACATTAGAGTGTCCCATCTTTGAAAGATCAGAAATTTCCATATTCATACGGTAATAATCTAATCCTTCTGATATAATAACACCCTGATTAGCTCCATTTTCATATCCTAATTTACCTACTGCATGAACACCCCAGTTCTGCATATCTCCCTGTGGTGTTTCCTCCTTATAAACTACAGATGGTGCTTTTTGATCCTTAATATCTCCTTCATCCAGCTTCACAAGTTCAAAATAAACAGTAAGAGTATAGGTTACATCCTTATCTATCTTATACCGTCCCAAGACGTCATAAGGTCTCCATTCCGGATCAAGCATATTTCTTGTTTCTTTTACTCGAAACTTTATATACATTCCTTCCTTAATTGGAGCATAATCCCCTTCTGTTACTTTTCCGTACTTCATGATAGTGAGATTATTCAGATTTCTCCAATCAAGTCTTTCATTTTCTGCCATAGAAGAAAAACTGGTTTTTTTCCACTCTATAGTCAAATCTGCAGGTGTTGCAACCTGATGGGAAATCTGCTGTGTACCATAATCCGCAAGATTATCCGTACGCAAATCTCCTATTACTGCTGTCGGCATTGTATGACCAAGCTTACCTGCATTTCCCTTCTGCATTAGTACGTCTGCTATACACAAATCAAAATGAATATAATCATTCTGGATGTACATATACGTTCTTGCATCTTTGCCATTAATAAATGTTCCATAAGTCAGACCATTTTCCGTAGTAGCCGTCTCACGGATGGCGCCAATATACGCCAATGTCTGTGATGGCATAACTGAGATTCCCATAATCAGAACCAGCAAAAAAGCCAGCAACTGCCGTCCGACCTTTCGTTTCCATACTTTTTTTAATCTTCTCATCCTATTCCTCCTATCAAATATAACATTTCGTAATCAAAACCTTCTGACCTTTGATGAAATGTGTCTTCACTTATATAGAGTCCGAAAACAAAAAAATTCCCCCAAAAAACATTCAAAATAATCATATGTTTCTTTGAACGAATTATGGCAAAACAAAAATTTCCCGGATAAACAGTATTTTTTCAACTGTCTCTCCGGGAAATCACCTATCATACGATATAAATCACCGACCACTCATCGGTACTTTTTTTATTTGATTTTAATCTTTAACGTCACATTCTTTACTGTAGAATCCCAGTAGTTTACATTACCGCCCGCTTTGACTTTAATCTTAACCTTATACGTTCCTTTCTTCAAACCTTTTTTCACGGTCAGTTTTCCGGTCTTATTATTTATTGTAATCTTCTTATTTCCGGAAGCTTTCGTATAGGTCATCACTCCTTGTCCGCGTTTCGTAAAGGAAACTATCTTGTCAACTGCCAGTGTCTGTGTTTTCTTTTTAAGTTTACTGAACTTAATCGTGGCGGTTTTGGCAGTAATACGCAGCGGATTGGTTGCCTTGTTAATTCTGTACGTTGCTACCGCCGTACCATTGTAATTACCCGTTCCAATGATAGAAACGTAATAGGTACCTGCATTTTTAGAAAATGCATTGGACCACGTTACTACGTAATCTTCACCTTCTGTCAGTTCCTGATCATCGATACTCTCAATCTCCGGTTTTTGTACCTTTGCGTTGTATACAAATGAAGTTTCTGAAAGGATAACCTTCGCATCCTGAATACTGATTGTCTCCGTTTCTTCCGGATTTTCCGGATCTTCTGGGTCTTCCGAATCTTGCGGATCTTCCGGGTCCCCCGGTGAAGTAGTAACATCCGGCGTTTTTGTCGGTGTTGTCGTCGGTGTTGTCGTCGGTGTTGTAGTTGGTGTTGATGACGGTGTTGTCGTCGGTGTTGTCGTCGGTGTTGGTGACGAAACGATTTCTTGCTTCCATTTTGCGGTTACCGTCATATCACTTTGAACATTACTAAAATCTACATCCCATCCATCAAATACGAATCCTTCTCTTTTCAGATTCTCCGGCGCTGTTGCTGATGTGCCTTTTTCCACGCTTTCCGTTTTGATCACCTTGCCCTGTCCATCTTCAAATACAACATTGTATTTTTGTACAACAGGAATATTGGAAATCGCACTCTCTACCTGTGTCAGTTTCTGGAATGACGTAGTATTGATTCTTGCTTTCTGTTCCTCTGATAATGAATTGTAAGCAG
>JAILQS010000117.1 GCA_024698865.1 Lachnospiraceae bacterium | reverse complement strand
TCTTTGTTTGCAAATACAAATCTTGTGAAATTCCGTAAAAAAATAATTGACAATACAATCGCTGTTATCTTTTGTAACATTGTTCTGAAAAATTTTGTCATTTGATTTCTCCTCCTCTAAATATTTTATTCTGTGTTTTTTTTTTTTCAGAATGATGTCATTTTACTTTAGCAGGTAGGATTTGTTAATTATTTTTTTTACGGAATTTCATAATAAAATCGTGCATATTATTTTTATTTTTTGCTATATAAAAAATCCACCCGGCCGACAATGAGGTGCCGCACCGGGTGGTACTTTTAATTCGCAGTATTTTGTATTAATCCGGCTTTATTTAATCCCTTTCGAAGAACCGGTCCAATTGCCACAACAATCAAAATCTTAGCCAAATCAATTGGAATAAATGGCACTACGCATACGGACAAAGCATACGCAACCGTGGTTTTCATGCTGATGACAAACCATGCTGTTCCGAGCAGGTAATCTACAAAAAGTCCAATTAACATACCGACAACGCTAAGCCATATTTTAGAGCGTCCTTTTTCGATAAAAATACCCGCAATCAATGCCAGGAAAATAAACCCGATCAGATAACCGCCGGTTGGTCCTATAAGCTTTCCAATACCGCCTTCCCCACCGGAGAAAACAGGCAGACCGGCAACACCAAGAAGCAGGTAAATCACATAACTTAACACACCCAATCTGGTTCCTAAAATATACACCGAAAACAAAATGATGAAAATAGACAGCGAAACCGGAATCGGTCCGATTGGAATGGATAACGGACAGAGCACACACATAAGTGCAGCCATAAGCGCGGTTACCGCCATTTGATAAACTGATAATTTGTTTTTGGAACGAACTTCATTTTCCATAATAATCCTCCTTGCCTCGCATAAAATTAGTAATTAAATTAGAATCATGAACTAATTATTTCGAATGTTAACCACATTTCACATCAAGTTAACAAATACAATTATAAACAAAAGAGACAGATTGTCAACCACGATTTTAAACAGTTAACAATTTTGTCTCATCTCATCTTATCTTGTCTCGATTTTGTAGTGTATGTGTAAATCGTCTAACTTCCATAATGCGTTTGTTCTCAGGAGGCAGGTATCTTAAGGTATATTTCTGATTAGTCATTTTTTGAATATTCTTATATAAAACGAAAGATGTTATCGATTTCATTTATAGCAGGGCACAGCAAAATTTTAGATTCTCCGGATTCTTTTGTGGGCGATGTTTAATCTTGTCTTTTACTATTCTGTAAACTATAGCTCTCAATCAATAAGCGTATCGTCGCCTGTGTATTTTAGCCAACAAAAAACGTCCGCGTACGCAAATGGTTTCAATGGCTGCCTTTTCTCACGTCGGTACTTGACAGCGTCTTTTGCTGTCTTAGTATCCGCTACGTGAGAAACAGAACGCAAGTGTCAGCCACTTGAAACTATTCGTGTACACGGACGTCTTATTATTCAAGTAATCCACACAGGCGACACTACACTTATTGATTGAGTATGTACCCATTATTAAAGATTGCAAAACGATGCCATACACAAAAGACTCCCTAGAATCTAAAATCTCTCTGTCCCTGCTTGATATTGGCGATATACTCCTTCGCCTTTTCTTTCACCTTCGGATTCGTAATCTTCTCAAGTTCCTCTGTAATCAACGCTTCTCCAATCTTTACGGTGTCTTCAGATGCGTAGTCCTCCAAATATTCTTTCAATGTCATCAACGCATTTGGGTGACAGCAGTTGATTATCTGTTTGGACTTAAGAAGCTGCATAAAGCGGTCTCCGGTTCTTCCCTCGCGATAACATGCAGTGCAAAAGCTTGGCACATATCCCTTTTCCATCAACCAGCGTACCACCTCATCCAATGTACGATTGTCGCTGACATCGAACTGCGCAGAGTTGTCTTCTTCTGCCTCCGGTTCTGCATAACCGCCGACGCTCGTTCTGGAACCTCCACTAATCTGGGAAATACCAAGCTCCAGAACCTTCTCGCGACACTCCTTGCTTTCTCTCGTGGAAACTATCATACCGGTGTATGGCACAGCAATTCTAAGGCATGCGACAATCTTTGCAAACAATTCGTCTGAAATTCCGTTGTCAAATGTATCCGGATCAATGTCATCTGCTCTACGAAGTCTTGGAACACTAATCGTATGCGGTCCGACACCTTTACTTGCCTCTAAGTGCTCCGCGTGCATGATAATTCCGGTGAAATCATACCGATAATTATTGATACCATAAAGCACGCCCAATCCTACGTCATCAATTCCGGCATCCATTGCACGATCCATCGCCTCCGTATGATATGCATAATTACTCTTAGGTCCTGTCGGATGTAAATCCTCGTACGCTTCTTTATTATACGTCTCCTGGAAAAGAATATAGGTACCGATGCCTGCCTCTTTCAGCTTTTTGTAATCCTCCACCGTCGTTGCAGCAATATTTACATTGACACGACGAATGGCTCCGTTTTTATGTTTGATGCTGTATATCGTCTTAATGCATTCCAAAATGTATTCAATCGGATTATTTACCGGGTCTTCTCCTGCCTCCAACGCCAGACGTTTGTGTCCCATATTCTGAAGCGCATTTACTTCCGTCACGATTTCTTCCTGAGAAAGCTTCTTTCTGCGAATATGTTTGTTATGAAAATGGTACGGACAATATTTGCATCCGTTCACGCAATAGTTGGATAAATAGAGTGGCGCAAACATAACAATACGATTGCCGTAAAACTCTTCCTTGATTTCTCTGGCTAGTTTGTAAATCTGCTGATTCAGATCCTCCAACTCGCAATCCAGAAGAACGAGAGCCTCCCTATGGGTAATCCCTTTCATTTTCTTTGCCTTTTCTAATATTTGTTCAATCAGCGCTCTGTCGTTCTTGTGCTCCTCGCTGTACTTAAGACAATCCTTAATTTCCTCGTCACTAATGAACTCTTCTGCTTTTGAAGACATTAC